>SIAF01000094.1 GCA_009691905.1 Planctomycetaceae bacterium | reverse complement strand
CCGGGAACTCGTCTCTCGCAATATCACGCGACGCCTCCAACGCAACGAACTCGCACGCTTCTATCACTGGAAACAACGCAAACGCCTGGCCCCACTACGCGTTAAGCAACGCAAATGAACGACCGACAGTAGAAGTAGATACCAATGCCCAACCCGGGCAACTGCTCTTTTCGGAAGTGAGCTCGCCGCTAGCGGGTCGCGAGTGACTCGGGAAGCCGCAGTTGAACGGCGAACAACGTTCCCTTGCCCAGGCGGCTGTTGACCGAAACACTGCCCCCGACCGCCTGGACGAGATGCTTGACGATCGACAGGCCCAGCCCCGTCCCCCCCAGTTCGCGCGATCGCGCCTTATCGACTCGATAGAAGCGCTCGAAAATCCGGGGCAAGTGGCTCTGCGGAATGCCGATGCCGGTATCCTCGACCTCGAGCAGGCAGCCCCCTTCGTGCAACTGCCAGCGGATCGTCACCGTACCCCCTTCGTTCGTATATTTGATGGCATTGTCGACCAGGTTGTCCAGAATCTGTTCGAGTGCTTCTTCGTCGCCGAGAACGATGATCGGCTCGGGGGGGAGTTGCGTGACCAGTTGCATTCGCTGCCGCTCGGCGTTCTGCCGGTGTCGCTCGCGACAGACGGTGACGATTTCGGCCAGGGGCACCGAATGCAGATCGGTTTTCATTCCCTCGGATTCGATTCGCGTCAGTGACAGCAGGTCGCGGACGAGGCGGTCCAGACGCTCGCTCTGCTCGGCAATCATCTGTAAAAACCGCACGCGGACTTCCACGTCGTCGAGGGCGCCGTCCAGCAGGGTTTCGACGCAGGCTTTGATGGACGCCAGGGGAGTTTTCAGTTCGTGCGACGCGTTGGCGACGAACTCCTGCCGCACCGATTCGAGCCGTCGCAACTGCGAGATATCGCTGGCGACGACGATCGCACCCGGCGCTGCATCGGCCGGGAGGCCGGCCACGCGCACCGAAAGCGTTCGCGACGCCGGGGCGATGAGCTCGAATTCTCCGCCGACGGGCTCGCTCGTTTTCAACGCCGCGGCCACCCATTCGTGAAGCTGCGGGCTGCGGACCAGTTCCCACAAGGGCCGGCCCACCGCCCCGGGATCCTGAATGCGAAACAAACGGCAGGCTGCGTCGTTGAGCAATAACACGCGCTGCGCGCTGTCAACGGCGACGACCCCCTCGACCATACTGTCGAGCACGGTGCGCAACTGATCGCGGTTCGCCTGTAATTCGGCGAATCGGGTCTGCAGGTAGCGCTGCATGGCATCGACCGCCGCCGGGACAGGCTCAATCAGGTCGCGGTGCTCGACGGGAATGCGCCCCTCGAAATCTCCCTTCGAAACGCGGCCCAGCGCCGCCTCGGCGGCGGCCACGCTGCCGGAAAACCGCAGGGCGAAGATCGAGGCCGACCACACCGTCGCCGCCAGGGCCAGCGCCGAAAACAACAACAGCCCGGCGAGGGCCGTCGACGCCGGAATGTCCAGCGCGAACACAGCCACGAGCACGCCCGCGGCCGCCAGGGGACCATAGGTCGCGACAAACAGCAGAATCAAATTCCAGAACGTCCGCTGCCGAGACGGCACGAAGGCATTCTCCTTTAGCGGCTTTGCAGCGCCGCAATCTCGGCGCGGGTGAATTTGTTTTTCAAGCGCGCGCCGAGCTGCGACACGATTCTTGCCGCCGCCTGCGAGGCCAGATGGCCCGCCTCATTCCACGCGAGGCCGTTGGTGATTCCGTACAAAAGCGCCCCGGCGTACATGTCGCCGGCGCCGGTGGTGTCGATCGCCTTGGCGGGCGCGCCTTCAATCGGCAGAACCCGGCCCTGATGCATGAGGATCGACCCGTCGGCGCCCAGCGTCAAAGCGACGTTATCGGCATGCTTGTGAATTTCAACCGCGCATTCGATCGGGTCGTGGCGGCCGGTCAGGCTGCGGGCTTCTTCGAGATTGCAGAACAGCAAATCGACCGGCCCTTCAATCAGCCGCCAGAATTCGTCGCGATGCTGCGCGATCAGAAACGGGTCGGAGACCGTAAACGCCACTTTGACGCCGTATTGTTTGGCCAACTCGATCGTGCGGAGTGCGGCCGAACGGGTCGGCTCGCCGGAAAACAGATAGCCCTCGACATAGACGTACTTCGCGTTGCGAATCGCTGCTTCGCTGACGTCGTCGGGTCCCAGCGTGGCAGAAACACCCAGGTGCGTGAGCATCGTTCGCTGCGCATCGTCGGTGATCAGAATCACACTGGTTCCTGTGTCTCCGGCGGCAACGGGAACTTCAATGGTCACGCCGATCTCGCGCATATCCTGAAGGCAGAATCGCCCCAGCGCGTCGTCGCCGACCTTCGCGGCATAGGCCGACTTACCGCCGAAATCGGCGAGGGCGATCAGGGTGTTGGCCGCCGAGCCGCCGGCCGATTGCGAGATCGCCGCCCCATCCAGCGCTGCCAGCACGCGGCGCTGCGTCGCATCATCGACGAGCGTCATCAGCCCTTTACCAAAGCCCAGAGTCGCGAGGACTTCATCGGAAACGCGGGCTTGAATGTCGACGAGCGAATTGCCGACACCATACACGTCGTAAGTCATGAGAGCGAAGGGGCGGTCTATCGTGAGTGGTGAATGTCCAACGCAGGTCGCGCTGGCGCGGCGATCGACAGTTTAGCGGTGAGGCGCGGCCGAACCAATGGTCAATCGGTCTGCGGGCACGTCGATCGACCCCAGGACTCGGCCGCGCTGCAGCGCGAAACGGGGGATCACCTTTGACCCCCCGTCGCCTCGCGACTACGATAACAACGGCTTTCACAAAGGAACTTCTGATGACGCAGATCGAATCGGCCCGCAAGGGGGAAATCACCCCCGAAATGGAATACGTCGCACGCCGCGAGCAACTTGAACCCGAACTGATCCGCAGCGAAGTCGCTGCCGGTCGAATGGTGATCCCCGCCAACAAAGTCCATCTCAAGAAGCGGCTCGAGCCGATGGCGATCGGCATCGCATCGGCCTGCAAGATCAACGCCAACATCGGCAACAGTGCGGTGACCAGCGATATCGACTCGGAACTCGAAAAACTGCACACGGCCGTGCACTTCGGGGCCGACACGGTGATGGATCTCTCGACCGGCGGCCAGATCGACGTCATTCGGCAGGCGATCATCGACGCCTCGCCCGTGCCGATCGGCACCGTGCCGATCTACCAGGTCGTTCAGAATCTCAAAGACTTCCTGGATATGAAACCACAACACATGCTCGACATGGTCGAGCATCAGGCGCAGCAGGGGGTCGACTACATGACGCTGCATGCCGGCGTGCTGCTCGAGCACCTGTCGAAAACGATGGGGCGAATCACCGGCATCGTCAGCCGCGGCGGTTCGCTGTTGGCGCAATGGATGATGTCCCATCGCCAGCAGAACCCGCTGTACACGCACTTCGAAGATTTGTGCGACATCATGTACCAATATGATGTCACCTGGAGTCTGGGAGACGGATTGCGCCCCGGATGCCTGGCCGATGCATCGGACGATGCCCAGTTCGCCGAACTCGGCACGCTCGGTGAACTGACGAAGCGCGCCTGGGCCAAGAACAACCAGGTGATGATCGAAGGCCCCGGCCACGTGCCGATGGATCAGATTCCCATGAACATCCAGCGGCAGATCGAAGTTTGCCACGGGGCGCCGTTCTATGTGCTCGGCCCGCTGGTGATCGATATTTCGCCGGGCTACGACCACATCTCGAGCGCGATCGGCGCCGCGATCGCCGGTCAGCACGGCGCGGCGATGCTGTGCTACGTCACTCCCAAAGAACATCTGGGCTTGCCCGACGCGAACGACGTGCGTGAGGGGGTGATCGCGTACAAGATCGCCGCCCATGCCGCCGACGTGGCCCGCCATCGCAAGGGGGCCCGCGATCGCGACGACGCCCTCTCGAAAGCCCGCTACGAATTCGACTGGAACGAGCAGTTCCGCCTGTCGCTCGATCCCGAACGGGCGCGCAGCATGCACGACGAGACCTTGCCGCAGGAAACGTTCAAGAGCGCCAAGTTCTGCTCGATGTGCGGCCCCAAGTTCTGCTCGATGCGAATCAACGAAGATATGCGCAAAATGACGCGTGACGAGATCACACAGTTGGAACTGGCGGCGAGTGCGGTGAAATGACTATCGCCCTTTCGTCATCGCTGTGACGAAGGCCCGTCGATAGATTCGACGGTGGATTTGAGATTAAATCGCGGTCCTTCACGTTGAAGGTGCGGGCAGCGGGTTGCCAGTTCTTCGAGAAAACCTTCCAGGTTGACGGGAGAGACGTCGAGCGACCACGCCTGGAGGAGCGGCTGACTCCGCTTGTAGCCGAAAATGTCGAATTCGATGGTCCCCCCCGCATACTCGCCCCCCGGCGGCGCAATCGGCTTGCGGAACTTGATGCGCACGGCGGGCTTCAGCGCTGTCGTCGAGCGACAAATCTTGATCGGATGGACCCCCGAAATCTCTCGGTACCGCGCCCGCTGCCGGCAGTAGCCGCACTGAAGAACAAATTGCGATTCGGTCAGTTCATACTGCTCGGCAAACCGCCGCCACGTTCGAAAGACACTGCCGATTGTGCCGAGTACGAAGTGAATCGTGCCCATCAGAATGTAGACCCATCCCACCAACTTTGGCGTTGTTTCGTGCAACAGACTGATGCCGAGCACGATAAAAAACAGGCCACCGGCCTGACTGCCGATGAACAGCGGCAAGTAAAAATCGACCGTGTCCCACCCGTCACGGCGGACCGGGAAGTGCAATGTCTCCGCGTGATCGGAGGCGGACGTGATCGATTCGGTCGTGGACATGGCATTTCGGTCAGTGTTCTTCGACGTGGTCATCTCTACTTAAACGGCACGGCCGCTCGACAGACGACGAATCCGACACCGGGAGGCTGTCTGTTATCGTACACTGAAAACTGCGGCGAAACGACGACGATGCCCCGACAGACTACCTCTCGCAGAATCATCCGTATTAGAATCGGTTATTCGCGGGCTCGGCAGCGATGATTCAACATCACGAACACAGAGGAGCGAACAAGAATGGGGTTCATTGATCTCGAAAAAACTCCGCCGATTTCTCCGGTTCCCGGCTGCCGGATGCGGACGCCGTTCGGCAAGAACATGATGCTGTCGTACCTCGAAATGGACCCCGGCGCCGAGGTGCCGCTGCATCACCATCCGCACGAGCAGGGGGGCATCTTGCTCGAAGGGCGGCTGCAACTGACAATCGGCGACGAGACGCGCGTCGTCTCACCAGGGGCGATGTTTCTGATCCCGCCCAACGTGCCGCATCGCGCGGTGGCCCTGGATGCGGCGGTTCGCGTCCTGGATGTGTTCAGCCCGGTCCGGGAAGATTACGCCGAGTTGGCGAATCGCTATATCCCCCCATTGACACCAACGGCACGCGGGCAGAACCAGGGATAGATCGTCGGCAGCACGAGCGTCGTCAATAATGTCGACGTCAGCAGGCCGCCGATGACGACGGTCGCGAGCGGACGCTGAATCTCGGCCCCCGGCGTCGTCGAAAGGGCCATCGGGATGAACCCGAAGCTGGCCACAATCGCGGTCATCAACACCGGCCGCAGTCGTGCGACGGCGGTGCGCTCAGAGACTTCGGCCAGGGGCAGCCCCTCGGCTCGCAGGTGCTCGGCACCGCTGACCCAAACCAGGCCATTGAGCACGGCAACGCCGAACAGGGCGATGAAGCCGACCCCGGCCGAAACGCTGAACGGCATGCCGCGAAGAGCCAGGGCATAGACGCCCCCTGACGCAGCCATCGGGACCGCCAGAAAAATCAGCCCGGCGAGTGAAGCCGAGTGGACCGACGTGTACAGCAACAGAAAGATCAGCAGCAGCACCAGCGGCGTGATCAGCACCAGACGCAAGCTGGCCGTCTGCAGATGTTCGAAATTGCCCCCCCAGTGAATCAAAAAGCCGGTCGGCAAGGTCACATCGCGGTCGATGGCAGCCCGAGCTTCCTGCACGAAGCTGGCGACATCGCGATCACGGACGTTGGCCATCACGTATGTTCGGCGGCGGGTCGCCTCGTGGTCGATGCTGGGGGGGATGTCTTCGAACCTGAGATCGGCCAGTTCGCCCAGCGGAATCGGCTTGCCCCCTGATTTCGAAACCGGGACCTGTTCGAGCATCTCGACTTTCTCGCGCCACTCCTGCGGGAGGCGGACCATGATCGGATAGCGGGCCTTCCCCTCGAACACCTGGCCGCAACGGCGACCACCCATCGAGGCGACGGCGTCCATGACCTTCCGCGCGTTGATGCCGTACCGAGCCAGCCGATCGGGACGCACGTAGACTCCCAGCGTCGAGAGATTGTCCTGGTAGTTGGCCTTCACGTCTTCGGCGCCGCGAATCGTACGCAACACGCGCTCGATCTCTTTGCTCTTTTGCGCCAGCGTCGGCAGGTCGTCGCCGTACAGCAGCACGGCGACGTCGGCTTTGACCCCTGCCACCAGTTCGTTGACGCGCATTTCGATCGGCTGGGAAAAGCCGAACATCGCCCCGGCCACGTTTTCGTTGAGCAGTTTCGACATTTCTTTGACCAGTTCGTCCCGCGATTTGTGAACGGGCCACTCGCTCTCGGGTTTGAGCATGATCCAGACGTCGGTCTGGTGAACCCCCATCACGTCCGAGGCAATCTCCGGCCGCCCCGTTTTGCAGAACACGGTCTTCACTTCATCCATCGACTTGAGCAACAATTCGACACGGGTCGTCACGGCTTCCGACCCTTCCAGCGTGGCGGTCGGCAATCGGATCATTTCGACCAGCAGGTCGCCTTCCTCAAGCCGCGGCATGAATTCGGCCCCCACGTGCAGCCCGATCGGAATGCTGACGGCGAACAAGCCGACGGCCATCGCGATGGTCGTGATGCGATGGCGAATCACCCGTTCGAGAAGGGGGACGTAAAACCATTTGATCCAGCGGATCAAGAAGACGTCTTTTTCACTCATTGTTTTCGGTAAGCCCATCGTCGCCAGCACGGGCATCAGCGTCAGCGACAGAATCAGCGACCCCCCCAGAGCGAACAGCACCGTCCAGGCCATAGGGCGAAACAGTTTGCCCTCAGTCCCCTGTAACAGCAGAACGGGCAGGTAAACGACCGAGATGATCAGCTCGCCGAACATCGTCGGCTTGCGAACTTCGACCGCCGCTTCGAGGATGACTTCGTTATGCGCAGCACTCAAATGACTGTGCGACAAGCGGCGAATGCAGTTTTCAATCATGATCACCGAGCTGTCGACGATCAGACCAAAGTCGATCGCCCCCAGGCTCATCAGGCTGGCGGTGACGCCGGTCGCCGCCATTAAATTGGCGGCAAACAGCATCGACAGGGGAATCGCCAGAGCCACGATGATCCCCGCCCGCAGGCTGCCCAGCATGACCAGCAAGACGACGATGACCAGCGTTCCCCCTTCGCTGAGATTCTTGAGTACAGTCGAAAGGGTTCGGCCGATCAGTGCCGACCGATCGTAGATCAATTCGATCGAAACACCTTTGGGAAGCGAAGGCGCAATTTCGTCGAGCCGGCGCTTGGCCGCCGCGACGACTTCGCGCGAGTTTTCTCCGAAGAGCATCATCACCATACCGGTGACGATCTCTCCCTTGCCGTCACGGGTGACCGCCCCTTGTCGCACGAGCGGCTCAATCACGACATCGGCCACGTCTTTGATAAGAATCGGCGCCCCGTTGGGCTGATTGCGCAACACCACCTGCTCGATCCCCTCGGCGTTCTGGAGCAGGGCCTGGCCGCGGATGAAGCGCCGCTCGTCATAATGTTCAACGTAGCCGCCGCCGGCGGTGAGATTGTTCTCTTCAATCGCGCTGAAGATGTCTTCCAGCGACAGGTCAAAGGCTGCCAGCCGATCGGGCTCGGGACGGACCTCGAAACTCTTGAAAAATCCACCCTGGACGTTGATTTCGGTGACCCCTTTGACTCCGCGAAGCTGGGGGGCGATCTCCCAGTCGAGAATCGACCGCAACTGCATCGGCGTATATCCGTCACCTTTGACCTCGAACTGCAGCACCTCACCCAGCGCCGTCGCCAACGGGCCCAGCTCAGGGTCGCCGTAACCGGGCGGGATTTGGTTCTTCGCCGCCAGCAGTCGCTGGTTCACGAGATTGCGCGCCCAGTAAATGTCGGTTCCGTCTTCGAAGACGATTGTCACGACCGATAAACCGAATTGCGATGTGCTGCGGAGCTGCGTCAGTCGGGGCAGGCCGGCCATCGTCCATTCGACGGGATAGGTGACGTAGCGTTCGACTTCGAGGGGCGAGAGAGCGCCGGCCGACGTGATGACCGTGACCTGCGTATTGGTCATGTCGGGGATCGCGTCGATCGGTAGATTCCACGCCGAGTACAAGCCGCCGGCCGCCATCAGTCCTGTCAGGACCAACACGAGGAAACGGTTTTCGATCGACAGTTTGATGAGGGATGTGAGCATTATTTTTTTTCCAGCAACAGTTCCGACTTGAGCAGAAACGCGCCCTGAGTGACGACTCGCTGATCAAGATCCAGTCCTTTGTCGATGGCCACCCATTCGGGAGTCCGCGCGCCGACGGTCACGTCGACACGGTGAAACGACCCCGGTCCGTCCTCGACGAACACGAACTGTTGCCCGTCGTGCATCTGCACGGCCGCCGGCGGGACGGCCAGGGCTTCAGCGCTCGACCCGGCGGGAAGCGAGACCCAGGCAAACATCCCGGGTTTGAAATAGCGCTGGGTGTTATCGAGCAGGGCGATCAAAGGCACGGCACGGGTTTCCCGCTCGACTTCGCGGCCCACGTAGTCGACCTGCGCCTCGAACTCCTTTCCGCCCAGAGCGGGAACTTCGATCGACAGCCGATCTCCTTCCCGCAATGACAACACCTGCCAGTCGCGCTCGCGAATGTCGGCGGTCACCCACAGCGATTCGGTATTCGCCACGACAAACGCGACCGCTCCTGCCGTTAGACGCTGCGCGACGGCAACGTGCCGCTGTTCGACAGAGCCCCCGAAGGGGGCGATCAGGTAGAACCTGGTCAACTCGGTTCCTTCGTCGGATCGCTCGGTTTCGTCGGCATCGAGCTGAGAAAACGCCCCCAGCAGCGATTGCAGTTTCTGACGGCTGACGTCGACCAGTCGCTGCGCGTAATTGCGACTCGACCGGGCCCTGCCGCGCAACTGCTCTGCGTCGAACCACGACTGTTCGCAGACCGAGAGATAGTCTTCGTGTGCGACCTGCTGGGCGGTATCGCGCTGTTTGACGACTTGCATGGCGACGGCTCCTTTCTCGATCAGCGGTTGGATGTCTTCCCATAATTCGTGGGCCAGAACGTATCGCGAATACGACGAGAGAATCGTTTGTCGATGGTCGCCCAGCAGCTTGCCGTCGAAGACCTCTTTGATCGCCAGGGGCCTGGGGTTTTTGCGAAGCGCCTTCAGCAGATCGTCGAGGTTGGTGGCAACCTCTTCGGCAAACTCGACCGCCTGATCGGCGATCTGCAGATCGGCCTGATTGCGTTCGACTTCGGCGCGGACGAGACCGATCTCGGTGCTGTCGAGCGATGCCAGTCGCGTCCCCTGTTCGACCGGGTCGCCCGGCTTGACGAGAACTTGCCGCACGACGGCGTCGACCGCCACTTTCAGATCAACGCGGCGAACGCCGTTGTAGTCGATGCGGCCGGGAACGGTGCGCGTCTGTTGCAACCAATGGCGCGAGACCAGTTCGCTTTGAACATTGGCACTCGTGATTTTCCCGGGAGGCAGCACGATACGCAGTGTCTGGGATTTAGGCGAGTCGTTGTCGGCCCCGCCGGTGGCTGATTCCGACGGGGGCGACGACGCCGGCCAGAATTTCCAGGCGGCAAAGCCGACCCCGATCGATACAACGCCGACAATGACACTCACGATGGCGCGCCGGGACATGATAGCACCTTCCTGCAACGTCAGCTAATAAACAGGACTCGAAACCGGATTGCCAATACAAGCACTGTTTCAATCCGGACTATTCAGGTGATGGCGTAGGGTGGGGCATGGGATTCTCAGAAGATTATCCGCAGATTTCGCGGATTAACGCAGATTTGGGAGTGTTGAATTCAATCTGTGTCAATCTGAGTAATCTGCGGATCGTTGCATGGGCGGGTTGGCACCAGCAAGCCGGGAACTGCGATCGGGTTATGCTTTCTGTTCGGTCTTTCGAATCAGACAGCGCGTCGTTTTGTCATTGAGCGGCTTGCGCAGGCCCACCATGCGCGTCGCAACGCGTCGGATCCCGCCGGTCTGAAACCGCGGGCGCGATCGCGCCGATCAACAGAGTCGGACGCAAATCAGGTCTCTGACCGAGACCGAGCTTCCGAACGTTTCGAAGAAATGCCGGCCCCGGGTGAGCGAGAAGACCGGCTCGTCACCCCCTTCCGGCCTGGGCATTGCCGGCAGGCTTCCGGCAAATGCCAGATCGCCAAGGGCGCGGATCGTCGGCTGACCAATAGCTTTGAGCGACGATCCAGCGCTGCCGGCCAGCGGCACGAAATCGTCGTCGCGGCAGCCGGGTCGTTCAGCCGGGTGAGGCGAACCGTCTGAATCGCGATCGCAGTCCCAGGGGAGAATCAAATGGGTATGCAAATCGAGGTGCGTCTCGCCCTTCGCAACATCATGCGAGTGAAAATGGTCGACGTGCTCATGAAGTGCGGGAGAATTCTCGACCTGCGGACCTTGCAACTCGTGTGCGTGAACCCAGGGAATCGGCGCGTGCCACAGCGAAAGCGCCAGCAGCATTTGCATCCCGACCGTCGCCCGACGCGAGCAGCGGCGCGCAAAGCGGCGAACTCGGGCATGAACAATTCGGATGCGAAGCGTCAAAAACTGATTCCCGGAAAATGAATCCGCAAAATCGCGCCATTTCCCAGCGGGACCGGCGAGCGGTTAACTCCTTGAATCATACGCCCCGGCAGAAAGCCCGGTCAACAAGATTCCGAAAAATCGACCGCGCCGGGGCGCACAAACGCGGGTCGCAAGCGACGCGGCGAAACAGAATTGTCCCGGGGGGGGCGACTTGCAGGTCATTGCACAGGCCGCCTCAGTCCGTCAGCGACTCTTTGCCCACCCGATGGCAGAAGTCTCCGAACGACTCGCCGCTGCGGCGTTCGGTTTTGAAGCGCGAAAAGACCGGCGCCAGGCTGGGGACGATCTCTTCCTTGGGGACCATGTCTTTGAAGATGTAGGCCAGCCGCGTGCCTTCGGCGTTCCCCCCCAGGAAGACGGTGTATTTCTCGCCCGCCGCTTTCCCCACCAGGCCGATGTCGGGAGTGTACGGCCGCGCGCAACCGTTCGGGCAGCCGGTCATGTGTACGGCAATCTTATCTCCCAGCAGGTCGAGTTTCTTTAACTCGACTTCCATCTCGTCGATCAAGCCGCGTAAAGCCCTTTCCGCCTCAGTCACTGCCAGGCCGCACGTCGGCCAGGCGGGGCAGGCAATCGAATAACGCCGCACGAGGGTCAGCTCGTCGGCGGCCAGGATGCCATGCACTTTCATCAATTTCGTGATCTCGGCCCGGTCATTGGGATCGATATCGCACAAAATGATCGCTTGCAGCGCCGTCAGCCGGGTGTTCATCCCGAATTTTGCGAGGATGGCTCGCAGCCCCGTTTTGATCCGCAACGACCCTTCGTCTTTGATGCGGCCGTTCTCGATATTGATCCCCAGAAACAGCTTGCCGTCTCCCTGTTCGTGCCAGCCGATATGGTCGTCGACGCCGGTGACTTCGATGGCCTTTGGACCGGGAAGGGTCTGGCCATAATACGTTTCAACCTCGGCCTTGAATTTCTCGATGCCCCAATTGGCGATCAGATACTTGAGCCGCGCCACCTTGCGATCGACCCGGTTGCCGTGGTCGCGCTGTACCTTGACGACCGCCTCGGCGACCTTCAAGACCTGATCGCCGGTCACATAAGCCATTGGTATAGCGAGGGCCGGGAACGTCTTCTTGGCGCTGGGGGTCACTCCCATCCCGCCGCCGACCAGCACGTTGTAGCCGACGATGTGGTTGTTATCGACGTCCGCCAGAAACCCCAGATCATTGCAGTAAAGGTCGATGCAGTTGTCTTCGGGAAGGGCGATCGCCGTTTTGAATTTGCGCGGCAGGTAGGTCGCCCCGTAGATCGGCTCTTCGACCGGTTTGAATTCAGAGACTTTCGTGTCGTCGCCGTTATCGTCACGCAGCCAGATTTCCCAGTAAGCGGTCGTCTGCGGGCGCAAGTGCTCGGCCAGCGCGTCGGCCATCTTCTGCATCTGAGTATGCACGGCATTGTTTTTATAAGGCGCGGGGCAGCACATCACGTTGCGTTCGACGTCGCCGCAGGCGGCGAGCGTCGTGAGCTTGATGTCATTGATCGCTTTGACTGTCGCCTTGAGATTCGTCCGCAGCACTCCATGCAGTTGAAAGCCCTGCCGCGTCGTAATCCGCAGTGTGCCGTTGCCAAAGCGATCGCACAAATCCAGTTCTGACAGAAACTGCGCGGCAGTCACCTTGCCGCCGGGAATGCGGGTGCGGACCATGAACATGTACGACTTGCCCTTGGGCGTGCCGTCGGCGTTCTTTTCGTGTCGTTCGTCGCGATCGTCCTGCTGGTAGGTGCCATGAAACTTGAGCAGTTGCTCGCTGTCCCCCTCGAAGCGGTCGAGATCGTTGTGCAGCTCTTCGGCGATCGTGCCGCGCAACTGGCGGCTGGCCTCTTTCATCCCCTCGTTCTTATGCAACTTGACTTCATCCGACATGCGAGCGGCTCCGAGATAAGCAACGCGAACCCATCGAGCGGCAAGTGCTGCGCGGTCGCGATTTTTAGCAGAAAACGGTTTTGATCCGTCCATCACCGAGTATAATGGGGGGTTGTTTTCTTGAACAGCCGAACGCAACGCCGGTCAATCGACGGTCTCGCTGCCGATCAATAATCGAAACCCATTCGCAAATGCCGCCCGATTATCGATCGCCGCTCGAGCGGGTCATCTTGTTGCTGGCAACCGGACTGGGGACCGGCTTCGCGCCCAAGGCTCCAGGGACATTCGGCAGCCTGCTGGCGTTGCCGCTCGCGTGGGGGATGCAGCAGCTTCCCATTGCGTGGCAATACGTGGCTGCGGCAGCCGTCGTTGTCCTCGGCATCCCGATCTGCGATCGCGGAGCGAAGCTGCTGGGTGCGAAAGACCCCGGTGCGGTGGTGTTCGACGAGATCGCGGCGATCGTCGTGGTGTTTTTGTTTGTGCCGTTCAGCCTCGCCACCGCCATTGCGGGCTTCGTTCTGTTCCGCCTGCTCGACATCACCAAGCCCTGGCCCCTCAGCGCGCTTGAAAAGCTGCCGGGTGGACTGGGGATCATGGCCGACGATCTGGCTGCCGGCGTCTTCACGGGTGCAGCGCTGTGGTGCGTTGCACGCTTCGGGTCGCTCGGGTAGTGTGTCGCGACTTGGTCAGCCGATCGAAACAGCGACTCGATAGGCGAAACGTGGCGGCGACTCGGGGTGCTTTTGATGTCCGCACGAATCATTGACGGCAAGGCGATTGCAGACGCGATGCGCGGCGACATTGCCGATCGCGTCTCGGCCTTTCGGCAACAAACGGGCGTCGTCCCCCACCTGGCGGCGGTCCTGACCGGCGACGACCCCGCCAGCGCCGTCTACGTTCGCAACAAGCACCTGGCCTGCGAGAGAACGGGAATCGACAGCGACGTGCTGCGTCTGCCGGCCGAAACGACGCAAACCGAATTGCTGGCAATCGTCGCGCGGCTCAATGCCGATCGGGCCGTGCATGGTATCCTGGTGCAGCTTCCCCTGCCGCGGCAGATCGACCCGCAGGCCATTCTCGACGCGGTAACGCCGCTCAAAGACGTCGATTGCTTTCACCCGGAAAACGTCGGCCGACTGATGCAGGGGCGGCCGCGGTTTCTTCCCTGCACCCCGGCCGGAGTGCAGCAACTGCTGATTCACGAGCAGGTGCCGGTGGCGGGCAGCCATGTGGTGATCATCGGCCGCAGTGAAATCGTGGGCAAGCCGCTGGCTGCGATGCTGATGCAAAAAGGTCCGGCCGCCGACGCCACCGTCACCGTCTGCCACAGCCGCACGCGCGACCTGACGGGGCTGACGCGAACGGCCGACATTCTGATCGCGGCGATCGGCGTTTCTGAATTCGTGAAGGCCGGAATGGTGAAACCGGGAGCGGTTGTGATCGACGTCGGAATCAACCGCGTCGGCGATCCGTCCGGAAAAAGTAAACTGGTCGGCGACGTCGATTTCGCTGCCGTCAGCCAGGTCGCGTCGGCCATCACCCCCGTTCCCGGCGGCGTAGGCCCGATGACGATCACGATGCTGCTGGAAAATACATTGACGGCGGCGAGGTTAAGTTTGCAATGACCACCATCCTCGGCCTGAAACTGATCGACCTGGCGGTCATCATCGGCTACTTCGCCCTGGTGATGGCGATCGGTTTCTGGGCGTCGAGCAAAGTGCACACCGACGAAGATTTTTTTCTGGGCGGGCGCAAGTTCGGCAAAGGGCTGCTGGTCATGCACTGGCTGTGTACCGGCACGCACAGCGAGCAGGCGGTGCAGGTCACCGGGGCCACCGCGCGGGTCGGGCTGGGGGGCATCTGGTATCAATGGATGTATTTGTTCTCGACGCCCTTCTACTGGCTGATCGCCCCCATGATCCGCCGGTTACGGGTGATCACCACCGGCGACCTGTTCCGCATCCGTTACGGCCGGGGCTTGGAACTGGTGTATTCCGTCGTGGCCCTGACGTATCTGATTCTCGGGATCGCCATGCTGTTGCGCGGCGCCGGGGCCGCGATTTCGGGAGCCACGGGAGGGGCGATGCCCACCAACACGACCGTGATCGTCCTCTCGGTGCTGTTCTCGACATACATCATGGCCGGCGGTCTGATGGCGGCCGCGTATACCGACTTCCTGCAAGGGGTCATGATCATCGTCCTGTCTTTTCTGCTGGTGCCGGCGGGGCTGACTTTGATCGGCGGGATGTCGGCCCTGCACGATCAACTGGGGCCCGCGATGCTCGCCGTCACCGCACCCAGCGGCGCGAAAGAAGGGCACCCGCTGTTCATCCTGGCCATGTCGGTTCTGGCACTTGTCGGCATCATCGCTCAGCCGCACGTGATGACGTCGACCGGTTCGGGGAAGACTGAGACGGAGGCCCGGGTGGGAATGTGCTACGGCAACTTCATCAAGCGGCTGCTCACGATCGCATGGGCGTTCACGGGCCTGATTGCAATCGTCCTGTTTCCGGAAGCGCTCGACGGACTCACGGGGAAAGACGCCGAGCAAGTCAGCGAAACCCTGTTCGGCCGCGCGATTCAGACGATCCTGGGAGACGGATGGCGCGGATTGATGATCGCCTGCATCATCGCCGGGGTGACCAGTGCCGAAACGATCATGGTCGTCGGCTCGGGCCTGATGACCCGCAATTTTTATGCGCACGTCGTTCGCAATCCGAGTTCGGCGCAACTGCTGTGGGCGGGACGGGGCTGCTCGGCGCTGATGCTCGTGGCGGGCATCGTCGCTGCCAATGCTGCCGACAGCGTCACGCAACTGTATAAGGCCTCGGTGCAGGTGATCGCACTGATGGGGCCGGCGGTGTGGCTGGGGGTGACCTGGCGCCGGGCCAATCGGGCCGGCGTCTGGGCCAGTATTGCCGCGGGGCTATTTGTTTGGGGCCTGACCAGCGTGCCACAGGAGTGGATCGCAGGCATCCCGTCGCTCGACGCTCGAGTCACACAATTTCGCGCGCTCGGCGATTCGGCTCCGATTCTGCTGATGCTGGGAGCACAATTCGGCGCGATGATCGTCGTGAGCCTCATGACCAGGCCCCAACCGTCCAGCCTGCTCGATCCATTCTTCGCGCGCCTGCTGACACCGGTGGGCCGCGAACAGGAGTTCGCGCTCGCCGCGGCACCAGCGGAGCATGCCGACGAGGCGACGCTCGGGCTGCACGGCATCAGCCTCGACTATGCGCGGGTGGCGCACCTGCGCTCGCCCGCCTGGCACCGCATGGGCTTTGACATTCCGCGATTCACCTGGTTTGACTGGGGCGGCTTTCTGCTGGCCTGGGGGGTGGTTGCCGGGCTGATCGGGCTGCTGGTTTGGCTGGCGGGGCTGGGTCGCTGAAGCGGTGTGGAACCCTTTCAGGGTTCTCGAATCCTTGCAGATCCAACCGATTCGGTGTCCAATCGCCGGTTCCTCTTTTTGAAATTTCCGTTTCCGGAGACGATCGATGCCCAGTTCCGACTTCACCAATCGCGTCGCCCTCGTCACCGGAGGCTCGCGCGGCATCGGTCATGCCATCGCCATGCAACTCGCCCGCGAGGGAGCCGACGTGGCGATCAGTTACGCTTCGCGCCCCGAACCGGGGCAAGAGACGGTGAAAGCGATCGAGGCCCTCGGACGGCGGGCGATTGCTGTTCCCTGCAATGTCGCCGATCAGCAACCGGTCGACGAGATGGTCGCCGCGACGCGCGAGAAACTCGGTCCCATCGACTTGCTCGTCCACTGCGGCGCCATCAGCAACACCTGCGACCACGACGAACTGACGTTTGAGCGCTGGAAGGAAACGATCGACGTAAACCTGCACGGGGCGTTTCGCGTCGTGTTTGCCGTCAAAGACGAGATGATCCGCCGAAACTTCGGGCGGATCGTAATGCTTTCGTCGGTGGCTGCACTGCGTCCTCGCGCGCGGCAGATTCATTACTCGGCCTCCAAAGCGGGGGTCATCGCGCTGACCCGCTGTTGTGCCGAGGCTTTCGCGCCGCACAACGTGCGCATGAACGCGATTGCCCCCGGCCTGATCGACACCGAAATGGCCAAGGTGCTTTCGGCGCAGCAGACCGAAACCGTCATTTCGCAAACGCCGCTGGGGCGGCTGGGAACGCCCGCTGAAATCGCCGAAGTCGCCTGCTTCCTCTTAAGCGAGCGGTCGAGCTTCATGACGGGCCAGACGATTGCCGTCAGCGGGGGCAGGGTCATGCTGCCGTGATTTTGTCGGAATCGGCGACAATTTTCCCGCCGGTGCGCAAATCTGGAAACTTGGTCGCCAATTCGAATTGACGGTCGCCACCGCGATCGGGGATAATAGTGCCATCGCTGATCGTCGTACCTCGGTACGCGGCAGCCTGTGCTCGACACTTTGAGTGTTTTCGCCAGTTGCGAACACCCGTCGAGAAACCAACTTCGCCCTGCGGCGCTGACGCGCCGGCCGTTTGCGATGTGGGTTCCTCGACGGGTGTTTTTTTTTTGCGCGGCGACTGAGGCCAAACTTTGCGGCCCACCTGGGCCGCCGACTGTCAAGAGCGACCGAATGTTCAAAGCCGGTCGTGACCTTGCGACTCCGTGACTTTGCGACCCAGAAACAGGGGGTTGACACCCCCCGCTCGCCGCCTGTCGTCTCTATCCACTATCTACTATCCACTTATGTTGCTCCTCGGCCCCTGGCTCTGGCACGACGACTTCGACGGACGATCCCGGCGCGCCGGGAGCGCGCCGGGAGTTGTCGGCGGCTGGTGGGGTCCGCCACGGAAACCGGGGGCTGAGAAACCCCGGCGCGCCGGGGATGCCCCCCGCTCGCCAATCTGCCTGGGGTCGATCGACCTGGCCTCCGTCGGCCAGATCATGGCGGCCAAACCGGGCCAGCCGCGCGGCGTCGGGATTTTTTCGATTGACTCGTTCCCGATGGGCACCGGCTCGGCCTATGTGCCGATCACGGTCGAGGATCCGCGCGACGCAAAGCCGGACGGCAGAATCCTCGACGCATGGGAGTCGATCACCGGCTTTCGGCCGCAAGGCGACACGATCGCCGATCTGTTGTGGGATCATCTGACGCGCGGGGCCGACCCAGCCCAGCTCGACGGGCCGGGGCTGATGATGCCGGACACGCGCGGCCGACTCGAGTTGTGGCTGGCGAATCAGCTCGTGCGCTCCCAAAGATTCGTGTGGGGCGATGACGCCCAGTACACGGCCAAGCTACAGGATGTGCTGACACGCCGCCTCGTCGAGGTTCGCCAGCGGGCAATCGCCGGCGAGTGCCGCGACAAACTGGGGCGAGTCGACTTCGCATCGCATCGCAAATTCTCCGACGCGCTGTGCGAGAAATACGCGGGGACAAACCAGCAAAAGAAAGAGGATTTCTTCGAGGCGATCAAGCCCGCCGCGTGGGACGCGGCGGAAACGCTCGTGACGCACGAGACGGTAATTACCGAATCGTTTAACCAGGGCGATTCGACGACGCTGGGACCGGACCTGGGCTGGACTGAAGTCACGGGCGACCTGCAGACGGTCTCGAACGTTTGCAAAATGGTGGGCGCGGGCAACACGGTCGGCCGCGCGCGGGCCACGACCGACCTGTCGAGCAACGACAACTATGCGCAATGCACCGTCGATTCAGCCGGCGCGACGAATGCATCCCG
>SIAF01000093.1 GCA_009691905.1 Planctomycetaceae bacterium | reverse complement strand
CTTTCGGCGCCGAAAACATACCCCAAAATCCCTCTGCAATTTGCACGTCGAAATCACACGGCCATTCAACAGCACAAATAACCCTGAATTGCCGCACGAAAACAGCTTTCCCTTCTGAAAACCACCCACGAATTCTGGTGACGAGGCAAGGATGAGAGCAGAGCTTGGGAACGAGGCACAAAAAAACGTGACAATGAAGCAGCTTCCAGGTAGAATTTAACGCACGGCTCTCGTGGGTGAGGTGTTCCGTCTCAAATCAGCGGCCTACATGCGAAAGGCAGAAACGATCAATTTCCAGGTTTGGAAGGGAATCACGGAACAAGGATAGGTCATTCATAAAAACAGGAGATCGTAATGGCCATATTTGATGACTTGACGACGGCGGGAATCCTGGCTGTGTTTGCGGAGGAGATGTCGATGCGTCACGGCGACGTCACTGATACCTTTGATGATGGGGAGCGGCTGTTCACCCGGTCGGTTCTTCCGGACTTCAAAGAGATCCGCACCGGTGACCGGGTTCAGGGTGGTGTGGCCCTGCGAGCCAATCTGCAGGAGGTCTGGCTGCACCCGTATGTGTTCCGCCTTGTCTGCCAAAACGGGGCCATCATGCCCCAGACGATCACGACGCAACATCTGCGAGATCTACACTTGCTTCAAACCGAAGACGCAGAACAATCCCTGCGAAATGCGGTCGAGTCGTGCTGCGCGGACAAAAACTTTACAAGTTCCGTTCACAAAATGCGCAGCGCCGCTGAATCGGCAGCCGACATGGCCCTCACCCTCATGCCGCTGCTTTCCAGGCTCCGCACGCAGTCGAACGTCCGATTGCTTTCCCAGATCATGGAGCGATTCGTCGGCGAGGGAGACCAATCGCGCTTCGGCCTGATGAACGCGGTGACCTCAGTGGCCCGTGATACCCACGATCCTGAAATCCGTTGGAATCTTGAGGAGTTTGGTGGCGGGATCGCCATCGGTAAGATCCAGGGCCCGCCGCCCGATCAGCTAACGGCTGCAATAGCGCGGCGAAGCAATGCCATGTCGCTTGTTTAAAGTAGTCTTCATCGCTCCGCGTGAAGAGTCTCGGGACGCCGCGCTGTGATTGCGGGCACTCGCAAAATATCTGTCAATCGATCCCCGACGTCGGGACACGACTCTCTATGGACGCGCAAAGAAAACAATGCGGCGTTGAATACTAATTGAACCTTCAGGGGGCTCACGCCCCCCGCTCGCCTGCTCGACGATTTCTGCCTGTCAACTTAGCCGGCGCTTTCGTCGGCGAGTCCGGCTTTCGCCATCCAGAAATTTCGCAAAGCCTGTTCGATTCGGTCCCGCAGAAAATCGTTCGATTGTTGTTTGAATTTCAGGTACGCGACGATTGCCGCGGCTTCTTCGCGGCTGAACAGTGCGTAGCGCTGTCGAGTCGTTTCAAACCAAGTCTGATCGCCGTACCGACGGGGATTCACACGCTCGTTTCTTGTTTGATCATCGAGTCCGTGACAAAGCAGAAACTCCAGACTGGATGAGGGCAATCGTCCGTCGAGGTCGGCAATCAGATAGGCAGGCAGGTAAAAATGAAATGCCTCATCGGATAAAAAGCAGATATCGTCGGCAGTCTCCGCGAGCAGCGTGGAATCCAGTTTTCGCCAGTCGTTCTTTCCGACAAGACTGCGTTCCAGCTCAAACGGCTCGTCCCCCTCATCGCTGCCGCGAAGTGCCTCGTCACCCGGGTACGCGACGTTGGAGAATGCTGAAGTGATTATGGGCTTAACGCGTGCAGCTTTCATTCGCAGCATCGCATATTGTCCGACGAACAGCGCGCCCTGTCCGATGATCATCGCGCCGACCACGGCGAGCGTGATTGCGAAAATCCAATGTGGCCGCAGTAGCCGGTTCGCAAATCGCCGGGGATCGGGGATCATGAGGTTCGTCCGGGTTTGCGTATTCCCAATTGACCGATCGCGGGTGCGCTAAAGTAGTCTTCATCGCTCCGCGTGAAGAGTCTCGGGACGCCACGTTTTGATCGCGGGCACTCGCAAAATTTAAGTCGATCGGTCCCTGACACCAAGGGACGGCTCTAAGTGAACCCACACAGGAAACGACGCGGCGCCGCGTGCAAATCGATCCTTCAGGGGGCTCACGCCCCCCGCTCGCCGGCTCAACGATTTCTGCGTGTCAACTTAGATCGTCATCAATGCAATTTATGCGGTTAACCGCTTTCATTCTCTCAGGCGTTCGCACTCATCACGCGGAGCGATGATGACAACTTTCTTTGAGCTGGCTGCCGCTTCAGGTTGGGTCAACCCAACTGCGCGATCGGTTTGCCATCCGGCAAGATCGCGATCGGCCGGCCCGAAAAGTCGCTGATCATCCGCTCGGCGTCGATTCCCAGGTGCCGGTAGACGGTGGCCAGCATGTCCTGCGGCGTCGTCGGGTTCTCGACCGGGTATTCCGAACGCGAATTGGTGGCCCCCACGACCTGACCCATCCGCAGGTTTCCCCCCGAAATGAACGCGCTGTACGCGCTGGGCCAGTGATCGCGGCCGACGCCGGGCTGGTCGGAGAAATTTTTCGGTGCGTAGCTGACTTTCGGGGTGCGGCCGAATTCGCCGCAGGCAATCACCAGCACCTGTTTCTCCATGCCGCGATTGTGCAGGTCTTCGATCAGGGCGGTCAGGGCCTGATCCATCTGCGGCAAGCGCTCGCGCTGGGCGTAATCGAGATGAAAAGCGCTGGCGTGATCGTCCCAACTGAAGTGCTTCGTCGTGTCATTGGGGGCCGTGGCGTCGATGTTGACGACCGCCACCCCCGCCACGGTGAGTCGGCGGGCCAGAAGGCAGCTTTGCCCCCAGCGGTGCCAGCCATAGCGGTCGCGCAGTTTCGGGTCTTCATTGCGGATGTCGAACGCATCCGCCACCGTGCGGCTGGTGAGAACCTGGAAGGCTGCCGCGCGAAAAACGTCGACGCCGTCGAGCGATCGGTTGAGATCGAGGTCGCGGCGAAAGCGATCAAACTGCCCGACGAGAAATTTGCGGTCGTCGAGCCGCGCATTGTCGAGCCCGGTGGCGAGCGTCAGGTTTTTGGGGGCATAATCGGGGTGCGACGGATCGCCCGTTTCGAAGGCTTTGTGCGAAACCCCCAGGTAATTGGGCATCGTCATGAACGGCGCCCGCTGCAAGCCGACGTACTGCGGCAAGCCCTGCGGGTGTCGGCCGCGAACGTGGCTGGCCACCATCCCGAAATCGGGATGCTCCGATTTGGCGGTCGAAGTCGGGTCGGCGATGCGCGGCGTCTTGCCGGTCAGCACTTCGATGCTGCCGTCGTTGTGCGACGCCATGTCATGATGCAGTGAGCGGATGATCGAAAACTTGTCGGCCATCTGCGCCTGGAGCGGAAAATACTCGCAGATATCGAGACCGGGGACATTGGTGCGAATGGGATTAAGCGGTCCCCGATACTCGCGCGGAGCATCGGGCTTCATGTCATACGTTTCGAGCTGGCTGGGCCCGCCCCACATCCAGAATAGAATCACCGAAGTGCTGCGCGACGGATCGGCTGCCTGGGCGCGGAGTCGCAAAACGTCGGACAACGTCACCCCGCCCAGGGCCAATACACCGGCGCGAAGGAATTCACGTCGTTTGAGCGGGCCTCGGCAGAAAATCCCTCGCATGGGCGAACCTCGGCTGAATACATGCGGAAACGCTTATCTGTTTGTTAGAATAGCATCGGCATTCGATGGAATCTACTCCACCCTTGCGGACTGAGGCAGAGGTTGTAATCTAAGCTCTGGATTCGACACATTTTTCTGAAGGTGCAGCACGCGATGCGCGACTTTGAATACGAGGCCCCCGCGTCGATAGCCGAGGCTGTCCGGATGCTGGCGGGACAGAATGGCGCGGCCCGCCCCCTGGCCGGCGGGACCGATTTGATCGACCAGATTCGCGTCGGCCGGCATCAGCCCGAGGTCGTGGTCGATCTGAAAAAGATCCCCGAACTCAACGTGCTGGAATTGTCGAGCGCGGGGCTGCGGCTGGGGGCGGCGGTCCCCGCTTTCGAAATCTACGGGCATGAAGGGGTTGCCCAGGCGTATGCCGCGTTGGTCGACAGTGCGCGAATTATCGGCGGGATTCAAATCCAAAGCCGTGCCAGCATCGGAGGCAACCTGTGCAACTCGGGACCGGCCGCCGATTCGACGCCGTCGCTGATTGCCCTGGGGGCGGTCGCCGTCATCGTCGGGCCTGCCGGTAAGCGCGAGGTGGCGGTTGAAGAGTTCTGCACCGGCCCGGGCAAAAATGTGCTCAAGCCGGGAGAATTTCTGTTGGAATTGAAGTTTCCGCCGCGGCCGCCGCACAGCGGTTCGAGCTACCAGCGATTCATCCCGCGGAACGAGATGGATATCGCCGTCGTCGGCGTGGGGGCCTCGGTCGTTCTCGACGAGCGGGGGATAAAATTCGTCTCGGCCCGCATTGGTCTGGGGGCGGTCGGCCCGACCCCCTATTTCGCCGCCGAGGCCAGCCAACTGCTCGCCGGCCAGCCCGTCAATGAGGCGATGATCGAGAAGGCGGCTGCCGCGACGCGCGCGATCGCCAAGCCGATCGACGACATGCGCGGCACGAAGGAGTTTCGAATGCATGTCACGGGCGTATTGGCGCGGCGCGTGCTGGAGCAAGCCATCGCACGAGCTCGGCAATAGGTCAACAAAGTCGAGTTCGTCGAATCGGTCGACAAACAGCGTTTGCAAATCTGAAATTCGAAATTTCAGATTTGAGATTTGAATCCTCAATCCTGAAATCCGGTATCCTCTCTGCATCATGGCCAAAAAACGCGTCGTCTCGACCACGATCAACGGGCGGCAGGTCGAGTTTTTGTGCGAACCGCGGCAAACTTTGCTCGAAGTGCTGCGCGACACGCTCGAACTGACCGGGACGAAAGAGGGTTGCTCCAACGGCAACTGCGGGGCCTGCACGGTGCTGATGAACGGTCGGCCGGTCGTCAGTTGCCTGGTGCTGGCGGTTGAAACCGAAGGGGCCGCGCTGGAGACCATCGAGGGGGTGGCGCCGGTCGAGGGACTCGACCTGATCCAGCAGGCGTTTCTCGAAAACGCGGCGCTGCAATGCGGCATTTGCACGCCGGGGTTCATCATGTCGACCAAGGCGCTGCTGGCCGAGAACCCCGACCCATCGGAACACGACGTGCGGTTTTATCTTTCCGGAAATCTCTGTCGTTGCACCGGCTACGACAAAATCGTGCGCGCCGTGCTCGATTCGGCCCGCAAGAAGAAGCTGGCGGCTGCGGCCAAATGATCCGGCAGCGACAACCGCCCGAGTTGGAATTCGCAGGTGTTTTCAGGAGCAATCGTCGATGTCCACAGTCGAACACGGAAAAGCGGTTGAAGGCCCGAACGGCAACGGCAAGCCGTACAAAGTGATCGGCACGCGGCCGATTCGTCACGATGGGGTCGACAAAGTCACCGGCCGCGCCAAGTACGGGGCCGACGTGCGACTGACCGGCTCGCTGGCGGGCGTTGTTTTGAGAAGTCCGCACGCGCATGCGAACATTCGATCGATCGACGTTTCGGCAGCCCTGGCCCTGCCCGGCGTGCGGGGAGTCGTGATCCACAAGGATCTGTGCGACCCTGGGAATCGCATGCTCGAACTGGGAGAGGGGGCGGTCAACCTGCGACACTTGAGCAACAATGTCCTGGCTGCCGACAAGGTGCTTTACAGGGGGCACGCTGTCGCGGCCGTCGCGGCGGATACCGTGCATATTGCCGAGCAGGCGGCCGAGCTGATCAAAGTCGACTATGAGGTCTTGCCGGCAGTCGTCGATGTCGAAGCAGCGATGCTGCCGACGGCGCCATTGCTGCACGTCGACTTGCTGACCGACGAACTCGGCCAGACCGCGACCAAACCCAGCAACATCGCCAAACACTTCCGGTTTGAATCGGGCGACATCGAGAAGGGATTTTCGGCGGCGAAGCTGGTGATCGAACGCGAGTTTCGCACAGCGACCGTCCACCAGGGCTACATTGAGCCGCAAAACGCGACGGCGCACTGGAATGCCGACGGACACATCACGGTGTGGACCAGCACTCAAGGCTCGTTCACCGTCCGCCAGCAGGTGGCCGAACTGGTCGGCGTGCCGGTCTCGCGAGTCAAAGTCATTCCTATGGAAATCGGGGGGGGCTTCGGGGGGAAGATACGCGTGTACCTTGAACCGGTGGCGGCGATTCTCTCCAAAAGAACCGGCAAACCGGTCAAGGTGCTGATGAATCGCTCTGAAGTTTTCGAAGGGACGGGACCGACTCCCGGTTCGTATATCCTGGTCAAACTCGGCGTGGATGCCGGCGGAAAAATCATCGCTGCGCAGGCGTACATGGCGTATGAAGCCGGAGGCTATCCCGGTTCGCCGATTGGCGCTGGTGCGATGTGCATTTTCGCGTGCTACGAGATTCCCAACGGGCGGATCGACGGCTACGACGTGGTGGTCAACAAGCCGCAGACGTCGGCGTACCGTGCGCCGGGCGCGACGAATGCCGCGTTCGCCATGGAAACGGTCGTTGACGAGATTTGCGATCAGTTGAAAATCGACCCCCTCGAATTTCGCCTCAACAACGCCGCCCGAGAAGGGACGCGCCGCGTCGATGGCCCGGTCTTTCCTCGAGTGGGCATGATTGAGTCGGTCGAAGCCATCAAAAACAGCGAACATTGGCAGACGCCGCTCACCGGGAAAAATCAGGGCCGCGGGGTCGCCAGCGGGTTCTGGTTCAATTGCGGGCTGAAGTCGGCGGCATCGGCGACCGTTAACGCCGACGGCACGGTATCCCTCGTCGAAGGATCGACCGACATCGGTGGCTCGCGGACAGGCATCGCCATGCAACTGGCCGAGGCCCTGGGCATCGCCGCCGAAGATGTAATGCCGACAGTCGGCGACACCGACAGCGTCGGATACACCGACGTGACAGGCGGCAGTCGGGTGACTTTCGCCACAGGTTATGCCGCATATGAAGCGGCCCGCGACATCCAGCGGCAACTGGTCGAGCGCGCGGCGCGCATCTGGGAGGTCGATCCTAAGCAAGTCGCCTACGAGCAGGGCTCGATCGTCGGCCCGGGCGGGAAGAAGTTCACTTTCAAAGAGCTGGCGGCGCTGGTCAACAAAACCGGCGAACCGATTATTGGCCGCGGCGCGGTCGACCCCGAAGGATGTGGCGGAGCATTCGCCACGCACGTCGTCGACGTCGAGGTCGATCCCGACACCGGCAAAGTTCAAGTCCTCAGGTACACCGCTTCGCAGGACGTGGGGACGGCGATTCACCCCAGCTACGTCGAAGGCCAGATCCAGGGGGGGGTCGTGCAGGGAATCGGCTGGGGGCTGAACGAAGAGTATTTTTACGACGCCGCAGGAACGATGAAAAACGCGACGTTTCTCGACTATCGCATGCCGACGTGTTACGACCTGCCGCTGATCGACCCGATTCTCGTCGAGGTACCCAACCCCGGCCATCCGTACGGAGTTCGGGGCGTCGGCGAAGTGCCGATCGTGCCTCCCCCCGCGGCACTGGCCAATGCCATCGCGCATGCCGTCGGCGTGCGAATGAAGCAATTGCCGATGTCGCCGCCACGCGTGCTGCGCGAGATTCTGGCGAAGAAGAAATAGTCTCCCTCGGTGGCATGCCGGCCTGAGTGGTCTGTTTCACAAATCCGTACCGGGGTTAAGTGACGACCCCCGATGAATTCGAATTCAGCCGTAGCTGGATTCGTTCACTACTGCGCTCCGACAACACGCCGCGCAAACCCTATGCAGACTCCTAAAACTGGCCACTGCGCTTCGCGCCGCGCATCGATCACTCGCTATGCCGATCATGGCTGCGGTCGTTTGCTTGACTCTCGACGTGTCATCTGAAGTAATTTGCATAGCCTGAATAATCTGCGATACATGGGGCGACGCGCGCTGTTTCACTGAATTTTTGTGACGCCCGGCGCTGCCAGTTGAAGTCTGGTTGCCGCATATGCCGATAGGACCAATCGGAGGGCTATATTCCCAGTCGCCGGGTGACCGGCAACGGGAATGGACCTCATGGATGGGCACCCGGAAATCGGTAAGAGGTTGCACAATGGATCGCGGAATCAATGTCGTCGCCCTGGTCAAAGATGCCGAGCGGTATATCTTTTTGTACGACAAAGAAAGCACCTCGGCCCTGCTGCAGACGATGGGGCGCTTTGCGGGTGACTCTGAACTGAGTTTCTCGTGGTACGACGCCGCCGTTTTGAGCCAGCGCGTGCGACGGCTTGAGCAGGAAGTGGCCGCCGAGAAACAGGATTTGCCGTTTCGCAGCCCCCGCGTCTCGCGGTGAGCAGGCCGGCTCGGCGGCCTAACCCGGATTATTCCGGCTGCTGTAGGATGGGACCAGCAAGCCGGGAACTACGAGAGGCCTTCGCTATCTCAAAATACCATCGAACCAGACACCGTGTTGCGTCGTGATAGAGCGGCTTGTGCAGGCCCACCATGCGGGCTCCGATGTGATTCGACCCGAATGGTGGGCCTGCGCACGCTGCGCGAGCTGGTCCCACCCTACATAAACAGGGGCAGTCGCCTGAAGGCCGAACTCCCACGATGCAACCGGCGATCGAGGCTTTCGCACAGTTCCTTCGAATCGAGCGCAATTGTTCGGCGCTGACGATCAAGTCGTATCGAGAGGATCTCGAAAGTCTGCTGGAGTATTTTCGCGACAGCGTCGGCGCGACCCCGCAGGCATCGGAAGTGACCGTTGCTTCGCTGCGCGGATTCGTCGCCTACCTGCACGAATGCCAATACGCCCGCACGACGATGGCGCGGCGGCTGGCTTGCCTGCGCAGCTTCTTTCGTTTCTGCTGTCGCGAAGGGTTGTCGCAGACCAACCCAGCCAAAGCCCTGCGAACGCCCCGCGCAGGTCGACGGCTGCCGCACTTTCTTTCAACCGAACAGGTCGCACAATTGCTCGAAGCACCGCCGGCAAATCAACCGTTGGGGCTGCGCGACCGCGCGATGTTCGAGACGCTGTATTCGGCGGGCCTGCGGGTCGCTGAACTGGCCTCGCTCAATGTCGAGAATTGGGATCGCGATGCGGGAATTCTGCGGGTCATCGGGAAGGGCCGCAAAGAACGGTTTGCCCCCGTCGGCCGCCACGCCGCAATCGCCCTCCTTCGCTGGATGGAAGTTCGCCGGCCGGCCGCGAACGCTCCGGCGGTTCAGCAGGCGGCGATGTTTCTCAACAAGCGCGGCCGCCGATTGACGACCCGCAGCATCGGTCGCCTGCTCGAAAAATACATCCGCCAGACCGGCCTGGACAAGCTCACAACCCCGCACACGCTGCGGCACAGTTTTGCAACGCATCTACTGGACGGAGGGGCCGACCTGCGCAGCGTTCAGGAACTGCTGGGACACAAAAGCCTGACGACGACTCAAATTTACACGCACGTCAGCACAAAACGATTGCGCGACACGTACGAGGGCGCCCACCCGCACGCAAAGGGCCAACAACGACCGCGCGCCCATTAGGCTTGAACTGCCGTTGTCCGATTGCGGGTGTTTCGCTACATTCCCGCCCCTGCGTTGGAGGCGAGCGGCGTGATGGCTAGCGCCGGCCCAGGCCGTTCGAGGGAAGTCGAACGGAGGCGACCCAGACTGCTGCGTTTTTCCGATCGTGTCGGTGCCTGCGCCGTGTGCATCGAGATTCGATCGGAGAATCCAGCCCTACCGAAAACTATGGAGGTTTCCCGCAATGCTCGCTTCAGGTAGCGGGCCGCTCGGGGCGCTGTTGATGATCGCGCCTTTGGCGGCAATTCCGGTGTTTGCAATTGTCGGGCTTCCACAGTTTTCACCCATGGTCGCCTCTGCGACCGATGAAGAAGAAATTGTTCCAGATCGCGACTCTCGGGCCGCGGTTTCTCGCTCTCACGAGCGAAAGCCTCGCTCGGCCGATGATCTCTTCACCCCCGTTGGCTCACAGACGCCTGAAATTTTCGGCAATCATCGAAAATCGACGGAACGGAATCAGGGATCTGACTTGTCGCGATCGCCCGGCGGTTCGCGGCTTAACCGGCAACATATGCCGGATCTATCCGAGTTGGATGAATCCTGGGAGGTCATTCCCGATTCGCTCGAGCAAATCGACACGCTTCCGGGGCGATCAAAACCGGATTTGGCGACTCTGCCCGACTCGTTCGACGACCCGCGCGGTTCGGCTCCCTCGAAGGCAACAATTCGCCCTGCGCCACAACGCCGGCCCGATTCTGAATCGTCTTACGGCGTGCCGGCCGATCAGTTCAGTCCTGACCTGATTCACCCCGGACCACCGGCTGGGCAGCCAAAGAAATTGCACTCGCAGGAGAAAACTTCTCCGCCGGATGCGGGCGCGCGAAGTCAAAATCAGAATCCGAAAATGAGAATCGCCCCCCGCCGTCGCCCTGAAGGCGAGCCGGTTGAGGGCCAACCCGAAGCCATGGAACAGTCGCGGTGGCAGGCGGCCGCGAATCGGCTCAAAGATCTGGGAATTCACAAGTACCGATTGTCCTGGAATTTCGAGCGGCAGAAGTTTTTGTTCTGCTGCATTTTACCGTCGAGCGATGGATCCGAAGTCTCCGATTTGTTCGATGCCGATGCCGACACGCCGCTCGACGCCGTCGAAACGGTTGTTGGGCAAATCAACGAGTGGCTGCAGCAAGGTCGGCCGTCAACCTCGGTACCGCCGAATTGAGGGAACAGAATTGCCTTCTCGGATTCAGGCGAATTCGGTGGCCCCTTGGCCGACATTGCAGCGGCCGGCAACTCAGTGGCAGGCATTCTCGAGGCCGATCTCACTCCAGCCGCAGTCTTTGCTCGTTGGCGATTGCGAACGCACCGGTCGCGAACGATCGTGGTGGTCTCATCAACTTTCGAATCGCAGCGAACCGGGTTCGAAACGTGCCAGTGTTGTCTCAGCCATCCGCCACACGTCCAAAATGGCGCGTCTGGAAGCGGTCTTGCTGGTTTCTGACGTAGCCCAATCGCCGCGTCGGCTGGCCCAGTTGGCAACGCTCGCCGATGCCACCGAGGCGCGGACGCTGATTGGGCGATTGAACGCGGCTTACGAGTCGGCGGCGGCCCCCTTTCGTGTTGAGCGGATCGCGGCCGGATACCGGCTGCTGACACTGCCGCAGTTTGCATTCTGGCTCGGCAAGCTGCACAGCCGCGACGCGGAACTGAAACTCTCGGATCCGGCTCTGGAAACGCTGACGGTGATCGCCTATCGGCAGCCGGTTACCCGGGCGGACATCGAGGCCATCCGTGGCGTGCAGTGCTCCGAAATGGTCAAACAGCTCATGGAACTGGGCCTGGTGCGGATCGGCGGCGAAGACGATTCACTGGGCCGCCCTTTCCTGTACGAGACGACCCGCCGCTTTCTCGAAAACTTCGGCCTCCGCGATCTGGACGACCTGCCGCTGGCTCATAAATTGCGCCGGCCCGGCGGCGCGGCTATGCCGCCATCCCCGGCCGACGGTGCTCAACCCGGCTCGACGACCGAGCCGCTGGGAAAAATCGCCTGAGCGCCTGGTGATCGGACGAATGATCGGCTGAAACGGGTGCCACGGAAAGTCCCGGCGCGCCGGGAGGAGTGACGAATGAAATCCGAATCTCGAAAACGAATGACAACAAGCGCCAACGAAGCGAGCCGGTGGGTTTATCCCACCGGGATCGGCATACCGGTGGGATAAACCCACCGGCTCGCTTTCGTCTTTAGACATTCGAGCTTCGTCATTGTTTCGTCATTGTTTCGTCATTCTGATTTCGATATTCGTCATTAGACGTCGAGGTCATCTACTTCGCGCGAAAGTGCGCGACGGTATGCACGGCGTTCACTGGAAACCGGTATTCAATGGCGGGGCCGTCTTCGCCTTCTCCCTCGGCGGCGGTCTCCAGAGCGATCATGTCACCCGCCAGCTCGATGATCTTCGCGTTGTGCTGCAAGGCCTGTTGCGGGTCGTCGTAAATGCGGATGGAAGTGATGCCGGCGTTGTTGCTGTACAGCTCAACACTCTGGCCGACCTTGAGTTTCGCGAACACCCCGGCCCTCGTCGGCGTCGTAAGCTTGGCGGTCTGGCTGATGGCGTGCGACCAGGTCGCGGCCCAGACGATTCCGCCGATCAACACGATTTGCCCGATTTTCATGGCAGCCGCTCCATTCGGAATGGGAAGAGAAGGCCTCGGTCGCAGGAGTTGGGTTTCTGATCGCAGCCGCACTCCGGCTTCGGGAATCATCGCTGATTCCCGAAGTGTTGCGACGATTGTACCTTGTCAAAGATGCAAAAATCGATGGGGCATCCCGTGCTTTCGGGATGGAATCGTCGGACCGGTTGCGGGATTGAATCCCGATCGCTATCAAAAGCAACGTGTATTTGCAGCCAGGCGATTCTTCTCTTCAGGCAAATCGGAGCATTCATGGCCGGAAAGGTGCGGATTGCGATCATCGGAGCGGGCGCCGTCGCCGATTATCATCATGTTCCGGGGATCAGGCTCGATCCCCGCGCCGAGCTGGTGGCGGCCTGCGACCCCAATCAGTCGCTGCTCGCCAAACGCAAGACGGAATGGAACCTGGCCCGCACGACGACGAACTACGCCGAGATCGCCGCCGACCCTGCGATCGATGCCGTGATCATCTGCACTCCCAACGACACGCACCATCCGATCACGATGGCCTGCCTCGCCGGGGGGAAGCACGTCATGTGCGAAAAACCGCTGGGACTCAATTTTGCCGAGTCCGCCGAAATGTACCGCACGGCCCGCGACCGCAATTTGCGGCACATGACGGCGTTCACCTACCGCTTTGCTCCGTCGATGCGATACCTGAGGCACCTGGTTCACTCGGGGGGAGTGGGGACGCCGCGGCATTTTCGCAGCCAGCGGTTTCTCGACTGGCCTGAAACGAGCTGGAGCTGGCGGCAGTACAAGAAAACCGCCGGTGCCGGCGATCTGTTCGACATGACGATTCACCGCATCGATTACGCACAGGATCTGATGGGCCAGATGACGTCGATTTGCGGGGCGGTCGCCCAGTTTGTACCTCGCGACAAGAACCCCGACGGCACCCCCTGCGCTCCGTCGGAAGTTGACGACTGGTCGGCGCTGATCTGCCAGTTCGATCGCGGCGGCGTCGGGGTTTTGGAAGGGACCACGCTGGCCAAGGGCTACCATTTCGACGGGTTCGGCCACGATTGGGCCGAGGTCAACGGCAGCGACGCCACGGCCGTGTACCAGCTCAAAGAGCCGAACACGATTCTCATCGGTCAACATGGCGAATCGCTCCACAAAGTCGATGTCCCGGTCGAATTTCTGACCCCGGCTGACAGCCCCCGCGACCCGTCGCAGGGGGTGCCCAGTACGGTGTTCCGTTATGATCTCGTCTGGGAATTCGTGTCAGCCATCGTCGAAGGGCGCGACGCTGTGCCCGGATTCAATCATGGCGCCAGCGCACAAGCCGTTGCCGACGCGGTGCTGCAGTCATTCGAAACGAAAAAATGGGTGTCGATCGAAACCAAGCTATGATGACTGCCGACGAACTCAAAGCCCTGCAAACGCCACTCAAGAATCGCTACAAAGACGATCCCGCGGCCGCGGCCGTGACACTCAAAGCCGAAGGGTTGCTCGGCGGCGAAACACTCACATGCACCGTCCGTTCGTGGAAGGGGCCGATCGAGGCCGGGCTGCACCCGGCCGCCGGCGGCGACGGGTCGTGGGCCTGCTCGGGCGAAATGTTGCTCGAAGCGCTGGTCGCCTGCGCCGGCGTCACCCTGAAGGCGGTCGCGACGGCGATGTCGATTTCGCTGCAGGGGGGAACAATCTCCGCTGAGGGAGAACTCGACTTCCGTGGGACGCTGGGGGTCAGCAAAGAGGCGCCGGTGGGGTTCAAATCCATCCGTCTCTCCTTCAGTCTCGATAGCGATGCGTCGCCCGAACAGCTCGACAAGCTCGTGCAGCTCACCGAGCGTTATTGCGTGATTTACCAGACGCTGAAATCGCCGGCGGCGATCACGGTTGAGCGGGGAGAATGAAATTCGCACCAGCGAGCCGGGAGGGTTTATCCCCCCGGTGTTTCGGCCCGGCGGGGTCAACCCGCCGGCTCGCTGTTTGCAATCCCCGCGCTCACGGGCACGCGCACGTCGGGAAGTTGATCGCAGCAGCCGATGGTGCGGTGAATGTCAAATCACCGCGACAACGGCAAGGGTCCATCCAACTGCCGGACGATGGGCCGATCGATTGAATGGCCGGTCGGCGCTCGACGATCCAGATGTTTCGGAAATGCACGGGGTTGCCGTGTGCCTGCAGTCGGATGGGACGCGGGTCGGGGCCTTCGGCGGCGCCGGCGCCGGTCTTATTCGGGATGGCAAAGTCCTTGTGAACGACGATTCCGTTGTGCCGCACGGTCATTCTCGCCGGCGACGTCTTGATCCAGCCGGCGTCGAAGCGTGCCGCGGTGAAGTCGATGTCGTACGTCTGCCATGACAGCGGGGGGAAGCACATATTGACGATCGGCGGCTGCGTCTTGTAGAGGCCGCCGCACTCGTTGTTCAAACCGTCGAGGCCGAACGAGTCGAGAATTTGAACTTCATAGCGCCCCTGGAGATAGACGCCGCTGTTCGCACGTCCCTGATCGCGGGCTTCGGGAAGAAAAGGGGTGCGAAATTCGAGATGCAGCGTGAAGTCGCCGAACGCCTCTCGCGTGTCGGCCCCGACGTTCAAACCGCCATCGGCGGTCAGGCTGCCATTGGTGAACCGGTCGGTGTTCGTCCCGTTGAACAGCACAATGGCGCCGCAGGGTGGGGGCGCACCCAAAGTGCGGCTGAGCCGATGAAATTTTCTCAGCAGACCCAATTCGAGCCCTTGTCCATCGCGGACAACGGCTGCGCGACCACGAATCTCAATTCTCCGTCCGTCGGTGGTGAAATCGATTCCTGCTGCCATCCGGGCGCCGGTGTACTTGCGGCGGTTGTTCATCGATCCGCCGTTTCCCGGCAGACCGCCGGGGTATTCAACGGCAATGAACTCGTCGCTCCCGCGCGCCACGACCTGCAGGCCGGTCCGGCGCGATACACCGGGAGCATCGGCAACGAATCCCGCGTACTCGCCTTGGGCGGCAAAATCGGAGTCGAGCGGCCCGGCGCCTGCCAAGGCCAGGCTGCACGACGCGACCGCGAGTTGGGCTAAGATCATGACTTCAACTTCGGCTTGCGCTTCATGTCGAATTTTGCCGAACCGATCGCCTTGCCCTTGGCAAAGCTGACCCATTCTGACCGGATGTGGTCGTCGTCGACAAGCACAAGAGTCGCATCATGCATGTGCATGTCTTTGGCCAGGTCGAGATTCGTGCCGTCCATGAATTTGAACACGATAACTTGAATGGTGCCCGGTTCGGCTTTCATGCGGGGCTGGTTGCCGGCGGCGCAGTAATGCGTCAGCATGAGGTTGTCGCCGTCGAGATGATACATGGTGATCATCTCGTGGTCAGTACCGGGAAACTGCGTCTCCATCAAGGTCTTGCCGCCGCTGGTCAACTTGTAGCTGACCGTCGTCTCGAATTCGGTTGTGCCGTGCTTCGCAGTCCCCTGCCACTCGCCGACGAGGGCTTTCAAATGGTCGAACCGGGCCGCAGCCGGTGCCGAGCCGGGTAATGGATCGGCGTCCTTACCGGCTATGCACGCATTGCCCGGACACAAAACGCTGATGATGAAGAGCGAACAGGCAGAAAATCCCAGAAGACGCATGGCGCGACACTCCTCCAAATCCAGGGGCGGCAATAAAGCGAGCCGGCCGTCGGCAGACGGCCGGCTCGCGACGATGCGAGTTCAATTCAACACGAAAGCGGCATGGGATTGGGCTGAATCAAAAATGGAAACACGCGCAGCGGCTTGCCGGTCGGGTAGCTGGCTTTGTACACCAGTTGTGCCGCGCGGTCGGCCGCGTATTGCAGCTTGGTGAATTCGAGCCCGCAGAACAACTCGCTGCTGGCTTCGGCCGCGACATCGGCAAAGACTTCACCAGCCGAGGCGGCGTGCCGCCGGACCCCGTGCAAGCTGTGCTCGCGCACTTTGACGCCGGCAGCGGCGAGCTTGATCAGTCCCTTGAGAAATCGACCGGTGGTCGAGTCGATGCCGGTCGCCCGCAACAGACGCTCCCACTCTTCGTGGGCTTCCCAGTAGAAACCCATGTTGAACAGGTCGATCGCCCACAGGTAGCAGCGGTTCTCGGCCCACGATTCGGGATCGAGCGCCACCGGCGGGGGCTGTTTGCGATTGTGGCTGTGTCCGCGCGGGTCACGGATCGGGTGTGGCGACCCACTGCCCGGCACAAAGGTGTACCGCGGGGGTTCCGACGAAGGAAGCAGGCGCGGAATGTCGGCTTCAAGCTGCATCATCCAATTCGTCTCCAATGATTGAAGTTGTCAGGCGGGCGGGGGCTGCTGCGCGAGCATTTAATGCAACGACGCTCAGGCGGGAATGAGAGGCAGCAGCCGCACCTATAGAGTAATCAATTCTTTTCATAAATCGAGAGGGGAGTTCCTGAAAAATCGTCATTTTCCCTGAAAAAACCCCGTTCCCTTCCGCACAGCCGGGTCGGTCGGCGCCGTCGCCTCCCGTTTGATAAACGCCACAATCCCGCGAAAACCGCGTTGGCGCGTCATCCCCAGGGTTTCGGCCAGCCCCAGTTGCGGCAGCAGGTCGTCGGGCAATTTACGGATCTCCTCGGGCGTCGAATCGGCCAATCCCGCGACCAGCATCGACACGAAACCGCGAACAGTCGGCGATTTCTCGGGAACGCTCGCCTCCAGATGGACCTTTCCGTCAATCACGTCGACCCACAAGTCGACTGGGGTCTGGCACTCCTGGACGCGACAGCCCTGCGAATCCCTGGCCGCCCGACCCGGCGAAACAGGGGGCAGGCTGTCGGAAAAGTCGATCAGCATTTCCAGTGCTTCTTCGGGGTCGACCCCAGTGAATTCCGCCAGCAATTCATCGAGTTTCACGGCAATTCGGCACTCCCCGGCAGCCTGCACGCAGGCCGAAACACATGCTCCTGGATGGATTCTGGCCGCCGCCGGGCCAAGTCTCAAGATGAGTTTTCATCGATTCGCGGCCTTTTCGTGAAATCAGGAACCCAAGCTGAACGCAACCTGAAAAACCATCAAAGTTTGAGCCGCGCAACGCATCTTTTCTCCCATTGGCGCCCGAGCCGAATCGGCTTGCTTCTCTCCACCGATCGGCCGGGGTATAGTCCCCGAACCGTCGCTCCCGCCCGATCTGCTTTGCCTCTTTGAGGAACCCGCCATGCCCCAAATCACCCCCCTGTCTGCCGACACGCTGCCGGCCCTCGGGCGCTTCGACACGCCGACGATTTGCAATGCGATCGAATTGTTCGAGTTTCGTCCGCGAAACACGGGCTTCATGAACGGCTCGATCAAGGCCTGTTTTCCCAAAATGCCCCCGATGGTGGGTTACGCCGTCACCTCGACCTTTCGCAGCATGTCGCCCCCCCGCTCGGGTGACGTGTACGCCAGCATGAGCCAGCAGGTCGAATCGTTTGCGGGCTTGCCGGGCCCGGCGGTGATGGTTTACCAGGACCTCGACGATCCGGTGATTTCCGCGACGTTCGGCGAAGTGATGTGCTCGGTCTACAAGGGGTTCGGCGCCAAAGGTCTGATCACTTCGGGGACCGGACGAGACCTCGAACAGGTCGAGAACATCGGCTTTCCCACGTTCACCTCGGGGGCGATTTGTGCGCACGGCTATTGTCACACCCTGGCGGTCAATGTGCCGGTCACGGTCGGCGGAATTTGCATCTATCCCGGAGATTTGTTGCACGGCGACCTGAACGGCGTCTCGACGATCCCGCACGAGATCGCGTCCGAGGTGCCTCAGGTCTGCGAAGAACTGGCCGCTGCCGAAAAGGTGGTCCTCGATTACGTGCGCGGGACGAAACTCACTTCCGCCGGGCTGGCGGAGGCGCGCAACGCCTGCACGGCGATGATGGCCGCCACCACGAAGCGCGTCAGCCGCAAGCGTGGCTGATATTCGTCAAATTCCTGCGGCTTTCTCACTGAGCTTCACCGGAAATATGCAAATCACGGCCGATTCCTCGAAGAATCTCACCGACTGCCAAAATGGCAGTCGCAAGAAAACGTCGATTTCGGCTGGTTTCTTCAACGTGGCTGTTCGAAACTCCCGAGTTTTCTCGAAGATACTCGTCCGTTGAACAGGAGGATCTTCGAGAAAACGGCCCGGATTTTGTCGTTTTCGCCGAAGATACTGGTCACCCCGGCGCGACACCCCCTCGATGAAAACTGCCATTTTGGCAGGCACCCCGAATGAAAATAGCTGACTCTGCCGGATTCTATGTCCGGCCTCTGAATCCGCCGAGTGAGGCGGAGATCAAGAGGTTTTCGATCCAGTTGTGGTGATATTGTTTTTGGTTCAAGCGGTGGGCGGGGCTGTGGAATTGGCGTGGTTTTCCGGCTCGCGGTGC
>SIAF01000092.1 GCA_009691905.1 Planctomycetaceae bacterium | reverse complement strand
CGCGTGATGCCCTCGCTGGCATCGGGCCAGTACGCTCCCACTCCCGGCATGACCACGCCCTCCTTGGCTGGTGTGTGTTATGCCGAGAAATATAGGAAAAGACGTTCATTGAGTCACGATCAAACCCGGTATCTTTGCTACAGTCTCGACTTATTCGTGGTTAAAATCTTTCTCCGGGCCTCTGGCAAAATAGGCAAAACTGACATGCGTTCAGCGTCTGGAAATCTTCTCACCATGAAAAGATTTGTTTGCTGCGCAAAGGGTGCAGAGGCTCCCAGGAGACTTTTCTCTGCTACCTCTGCGAACTCCTGTAGAATCCCTTTTTCAGTTGGGGCCTCAGGCCGCGCTGCGTCCTATGCGGACGGTCTTTCGTCGTCGCCGCGGAGGGTGACCTTGAGGTCGATTCTGCCCGCTGATTCCGCCTCCAGATTCTCTGGGGCGGAAGAATTCATGATAATACAAGAACGTAGAATTGTAGAATTTGAAACAGCCGATCACTGGCAACATGACGCGCTTGGTGTGCAAAGAGCACGAAATGATCGAACCGATGCCTCGAATTGCCTTCAACCTTTCACGATTGCTGCGATTACTGGGTCGCGCGCTGGAAGCTCGCATGTTGTTGGCGAAGCACATCGATGCCGTTGGCGATCGTTTCATTTTGTCGGATTTTCATTCGACGCTTGCTGAGCTGTGCGAAGAAACGAACCGGATCGAGGATGCCTGATGCGCTTCGCCCAATCGCCCCCACACGTGCCAGAACTTGTTCAGGCTTTGGTCGATTGTCCCGGCGATATCCGCGTCCGACGCATTCCAGATGTAACTCGCCCAGGCACTGCCAACCGGCACGGGCTTGAGTCCATTTTCACCATCACCCGGCGACTGGTAGAGACGAAACGCGCGCAAATGGAAATTGCCCGTCTCGTGTCGACCGGGGCCCTTCCTGGGAAGGCTCGCGTCCGGCAGCGCTTCGAGCCGGACCGCGGCGACGCGGTCGAGAGCACCGACAGCGGAAATCCTGTAGACGTCCCCTTCGATGTTGGCTCCCGACGCGAGGATCGAGCCATCATCCTGCCGCGTCAGAGTCGCGCCCTTCTCGGATGTCATCTGGGTCGGCTGAAGGACCGTCCAGTGAACGGAGCTCATCAGTTGGGGCCGATCCAGCAGCAGTTGCGCGAGCTCCGTGGCCACCAGGTCATTCTCAGGGTCATCTTTCAGCGAGCGTTCGTAGAGAGCTTGAGATGCCTCAATCTGACCGCCCGCCAGCGGAACCTGGTCGTCGGCGGCAGCCCGCCGGGCGAACTCGCCGAGCAGTTTGGCCCCGTCCGGATTTCCGGTCGCGGCCCACGACCAGTCGGCCGCGGCGGCTTCCCAATTCTTGAGCGACTCGTAGGCGCGAGCCCGCTTCGAGAGCAGATCGACGTCGGTCGTCTGGGCCGTGATGCCGTTGCTGTAGATTTCCACGGCGCGGGATCAGTCTTTGTCCTGGTCCTGAATGAACAGGTCGCCGATCTTGCCCGCCAACTGTGGGCGACGCTCGACCAGTTGGTCGATGGCCTGCCGGTCCCCCTGGAGTTGATACGCCGCAGCCAGTTTCTGCCAGGGATCGGTGATCCTGTTTGCCGCGAAGCGCTTCTGTTCACGTTCGAAGATGGCGAGGTCGCTTGAAATCGACAGCCGGAAATGCCCGAGGTTTTCTGTGCCGACTCCTCCGAACTGCATCTCGAAAGTCAGCGACGTGCCTGCTGTGAGCGAAACCGGCTGTGGCAGCGACCAGACCACGGAACAATTTCGTCCCTCACCTTGGCCGGCTATACTCCAAAATCCCTTTGATATCGTCTCCCCGAGGTCGGCTGCGACATTCGCGAACTCAAGCGTGATGGAGTCTTTTCGATTTGGCAATGTGGCAGTCACGCTGCAGGACCCCTGAGCGAATGTGCCCCTGTATTGGCTCCCCGGATCGCGACCGGGATAGCGGCCAGGACCGTTGGCAGGGAGCGAGTCGTGCGTGAGTGCTTCCAGACGCACGGCGGCAAGATCGATGTCGGTATCCACGGTCAATACCACGCGGTAGCGATCGTTCACGGTGTTTGCGCCGCTGGCCAGGATGGAGTCATCAGGCAGTATGGACAATGTCGCGCCCAGCTTTGATTCTGCTTTGACCGCCTTGACCACGGTCCAGCTCCCGGGTGGAATGAGGACCTCGGCCTTCGCGAGCGCCTGGTTGGCGAGCACAGCCTCGTCGGTTGTCGTGTCGGTCACGCTGCGGGCGTAATCGTCGACCGCCTGCGGCCACTGCCGCAAGGCGACATGCGTATTCCCCCGGCGGCCATACAGCCGCTGCAGATCGGCGGCTGCGTCTGTGGCACCCTGCTCGGCGAGGGCTTCGATAGCCGCCGTGTAGTCGGCCAACTGGGCGTTCGAGTCGGACCACCGGCCGGCGAGCTCGGCACGCAGTTCGAGCAAACCGGGGTGGCGCGGCTCTTGAGCGAGCCGTTCATTGATGGCCGACCGCAGGGGGTGCAACAGTTCGCCGGTCGCCGCATCGTCGACGAATCGCTCCCTGATCAGCTCGATGACTAGCGGTTGCGCGCTCCCGGAGCGTCGCACGGTGAGCCGAACCTTCGTTCCGGCTTCCCCCGCCAACAGTTTGACGAATTTATCAAGGGTTTCATTGGCCAAGTCGGTGTCGTCCACTTTGTCGATGATATCGCCTTGACGAAGGCCCCCCTTCGCCGCTGGAGATCCCGGCGGCAACTTGCCAACCACGGCGTCGCTGCCCACAACCGTAAACGGCAGATCCAGCGCGACCTTGTCAACGGCGGCGGGAAGTCCATCCGCAGTGCGGCGCTTGGCCCCTCCCGTCAGCAGAGCCGCGGCGTCACCAGGCCGATCCTGATGCAAGAGGGCCGTTGCCAGGCGCAACAACCCTGGCGTGCGCAGCCAAGCCTCGGGTGCAGCGGGATCGGCGGCCGTCAACCGATCAAATGCCAGGGCCGCCTCGGGCCACGCCTGCCGCGAGGCCTGCCAGTTGGCCTGCGCGGCAGCCAGTGCGGCCGGCACACGCACATCGTTCGAGTCGAGCTTTTCCAGCGCGGCTTGCAGCCCGAGGTTCTCGGACAGCATGCGGAGCCGGCTCTGGAAATCGGCGTTCGACTGCACCAGCGCGGCCAGTTTTTTCGCCAGTGATTCGGATTCACCTGCATTGGCCGGCACGGACCACAGCAGCGTCGGTAAGCCCGCAGCGAGCAAGCGACTGCCATCCGGGGAAAAGGTCAGGGACATGGGATTAAACCTGGCTCCCGGATCGAGCCGGACCAATTCCCGCCACGTGGCCGTGTTCCACAGGCGGATGGTGCCGTCCATACTACCGGAGGCCAGCGTCCGGCCGTCCGGGGTGAAGGCCACGCTCCAAACCTCGTTGGTATGACCGCTCAGGGTCTGAAGCGGTTGTCCCGTGACGGCATCCCAGATGATGACATTGCCCTCGGCACTGGCCATGGCCAGGAGACTTCCATCGGGAGAAAAGGCGACGTCCTGAACCCGTTGATGGCCCCGATCACTGGCCGCGTCCGAGTTGGTCAAAACGTGCAGTTTCTTCCACGTGGCGGTGTCCCAGATCGCGGCCGTCCCGTCATAGCTGGCGCTCGCCATTTTGGCGCCGTCCGAGGAAAACGTGACGGAGATGCAAAAATTGCGATGCCCTTCCAACCGGCGGATCACCCGACGTGTGGGCACGTCGTAGACCAGCAGCGGAAAATTGCCCTGGTTCCCGAAGCCCAGCAGATGCAACGAACCGAACCCGGCGACCAGATGCTTTCCGTCCGGCGAGAAGGCCAACCCGGAGACGAGCCCGCTGTATTCCGTCGTGTTGTAACCGGGGATGTCCGTGGTTGCCGGCATCACGGCGAGCCGCTCGCCCCGGGCGATGTCCCACAGTTCGACGAAGGAGACATCTCGCTTCCCGCCAAATCCGGCGGCCAGCAAACGATTGTCAGGTGAAAAGGCCACACAATCGGACCCGAGTTCACCACTGCGTCCTGGCATACCGGACACCGCCTCTCCGGTGGCACCGTCTCGGAACCCGGTATCACCCGAGATGGCCATCAGCATTCCGTCCGGAGAGAATCGTGCCCGGCCTGAGCTTCCGACAGCCAAGGTGCGATGCAGTGCGGAGGCGCTTTGTTCGAGGTTCCACAGACGCACCGTTTTGTCCAGGCTGACGCTCACCACCCGTTTCCCGCCCGGCGCAAAGGCGATCGTGTTCACCTGCTCCGCGTGGCCCATGAGGCGGGTGATTTTGGTGGACTGGAGTTGCTTGAAATCCGCCCAGACCTTGATGGCCCCGTCCATCGAGCCGGTGACGATTTCTTTGCCGCCCGGGTTGAATCCGATGGCGGAAATCGAGGCCGAATGAGCGGCGGGATGAACGAGCAGCAGCTTTCCAGTGGAGGTTTCATAAAGATCAATCTGCCCCGCGAAGAAGTAGCTGACCGCAACGGTCGCGCCGTCCGGGCTGATTGCCAGCGTGCGCTTCGTGCCATACCCCCCAGCCTTGTCCATCAATACGGCGATTTCCCTGGTCTGGGGGTTCATCCTGCAGACGGAGAAATTGTCGCGATAACTTCCCTGCCCGCCGACCGCGACGGTCAGACCGTCCGCCGAGATCGCCACGGGACCACCGGCAGTCAGCTTCAAGTCCTTCTGGGCGATGGGCTTGCCGGTGGCCATGTCCCACCATCCGATGCCGGTGTCCACCGTAACCAGCATCGGGCTGCCGGGGGAAAAGATCAGGTCTCCCCACGTCTGTGCCGGGATGGCGGGAGCGGTCTCTGCGCCGGTCGCCGCATCGACCAAGTGAACCTTGTCGCCGATGGCCACGGCCACGCGTCGGCCATCCCGGGAGATGGCGAACGCGCGGATATTGCGGCCCTGCTTGAGGTCCAGCGGCACGCCTTTCTCCAGACGCGTCGTGGCGTCCCAGCGTTTGAGCAGTCCCTCGTGTTCCAGGGTGATCAATTCGCCCTCCGGGGTCACGACGCTGTCGGCCACCGGCTTGTCGAACCCGGTGAAAATCGCAGCGGGGCCTTCCGCGAGTCGCTTCAGGTAGTGCCACTCGAAACCGCGTAGATCGTCGTTGTCCTCAGTGGTCTTGTTTGGGGACGGCACATGATCGGCGAGCCGGCTCATCACCTGTCGAGCGTTGGCGCGTTCATCGCCGACGAGCATGGCCGCCAGTTGCATGTCGGTGGCATAAAGAAACTCCCGACTGCGCTTCTCAGCGACACGTGCCGATCGCTCGGCCTGTTCGGCCTTTGACAGGCTGCTCTCCACCGCGGCCTTCTGCGATTCCACCTGGGTGAGGGCCTGTTGGGTCGCCTGCTGGGCCTGCAAGGCCGTTTCTCGCTCGCGATCGGCTTCCGCGGCGCTTGCCTCGGCGATGTCCGATTTCTGCTTTGCTACGACCGCCAGGTCGTTGGCCCTCTTGTTGGCCACCAGTGCAGCGACACAAGCCAACCCGGCGACGAGCGCCACGACCGCCAGGCCGCCAATCATCTTTCGTAATTTGCGGGCCGCGCGCTGCTGATGCTCCAGCCGCAGTTGTTGTGCCTCGGCCAACTGTTGCGCTTGTTCCAACTCGCGCTGTCGGGCGGCTTCGCGGGACTGCTCTTCGGCGACGCTCGCCTGCCGGCTCGCTTCGAGAAAACCCATGGCCGTCGCAAAACCCGGGCGGTAACGCTCGGCCCAGGCGGCGTTCGGGCGTTTGGATTCCCGCCACGCCAGTGCGATGCCCAGCTCGGGGTCGCGATACAGCCCGGCTTTGCCCCGGTCGTGCAGGTCGGCGCTTTCGGACAGGCGGTGGTAGATGCCGGCGGCCTGCGTTTCTTCTTCGACCCACTGCCGCAGCCGCGTCCAGACGCGCATCAGGCTTTCGTGCGAAATGTCGATGATCGTCTGGTCGGTCAGCTCGACCTCGGGAGACGGCATCAAAAATGTGACGCCGCTTTGCCGGTAGGCGTCGATGATCGGCCGCAGTTCGTTGGCCGGAACCTCCAGAATCTGACACAGACGACCCAGCCTCTGCGGACGGCGAATTCCGCGACTGTTCGATTCTTCGACCGTCAGCGCCTGAAAGATCCCCTGGCACAAGGCGCGCTGGCGGTCATTGGCCAGCGACTCGTAGATTTCGTCGGCGTGCAGCGACAGGGCCTGCGACATGTTGCCGACGCGCTGGTAGTCGTCCAGATCGAGCGCGTCGGTGTCCCCTTTCCCGGCCCAGATGTCCCAGGTGCGCATCAGGGCATGCTGCAGACAGGGGAGCTGGTCAGCCTGCTGGCCCAGGTCGTTCAATAGCCGTTGCAGCAAACGCGGAGCGATCTTTCCGCCGGCGACCTTGATCGGCCCTTCGATGATGCGCTTGTATTGCTCGCGAGTCAGGCGCGGAATCAGGAACTCGCCCCGATTGACCATCTCGGCCAGACCTTCGAACTGACCGCATTCGCCAATGAAGTCGGAACGCATCGTCAGCACGACGTAGATCGGCACCTCTTTTTGCGCCGCCGCTTCCAGCAGCAGACTGACGAACTCGTTGGCGACTTCCTGCTGCCTCTGGCCCGCTTCCTGGAAGCGGAAAATCTCTTCGAACTGATCGACGACCAGGAGAAAGTTTGTCCCCTCCCCCAGGTCGGCCTGCTTGACCGCTTCGACCAGGCCGAAGTGACTGCGGCTCAAGGTGGCCAGCAGATTTTCACGGGCGTGTTCTGCCTCGCGATCGTAGAGGTCGGCCTCCAGCAGTGCGTCGGTCAACAGCGCCAGCGGATTGCCGCCGGGATGCGTGACGGCGATCTCCCACGCGGCGCCGGCCTCGAGCATCCGGCCCCCCAGCAGTTCCGACAACAATCCGCAGCGGACCAGCGACGACTTGCCGCTGCCCGAGGTCCCCACGACCGCCACGAAGCGGTTGCCCCCCAGGCGCTGCAGCAGCTCCAGCGTCTGTTCTTCGCGGCCGAAAAACAGGTAGTCTTCTTCCTGCGTAAAAGGTCGCAGACCGGGAAACGGGTTGGTAGAGGGGGGTTTCATCGGGTCGGGAACCTCTTTTGGAAGGCGGAAGGATGAAGGATGAAGAAGACGGACACAACGGATCGCGTTCGTCCCATATTCATCCTTCCGCCTTCATCCTTCATCCTTTGATTGTCGTACGGCCTCAACAAACTCTTCCACCAACGCTGGCTCAAACCCCTCGCCCGGCTGGCGGATCACCCCCGCCTGGTGAGACCGGAACCGCTCTCTGCGGCGGTCGTCGGTGGGTGCGACATAGACCGCCTGGACCCCGATCGGCGCTTCCCTTCCGTAGCCGGTCGCCTTGAGCAACTCGCGGAGCTTGATGTCGACCCAGGCCTTGGGAGCTGCGCCGTAATAAACCAGGACCGCGTTGCAGGTCAGCAGGTTGTCCTGGTGCAGCGCCGCCGCGTCGGCGTCGTCGCCATCGAACGCGGGCAGGCTGACTTCCAGCCCCTGAGCGAACAGGTAATCCTCCAGGGCTTCCAAGGCGGGTTCGTCTTTCGGGTCGCAGATCAGATACAGCTTCGGCGCCCCGCCCGGCGACTTCTCGGGAGCTGCCGCTTTCGGCTCTTCTTCAGGGGGCGCCAGGCGGCGGATGAGATCTTTCTTGAGCAGGTTCAAATTCCCCTCGATGACCTCCGCCCGATGATGGAGGGCCGGATCCTCCTGAACGCGCAAGATGAACGCGCGCTGTCGCTCGTCGGGCGATTCGCCACCCCCCGGCATCCAGATCAGTCGCTGCAGATCGGGCCCCAGAGCCCGATCGGCCGTCAGACGGACCTGCAAGGCCGGGATCGATTCGGACGAGTCTTCCGGCGTCACCCCGTAACGCTGGCCCAGCAGATGGATGGCGATGGTGCACTTGGCGAGGCAGTCTCGCACCATCGTTTCGACGTCGCGCGACAGCATCGGCAGCGGCGCTTCGGGCAGCACGACATGTCCCCGCTCGAGTAGTTCCCGCTTGATGCGGTCTCGCTCGTCCGCGACATCCGACGTGGTCGTGGCCAGATAGATCCAGCGCCGATGGGGGTTGGGCGCCGCCGCGGGGACGTCCCGGGCACGGACCTGTTTCAGCAGGCTCAGGACCTGGCAGCCATCGTAGGCCAGATCGTACACCCGCTCGAAAAAGCGTTGCTTCAGCACCGGTCCAAACGTCTCGTCAAACTCGCGGACGCGTCCGGTTTCGGCATCGAGTTCGAAGAATTCAAAACCGAACAGCGGCGAGAAGATGTCGAGGCATCTGCTGTTCGGAGACGGAGGTCTTAGGCACCTTGAGCAGACGCGATTTGTCCTCAATGTAGCGGCCTCTGGTCTGCTCCCCGCCGTGCCAGAACTGTTCCACCTCCCGCCGGCACAGTTGGGAGTTAATGAAGGGGGGCGAAACGACCGAGATCATGGCCTTGGCCTGGGGAACCTGCTGCAGCAGTTGGGCCTCGATCGCCGGCGATATCGCATCCTCCGGCAGGCGGGCGATCTGGACTTTTTCGCCTGAAAGCTGCTCCATCCGCACTTCCAGATTGCGATGCAACTGCGACACCCAGCCGGGCTTGCCCTCCTGCAGCGGGTAGTCGTCAATCGCCGCATAATTGAGCAGCACGTCGCTGGTCTTCAGCTTCTCCAGCGAGAACGTCTGCCGCGATCCCACTTCGATTTCCGACGAACGACTGCGTCGCTTCCACGCGGCCGAACATCGCCGACTCGGTGACTACTCCGCCATGTTCGAGCTCCCTCGCCAGGCCCCGCAAATCGACCATCAGTTCGCGAGCCGTCTGGTAGCGGCGATCGGGCAGTTTCTGCAGACACTTGAGTGTGATCCGCTCCAGCTCGGGCGGGACGTCGTAGTTGAGACGGGCGATCACCGGCGGCTGAGCGTGCACGATCTTGTTGACAATCTCAGCAAAGTTGGCGCCGGTAAACGGTCTTTGGGCGGTCGTCAGTTCGTAGAGGACAACGCCCAGGCTGAAGATGTCGGTGCGATGATCGAGATCCTTGCCCAGCGCCTGCTCGGGACTCATGTAGCTGGGAGTCCCGAGTACCTGACCGGCCTGCGTTTGTTGCATCTCGCCAGTCATCGCCTGAGCGTCTGTGGATTCCTGCAGCATCCGCTTGGCCAGGCCGAAGTCCAGGACCTTGACCTGCCCCCGCTCATTCAGGCTGATATTGTCGGTCTTGATGTCACGATGCACGATGTGGCTGGAGTGGGCGGCATCCAGCGCGTCGGCGACTTGAACGGCGATCTCGACGACCCTGGAAATCTCCAGCGGTCCCTGCTTTACCAGCAGACCCAGCGACTGGCCTTCCACGAACTCCATGGCGATAAACGGCAGCCCGTCTTCCGTCTCGCCGACGTCGTACACGATGCAGACGTGCGGATGATTGAGCGCCGAAGCGGCTTTGGCCTCGATGAGAAATCGCTGTCGCCGCTCCGGGTCTGCGGCCAGTTCCGCCGGCAGAAACTTGATGGCCGCTTTGCGTTCCAGCCGAGTGTCTTCAGCCAGGAAGACTTCCCCCATGCCACCGGCGCCAAGCCTGGCTGTGATGTGATAGTGGCCGACCGTTTTGCCGATCATGCGTTCTGCTCCCTGTCGTTCAGGCCCGGATTCCGGGGCTGCGTGCGGTTGGCGGATTTCCGCGTCAGCGTCGAGCAATTCGAGGAGGGTGTGAACCGTCTACAGTAGCTCATGGTGCGGCCTGATTCCAGCCTTGTGACGTCATTTCCGGACCTGCCATCGTGAATGATTTCGACCTTTGGCGACAGGCCGCGTTTCGACACGGCCTGGAACCGTTCCAGTTAGTCCGCGACGCCAATTACTCCCGTCGACCCGGCCTACCACGACAGGGGCGAGTGTTCGTTTACCGGGTGGATCGAACAAGTCACATTCGAGTTGAATTGATCGACGTATTCACTGTTCGTAACATCAATTGGCGGTGAATGTCTCGTCATCCACCAGCCCTTTCGTTCGCCTGTCCCAGGCCCGCAGCCCAGCCAGAAAAAGTTCTAACGGTGTCCGGTCGCCCCGATTCGAGCCCGCTGGTTTGAATTGGCGAATTTTTGTTTTTCGCTCGATCCGCCGCCTCTGTGGCCCGGGCTTGCGATTCACGCGCTCACGCGGTAATAGGGAGCAATGACAGGTGATGCCGCTGGCCGGCGTGGTCGACGATCGATGGACTATCTGGACACCGACTGACCAGCGCTTGCAGGGAAGTGGTGTCACTCCCCGGAACACATCTCACGGATTAATAACGATGGCACTTGACCCACGGAGCCGGCAAAAGAAAATCGAACGCCGCAAGGCAAAGGAAAAGTCGAAGGAGCGGGCGCAAAAAGAATGGAACCAGCGACTCGAAGCTCAAACGGTGCAAGCCATTTCCACGGCCCCTATCCTGCATTGCTGCGCGATCGGTACGATCTTTGAGCGGGGTTTTGGGCAAGTGCTCATCAGTCGCGAACTGCCGAACCGCAAAGTGGCATTCGCCTCGATCTTGCTGGATCTTTATTGCCTGGGCGCCAAGGATGCGATGTTTCATGTCACGGAGCGCGGGCAGTACGATCGTCAGATGTATGGCCACATGACCGCAACCTTTGAGACCGTCACGCTGAAGCCGGCGTGCGCCCGCAAGCTGATCGAAGGGGCCGTCGAATATGCCCGCAATCTCGATTTTCAGCCGCATCCCGATTACAGCCAGGCCAAACGGATTTTCGGCGACATCGATCCTGCGGCCTGTGAGCAGACGTTCGTGTACGGCAAAGATGGCAAGCCGTTTTACATTGCCGGCCCGAATGACAGTTCCGACCGTTGCACGCGAATCATGCGCAGTCTCCATACCCGTTGTGGACCCGGCGGCTATCATTTCCTCGCGCCGATCGAACTCATGGACTCGCTGCCTGCAGAAATTCAGTCACTTGAGAACATCCGTGAGATCTGAACGGTCGCACTTCCGTCGCGACGTGCTTCGCGTCGTCGCGAGCATCGCCATGCCGCTGTTTCCGGGACACTCGACCCTGAAAACGGTTGACTCTCGTTATGACTCGCGTTGGCGTCGTCGATCACTCTGCCGGTGCGACAGCGTGCGGTAGATCGCGTCGAGCACGCAGTCGAGTTGCTTTCCCACGTCGTCCGTCAGAAATCGCAGGACGACATAGCCGTTTTCCTGCAACAGCCGGTCTTTGCGCCGGTCGCGGCGATAGGCATCGGCGCTTTCCAGGTGTTGCAGGCCGTCGAGTTCGACGGCCACACGCGAGTCGGCGCAGAGTAAATCGACTTCTAATTTGCCGCGTCCATCGAATGGAATCGGCAGCATGGCATTCAGGAGGAATCGGCCCTTGGTGTCTGGCAACGTCTCCAGGCGGCGGTAGAGGAGGTAATGGGTTCGACGGCTTCTGGAAATTCGGCGGCGACTTGACCAGCGACCTGGGGACGCGGGGAGCCGAGGCCGTCAACTGGTCGTGATCAGGGCGGGAGTGCGAGTTGAGCGACTTTGGGAACAGCGGATCGCGCAGGCGACCATCACCAATATCCCATCAGCCGGGCCGACTTTCCCGATTTCAAGTAGTCCGTCACAGCGGTGTCGAGATGCGGCCTCCGAGGAGTCGTTGATTTGGTGATCTGGCTCGCGCGACCCGTCTTTTCAGGATGATTGGTGATATCCCGACGCTCGAACGCCGCCCGGCGCGCGTCGGTGTGTCGGACCGACGCGCGATAGTTCACGAGGAGTGATCTACACAAAAGTGAGCGTCGAGCGAGAATTACGGACGTTCAAAAGAGATTGAGCGGCTCGAACGCGCCCTTCAGCACGCCCTGTGGCGGCAGAGTGAGCCAATTGGCGAGCACTTCTTGATAGACCTGTCGGAAGTCGACGTTGACCGCAAGGTCCCCCTTCTCCAGCGCTGCTAGGTTCGGCGGTGCGCCGTGTAGCCCCGGTTTGATCTTCGATCCAGCCAGAAAAACCGGACCGGCCGTCCCGTGATCAGTCCCGGCTGACGCATTTTCTTCCGCACGGCGACCGAACTCGCTGAACGCCAGTACCAGCACGCGGTCATCGAGGCCGTCCCGTTTGAGAATATCGAGGAAGAATCTTAGGCCTTCCGAAAGCTCGCGCAACAAGTCGGCGTGAGGCTCTCGCTGGAAAGCATGGGTGTCATAGCCCGATTGGACTGCGTAATAGACGCGGGCGCCGAAATCGCTCTTAATGAGCCGGGCGATCAGCGCCAGGCGTTTGCCCAGTTCCCCCTCCGGCACAGTTCCGACAACTCCCGGCGGCTTCGCTGCCTGACGTAGCCGCTCGGCAGTCAGCAATGCGTCTAATCGACTGCGGCGCATGAAGGCGGTCAAGTCGTCTCCCACGGATGCCTCCCTTTGCGTGCCGAGCGTCGAGGCATCCGCGACCTGCATTTCGTCGAGATTTGCGAGGGTCGCGCCAATCGACTTGCGGCCGCGCAGTGTGACCGGCAGAGCCTCTTTGCCCACCAGGAGGGCCGCAGGCCCATCCGAGTTCGCGGCTGGCGCTTCATCGAGCGCCCGTCCGATCCAGCCATACGAGCGATGTTCTGTCGAATCGAAGCGCGCAGTCTGCCAGATCGCCATGCTCACTTCATGCGACTTGCTGGGGTTCGGGTACCCGACTCCCTGCACGATCGCCAGCCGGCCCTCACTGAGCAATTCATGAGCGCCGCGCATCGCCGGGTTCAACCCGACCGAATCGCTGACACGCAGGACCCGGCCTTCGCCGATGGCCAGCTTGGGCCGCAGACGCTGATAGTTCTCGTCGGGATATGGGACCACCGTGTTCAGCCCATCGTTTCCGCCGTCGAGTTGGATCACGACCAGAATCCGCTCGTCCTTCAGCGGCACCGCACTGTGCGCCGTCTGCGCCAGGAATGCGGGAACCGTCGGGGCCAACGAGATCAATGTCGCCTGCTTGCAGAACTCGCGTCGCGTCAGCATGTGATCCCCTTCAATAAACGGTTTTCCTCGCCGTTAGCCAAGCTGGGCCTCGGGCGACGCCAGCACGCAAATGGCAAGCCGGCGCGCCGCGTCGGCATCGAGCCGCGCTCTCGTCCCCGCAGCCGATTCGAACTCGCGGCGCGTGTCAGGCGTCGGCTCGCTCCCCAGCAGCAGTTGGCTGAGGAAACGAATCCCCGCTTCCCGGTCGCTGCCGCCGGTCGTGCGCTCGATCAGCCCCAGGATGTTGCCGGGAGCCGAGGGATGGCAGGTCGCCCCCTGCACGAACGACGCGGCGAAATTCATCCGCGCGACCAGCGACCGCGAGTCGATCCAGGACCGGCCGCCGCGCCAACCGAACACGTTCGGGGGATAAAACAGGTCCTGCCCCATGCGGGCGATCCATTCAGCCAAGAGCAGGGTGCTCGGGGGCGGATCGAACTGCTCGAACGCTCGCACGGTTCCGATCACAAATTCGGGGGGACCGAGCACGCGGGTCCGCAGGTTGGATGCCGCGAAGAACGCCTCCGACCGCAATATCCGCTCGACCGCCCAACCGATGTCAAGTTGATGAATGCGGAGCCCCTCGGCCAAATTCTCAATATGCGCCGACGTGACCGCTCCCCCTTCATTCCCCATGAACAATTCGCACAGTCGTTTCGCCAGACGTATCGACGTGGCCGGATGCCCCAGCAGCATCGCGACGAAGTCATCGCCGTTCCAGTGTCCCGTGCGGTTGAGGATCGTTTTCTCGCCGTCGTCGTGCTGCTCCGGGAACTCGCGAAAACCGTCGTCTTTGTACGACCAGCCGGTCAGCGCGCGCCCTCCCTGCTGCACGTCGAGTTCAGTGTAGTTCCCGACTCCCAGCGTGAACAACTCCATCATTTCACGAGCGAGGTTCTCGTTCGGATGCTCTCGCCGATTGGCCGGCGCGTCGAGCCAATCCAAGAGGGCCGCATCTTTGACGACTCGGCGGAGCAACTCGCCGAAGGGGGCGCGGGCCGATTCGCGGAAGATTTCATTCTGCCGTCGCATGGCCGCGAGATTTTCGACTTTGAGATTGCTCGTTGCGAAATGATTGTGCCAGAAAAGCGTCAGCCGCTCTCCGAGAGGGTCGGGAGTAAACAGCATCCGAAACACCCACCACGCCTTGAGGCGCTCGGGGATCGTCGTTGACACGCCCGAATCCGCCAGCGATGCCGCGACCGCTTCGAACTCTGGCACCGCACGGTTGCGGTGCATCCTGCCCTGGAGCACCCGAGTCAGACTGGCTTTCGGCCCCTCGCTCAGGTCGCGTTGCAATGCGGTCCACGATCCGGCGAACCCGGCCCTGCGGTGGAGGTGGACGACGCGGGCCAGGTCCCACGGAAGTCGCTCGGAGGGAATGTACGGCGTCCAGGGATCGCCCGATTTGTTCGTTGAGTCCGGCATTGGACCTCTCCGAAGGTCACTTTTTCGACTTGAGCTTCACGTCCCCCAGATCAACCGTCTGGCCCGGTTGGACGACGAGTTTTTCCGCGATAGTCTCATATCCAACTGCTTCCCCCATTGCGCCCAGCGAGTAATGCTCGCAGCCCGTCGGAAGGTGTGGACATTCAAACGTGCCATCCGAATTGCAGGCGATCTGCGGGTCTCCGGTAGTCAAGCGAAATTCGCTGCTGGGATGAGCAGAGACTTCCAGCGCTTTGAACGGAACGCCATCTTGATCGACAAGCCTCCCCTTGATCGTGGCACACGGCTCCAGAATCACCGTCAGCGCTCGGGGCGCATCCGGTTTGAATGTGACCTTCAAAAGTTTGCCGAGATTGCGCTCGGTGTGGACGATCATCAGGTCCCGCGGTTCATCCGGTGCGAGATTGGTAACGTCGAATGTCGCTGGTTGCGACGTTTCGTAACCATGCGGCACGCGGCCGCGGATCGTGCAGCCAGCGATGGGCTTTCCTTCGCCATCGACGGCCGTCACCTGGACTTTTTCACCCGAATCGAAGACGAGATCACACGTGACAGACGCGGTTCCCTCGCTGGGATTGATCTCCTTCATTGCATTGACGAAGCGCGGGTCGGCGGAGAATGGCGCCCGGTACGTGGGAAAGTCGCCCGATTTGGTTCGGCCTTGAATTTCCGCAGCTCCCACGCCGCTGAGGTAATCGCCCCTGATGGCCCGCGCCGCCACGATGGCATGTCCCGGCAGGCCCGGCAACCGGAACTTTCCGTCGCTGTCCGAGAAAAACTGATGCTGATCGTGATCCATATTGCCGTCGCTATGGAACTCGGGGCGGTTCAGCGTGAAGGGATTGTCACGGAACGGCATATAGAAAAACCTGGCTCGGACAGGCTTGCCCGTGCTTTTTTCCGTCACCCTGCCGGTAATCCAGAGTCCGCGGTGCAATTCGATATCGAGCGTCTGCGGGCCGATGCCTGGGCTGCTCGGAACGGTAATCTCGCGCATGAGATAGGGGGCCTCTCCCTGCGACTTCACGAGGACCGTGTTGAAGTCGGCCAAGTTCGGCCCATCTCCTTTGGGTAATCCGACGAGCCGATAACGCCCATTGGCGTCGGTTCTGGTTCGCAGCACGTCGTGCGGATGGACCTGCATCCCGGCGAGGTGGTCGCTCTCGATTTCCACGTCGGCCAATGGCTGTCCCGAAGCGGCGTCGCGGATGGTCCCCTCCAGCACCTTGGTGGGAATCGCCGCATATGTGAAGTCTGCGCCGAACACCTGGTCTCTTGTCGGCGGCTTGTTGATTCCCGAATGGAACCAGAGGGCGCGGGTCAAGGGAGGCATCGTCCGAGTGGCGATGCTTAGCTTCCGATAGGCGATCGAGTCGCCTTGCAATTCAATCTCAGCCACTCGTTCCGCACCAATCCCCTTGAGAACAAAACGCCCCTCACGGTCGGTGGCAATCACCGATTGATTGTCATCGGGAGCGCCGGGAACCGAGCTACCCAGCTTCTGGCCGGTGACGTTCCGAATAGCGCCCGTTTTCACCGACTCGATCCAGGGGGTCAAATCTTCGCCCGGTTTGGCGGCTTCAACCGACAGCACTCGGACCCGAACCCCTGCGATCGGCCTCCCTTCCAGATCGGTAACACGACCCCGGATGGGGAAGTCGGGGACCAGTTTCAGCACGAGGACTTCAGACGGCTTGATTTCAGTCCATGAAATCCATTGGGTGCCGAATCCGTCAGCTTCGGCTACCGTGACCCATTCGACATCATTGGCATAGATTCCGTCCATCGGCGACCTGCCGAACGAAATCTCGAATCGGCCGTCGGAGTCCGCAGTCGCTGTGGCCACCGAGCGCCACTCGACGCGGGCGGTAAAGTAATACTTACGGACAGACACTCTGGCTCCAACCGCCGGTTTGCCGTCCGGCGTGTTCACCTTCCCGCGGACGATGAATTTTTCGCCGATTTGTTCCTTCGCTGGAAGCAGCCTGTCGCCTGCGGGGGATGCTGCCGCTTCTGTTCGCGAATTCGGCTGCTTCTTCGCCGGTTCTCCCGGCTGCGGAGCAGCGGCGACTTGCCGATCTACAATCGCGCCTTCCGGCAGCACACGCGGCCCCGCGCCGACGAAGCCGATGACCAACGTGCCGAGGCATCCGCCTGTCAGGGCACCGGCCAGCAATCGACGGCTCGTGCCGGTCGAGAGACGGCGGGACGTGTCCATGATCCGGGCGACCCGTTGGGCGAGCATCGAGCGGAGCGAGACGATCGCGACCCCTGCCGTCGCCATCGGCACACCTGAGAACTCGGCGACATCAACCAGGCGATTCGCATACTCGGAGCGATCGCCTCCCGTTGCCACGACACAGTCGTCGCAGACCTCTTCGGCCGCCATTTCCAGCCGGCCGGATAATTTCCAGAGCAAAGGCTGAAACCAGAAGAGGGAAGTCGCCAACTTTCGGAGCAGGTTCCAATGCCCATCTCGACGACGCAGGTGGGCCAGCTCGTGAATCAGCACATCGCGGATGGAAAGCGTCAACTCCGCCTCCGGCAGCAATACGGCGGGATCAATCATGCCCGCGAGGCAGGGGCTGGGCAGAAACGGCGTGTGCAGCACGGCCGGCGGCCCTACGCCAAGCTGCACGGACAGCTCACGACAGAGACGAATCGTCGCCTCGTCCGTCGGAAGCGCACCGCGACGAATGGCCGCCAGCCTCCACCACGCCACGGCCAGTCGCGCCAGGAGCCATGCCGTAATCAACATCCAGACCAAGTTTCCCACGACGGCAAACAACCCGAACGGTTGAATCGAGAAACCAGGGGAAGAGGAAGCAGGTGCGGACGCCGATCTTTCAGTTGCGGGGCCCTGCGGCACTTGTGACGCGCCAATGTCCGGCGGGTTGCCTGCCGTCAACTCGAGCGGGCGCATCGCGGCCGACAGTTCGTTCGTACGGTACTCTGTCGGCTGCATTCCCGCTGTCTGTGCTCGGTCCGCCGGAGCGCCAGGATTGTGGACTGGCAGAACTTCCGGATCAGGAATCCGCGGAGCGCTGCTGGCCGAGATGGCGATCGGTCGTTCTTGTTGCTGTTGCGTCCAGGCTGGCGGCATTTCGAGCGACCAGCCGGAAACTCCCGCCTGCGAAATCGCCCAGGTCAGCAACGGGCATACCAATACGGCAGTGAGCGTCGTGGAGTAAACGACCGATTGCGCGGCCGAGCCTCGCTGTTTCAACAGGCGAGCAAGCGCGAGCCCCGCGCAAAGTAGCAATGTCGATTGCCAAAGCCAGTTCAAGGCGAGCGTCGTCGTCCCCCGCGCCGCATCGAGGAGCGTCATTTCCAGGTGAAGCCATGACATGGTCAGCTCCTAGCGTTTGTTTTGCCGGTTGATCAGCTTGCGGATTTCGCCGATTTCTTTCTTCGAGACGTTTTCGGAAACGAGCAGATGGGCCACTAGGCTGCTTGCGCTTCCGCCGAAGACCCGTTCGATGAGGTTTTGCGTGGATCCCTGCTTGAATTCCGATTCGGCCACAAGCGGAAAGAAAACGAACGTTCGCCCCTCGGGCTTGTGCGCCACGGCCCGTTTGTCCTCCAGGACACGGAGCATCGTCTGCACGGTGCTGTGCGCGATCGGCTCCGACGCATTGATCGCGTCAGTGATCTCACGGGCCGTCGCCTTCCGCTTCTCCCAGAGCACCTGCATGATCCGCAATTGCACGTGCCCCAACTGCATGGTCCCCATGATTCCCCGTTCCTCCCTTGGATGGCACCTTTTATCCAACGAGTTAAATTTAACTAGTTAGACGATTGGTGTCAAACGAGAACGAAATAAATGCGCCCTGCCGAGCGGCGGGCGACGGTCCGGGCTTTTTTTCCAATGGAAATGCGGAAGTCGGCCGAGCATTCAGCCGGATCGTCGAACAACCCGCCCTAATTCCGGTTGCCTAGCCCTTAAATAAGCGTACCCGGTGTCGCTTTTGTGGTCGAGCAGCCGAGTGGGCGCGGCGCAGACGAAGAGCGGACGACCTTGGGGATGGCCGGATGATGATTCGGTTCGTCGTCTGCTGTCTGTTGGGGAATTCCTTTCGGGGT
>SIAF01000091.1 GCA_009691905.1 Planctomycetaceae bacterium | reverse complement strand
GGGCAGGCCGGATTGCGGCTGCGGGGCCACAACGAGCCGGGCGGCCCTCCACGCACACCAAATCTCCCCATCACGAACGCACCATTCCGACACCCTTACGCGATTCACCGGAATTCACCCACAAATTCCGGAGAGGAACCAACTTTTTAAACCTGCGCAGCGGTTGAGTCACCGATTTGATGTAGTTCAGTCGGCAGTGGTTTGGGCGCGGGCGTCTGGGATGGGAGGATAGCGATGAGTCTGTTTCACCATCAGGCGATTACTCTGGGGCGGCGGGGCGTGTCGCGCCGCAGCTTTCTGCACTGCGTCTCGGCCGGCGCCGTCGCCGCCGGAACGCTCGACTTCCGCGACTTGATGAGCGTTCATGCCGCCGAACTCCGCAAGCAGGGGATGTCGATGATCCTGCTGTGGATGCAGGGAGGCCCCAGCCAGTTCGAGACGTTCGATCCGAAACCGGGCACCGAGAACGGCGGCCCCACCGAAGCGATCGAGACCGCCGTCCCGGGCATCCGCATCGCGCAGGGCTGGGAGAAAACCGCGCAGGTCATAGGAGACATCGCCCTGATCCGCTCGATGACCAATAAAGAAGGCGAGCATCAGCGAGCCACGTATCAGATGCATACGGGGTACATTCCGACCGGCACGGTTCGGCACCCGAGCCTGGGATGCTCGATCGCCAAAGAACTGAGTGTCGCCGGGCAGGAACTGCCGGCTGTCGTTTCGGTCGGGGGAGGAGGGGGGCCGGGGGGAGTTATCGGCTCGGGCTTTCTGGGGGTCGAGTACGATCCGTTCATGGTCCAGGTTCCCGGCGAATTGCCCAGAAATGTGGCCCTGAACACCGACAAATCGCGCTACGATCGGCGGTTAGGTCTGCTCGGTCGGTTGGAAAACGACTTTGCCGAGCAGGGGGGCGACGCGGCCGTCGCCGATCATCAGCGGCTGTATGAAAAAACCAGGAAACTGGTGCTCAGTCCCGAGGTGAAGGCCTTCGAGATCGCGGGTGAATCGACCGAAACCCGCGCGGCGTACGGCGACACGCCGTTCGGCAAGGGGTGTCTGCTGGCACGCCGGCTGGTCGAGTCGGGTGTGACGTTTATCGAAGTCCGGCACGGCAACTGGGACACGCACCAGGACAACTTCACCGAAACCATGCGCCACGCGGGGCAGGTTGACCCGGCGATGGCGGCGTTGATTGCCGATCTCAAACAGCGGGGGCTGCTCGACCGAACGCTGGTCGTGTGGATGGGTGAATTCGGCCGCACGCCGCGTATTAACCCGCGCACCGGTCGCGATCACTACCCGCGGTCATTCAACGTGGCTCTGGCCGGCGGTGGGATCAAGGGGGGCCAGGTGATCGGTTCGACGTCGAACGATGGCACCGCCTTGAAGGACGATCCCGTGACTGTTCAGGACTTGTTCAGCTCGATCTGCAAGTCGCTGAAGGTGAACCCGGCCCACGAAAACCTCAGCCCTGTCGGTCGCCCGCTGAAGATCGTCGATGGCGGTCAGCCGGTTGCGAAGCTGTTCGGTTGAACTGTCAGATTTACGGTGGGAAAAGCTTGCGACGCGAGTTGAGCACCAGCGAGCCGGTGGGTTTACCCCACCGGGCTGTCAAACCGGTGGGATAAACCCACCGGCTCGCGGACACACCACTACAGCTCGCTGATCTTGCGTCTCCATTCGTACTGCTGCGGATTCTTCTCAGGCACGTAATGCACGAGGTAGATCTCCAGCGTATCGTAGGCCGCCAGGTCGATGTGCGCGCGGGTCAGGGTCAGCACGCGTTCGATCGTCGCCGGCACGCGCGCGTCCCGTTCGTCGGGTTCGTACGGCACTCGCAGCACGACGCGCAACAGCGGCGGCGACTGCTTGTACTCGTTTTTCGTCCACCCGCCATCGACGCGCGGGGACGACTTCTCGAACTCGGCCGCCAGCGCCTTCTGCAGCGGCATAAAGGGCGCCAGGTGCAGCTTCCAGTACACCCAGATCCCTCCGGTTGCCGCAATCCCGAAGGCAAACATCGCCACTACGACCCAGCGACCGGAGACGGTGCGCGGCGGTCGGACGGAGGCGGCGTTTTCCATCAGAGGTTTCCTGACAAGTCAAATGATTCGGGTGCCACCGTTGCTACCGGACGCGTCGCAACTCGTCGGCCCATTGTCCGGGAGTCCCCAGCCCGTCGGGACCCACGTGGCCGTGGCGGATGATTCCCGTGCGATCAATGACGAACACCGCCTCGCGCGGTTCTCCAGTATCGTCGTCCCAGGCTCCGTACAGCCGATGCACTTCATAATCGTGGATGTCGGCCAGCAGTGGAAAGGGGATCGGTTGCTCGCGCCGCACCCGTTCTCCCTGTTCGTTGTTGGCCGGCCGCAGTTCGCTGGGCCTCAGGGCGCTGATCGCCAGCACGACCGCTTTGGTCTCGGCGATGGCGCGGAAATCGACATCGCGACTCAGGTCTTTGATCAATTCGTTCGCGTCGACCCCCTTGCTTCCGTCAAAAAACACAATCAGCAATTTGTGTCGCCCGATATACCGCTCTGCCAGCCGCACGATCTGCGAGTTTTCGTCGTACAGTTGAAACAGCGGGGCCGGACGGACGGCGGACGCGATCGCCGTCGCTGCCGGAACCGGCGGCGGTCGATTGAGCCGGTAGACAATCAGTCCGGCAATGAGGACCGCCGAAACCGGAATCACAAGAAACAACTTTCGCATCGGCGACGGAGGTGAAGAGTTAAAAAGTCGAAGAGTCAAAGAGTCAAAACGTTAAAGTGTCACCATCTACTATCCACTATCCACCATCTACTCTCTCCTCCTCACTCATGCTGGGCATGCAGCGGCCGGTTCGTATACGGGTTGGCGGCGGCTTTGTTGAGCGCTCGCAGATACGCGTGCGTGCTGGCCTCAATAATGTCGGTGCTGGCCGCCTTCCCGTGGTACACCTGATTATTGCAGGCGATCTCGACCAGCACCTCGCCCTGTGAATCTGTCCCGACCGTCAGGCTCCGGACCTGGAAATTCTGCAGACGGGCCTTGACTCCGGTGATGCGCTCCAGCGCATTGAAGACGGCGTCAATCGGCCCGTCGCCGATCACCGCATCGCAGATTACGCTCTTGCCCTCTTCCTGCAGTTGTATCGTGGCCGTCGGTACGCTGCCGGTTCCGGCCGAAGTATGAAAGCTGATCAATTTCCAGCGATCGGGGGCGTCGACGACTTGATTTTCAACTATCGCGGCGATGTCGGCGTCGTAGACATTTTTCTTCTTGTCGCATAGGGCGATGAAATCGCCGAAGACCTTCTCGAGCGTCGGCTCGTCGAGGTCGTAGCCCAGGTGGACGAGCCGATCGCGGAAGGCGTGTCGCCCGCTATGCTTGCCCAGAACCAGGTTGCTTCCCGTGAACCCGACGTCTTCGGGGCGCATGATTTCGTAAGTCGTGCGTTCCTGGAGCATGCCGTGCTGATGAATGCCCGCTTCGTGAGCAAAGGCATTCTGACCGACGATTGCCTTGTTCCGCTGGACGAGCATGCCGGTGATTTTCGAAACCAGGCGGCTGGTGGCGCACAGGCGTTTGGCGTTGATGCGCGTCTCTAAATGATAGTAGTCCTGCCGGGTCGCGAGGGCCATCACGATTTCTTCGAGGGCCGCATTTCCCGCGCGTTCGCCCAGCCCGTTGATCGTGCATTCGACCTGCCGCGCACCCGCTTCGAGTCCCGCCAGGCTGTTGGCGACCGCCAGCCCCAAATCGTCGTGGCAGTGGGTGCTGATCACCGCCCGCTCGATATTGCGGACGTGCTGTTTCAAGTGGCTGATCACCGCGAAATACTGCGACGGGGTGGCGTAACCCACCGTGTCGGGAATGTTGACCGTCGTCGCGCCGGCGTCGATCGCCTTTTCGACGACTTCGGTCAGAAAGTCGAGTTCGGTGCGGGCTGCGTCTTCCGGTGAGAACTCGATGTCGTCGCAAAGGCCTTTGGCACGCTGCACCGACTCGACGGCGCGCTGGATGATCTCGGGCTTGTCCATTTTCAGCTTATGTTGCCGATGGATCGAACTCGTGGCGAGAAACACGTGAATTCGGCGATGCATGGCGTCTTTCAATGCTGCGCCCGCCCGGTCGATATCTTCATTGCGGCAGCGTGCCAGACCACAAATGGTGGTGCCTCGGTCGCCGAACTGCCGGGCGATCGCCTGGACCGCCTCGAAGTCGCCCGGCGATGCGATCGGGAAGCCGGCCTCGATCACATCGACACCCAGCTCGACGAGGGCCGAGGCGATTTCCAGCTTTTCGGCGGTATGCATACTGCAACCGGGCGACTGTTCTCCATCGCGGAGCGTGGTGTCGAAAATAATGACGCGATCGGACGGCATGAGAAACTCCAGGGCGGTCAGTGATCGAAATCCATCGTTTAGCGACAGGCGCCGCCGGGCCTGTCCTGAGTGGCAAGTTTCCAACAAAAAAACCCTGAGACCCCCCCCGTCTCAAAAGGGGGGGGGTCTCAGGGTTGAGGTATTCCGTGATTGTGAAACTACGGTACCTAAGACCTCCCTCGAAATGAGGGGCCAAGCAGCAGGCCGAGAGGTAGTAGGCTGACGGACTTCATGGATTCGACAGAATCATTCGACGAAGGCTGTTTCTATTCAAAGCGTATCCATTGACAATCGGAACGTCAAGATGGTTCGCGTTGCGACCAAACGGCTTCCCGTTTTTCCAGAAACGCAGTTAGCCCTTCGGCCGGTTCGCCGCCGACAAAACAGTCGGCGAATTCTTCCGCCTCGAACTCCAGCAGATCGGAAAGCTCGATCCCATCGATGTCGCCAATCAGACGTTTGGCGCGGCCCAACGCGGCCGGGCCGGTTTTGAGGAACTGAGCAACCCTCTCCTCGACGGCAGCAGAAAACTCGGCATTGGGATAGACCGCGTCGACCAGACCCAGCCGGGCGGCCTCGGCGGCATCGAACAACTCGCCCGACAGAATCACCCGGCGCGCTACCGCGGCGCCCAGCAACAGTGTCGATCGGACCGTTCCCCCCCAGCCGGGAATCAACCCCAAGGTCACTTCGGGCAGGCCGATGCGCGCGGCGGCGGCGGCGAGCCGCACGTCGCAGGCCAATGCCAATTCGCACCCCCCGCCGGCGCAGGCCGCATGGATGGCGCAAATCGTGACCGCCGGCAATTCGGCAATGCGTTGAAACAGCCGCTGTCCGCCGCGCGAATACTTGTGGGCCGACGTTTCATTGAGCGATTTCAGTTCGTTGAGGTCGGCACCCGCCAGAAACGTGCGGCCTTCCGCCTGAAACACAACGACGCGCAGGGACGGGTCGGCATCCAACTGCTTGACGATGGCCCGTAGCTCCTTCAAAACCGCCCGAGAAAGAATCTGCACGCCGTTTTCGCTGCGAAACGTAACGCGCGCTACACCGGGCTGACTCGTAATGAGTTCGACGGTCGTTGTTGCCATTGGGGGGCCTTTTGAGGGCGATGGTTTGTGAGATCAAAGAATCGGCTGCGCCTCATCGCTAAACGGGTAATTGTCGACGACGATCAGTCGCTACTTCAACAACTCGCGCATCGCGTTCATCAATACGCTTTCGACTTGTGGCGCAACGAGCGATGCCGGGCCGGTTTCGTAGCCCCCCTCGTCGTACGATTTTTCAAGACCGATATAGCCGGGGCCGTAATCGCCGTAGGCGGCCATCACCACCGGGGCCTCAGGCCGCATCGCCTGTGCGGCCAACTGGTACTCGACGAACGACTCGCCCGGCATGTGCAGCACGGCCAGGGATCCCAACTTGAGACAGGTGATGTCGATCGGGTGCCGAGCAGCGCAGCGCTCGGCCCAGGCCAGTTCCCGCCCGGCCCTGAGCCTCGTGGTCGGGTTGGCGGTCTCGTCGGCAATCGTCATGCGGAGCTGGGGGATCTCGAGCCGGGACGAGACCGGCAAAACGGCGGGCCGCGAGTCCCAGGTGACGTCCGTCGCCTTGAGCGGCGATTTGCGCGTCGCATCCCAGGCGGCCAGCATCCCTGCCGCCAGCCGGCTGGCGAGCACCGGGCGCGTCTCGGGTGAGCCGTCGTTGTACTTGCCCGCCGTGACATTCCCCCCGGCCCCGCAGAAATGGACGTGCTTGACGCCCGGCTGCTCGCGGTCGCGAATCCCTCGCGCCAGCCCGGGAAAGTCGCAACTCACTCCCCCCTTGGCGTAATAGCTTTGCGGGTGCGTGGCGTAATAGCTGAGCGTGACAATCGGCGTCTCGCCGTTCCAGAAACTGACGAGGTGCATGAACGGGTCGATCGTCCCCTCCGGCTCGGCACGGACGATGGGATCTTTGTTCGAACTCCAGCGGATCATCTTGACCTTGCCATCAGGCCCCATCACGCGACGATTCGATGCGACCTGTTCGACCTTGCCTTTCCCGTAACCGACGTGGGTCACGGCGGCGGGCTTTTTCAAGCTGTCGCGCAGCGCGGCAGCCGTCGCCTTGAGAGCCGTTCGGGCAAAGGCCACATCGAACAGCTTGTTCCCCAGCCCGTGCGGCGACAAAAGGTCGTCCGCCAGAAAGTCGCAGCCGGGGGCATCGTGCTGGTGCAGACAATGCACGGCAACCCGGTCGGGAGTCGTGCCGGCGGCAACAGCCAGCTCTTCGCGAAAGGTGTCGTAGCCGGCATTGCCGATCCCTACCCAGTCGAAGGCACACAGCACGACCGGCCGCCCCGCACCAAGCAGCACCACCCCGCGGGCGGAGAGCCGATCAACGATCTCCTTCGCCGGTTCAACGGCTGCGTCGCATAGTGGCGCACCCAGTGGCGGCGTCACATCGGCTTCGAACACCGCGATCTGCAACGGCCCTGCGGGTTTGTCAACGGCGGAAGCGGATGAGATCCAGCCCCCGGTGAGCAGAACCAGGAAAACGGCACATTGGATTCGCATGATTTGACCTGTCCTCAGGAGTTTTCGATTTTCAGCTCAACACATCACCCAGTACCCGGCCGCCCAAATCGGTCAGACGTTTGAAGCGGCCTTCGTTGAGGTAGGTCAGCACGCTGTCGTCGATGCCCATCAGCGACAAAATCGTGGCGTGCAGGTCGCGCATCAGAATTTCCTCGCCGACGCCGCGGACGCCGAATTCGTCGGTCGCCCCGGCGTCGGCCGCAGGCCTGACCCCGGCCCCTGCCAACCAACTGCACAAGCCGTACTGATTGTGATCGCGACCCACCTTGTCGGGGTCGGGCGAACTGCCCAGTTGGCGATACGGCGTCCGCCCCATCTCTGAGGTGAAAACAACCAGCGTGTCGTCGAGCAGCCCCCGTTGCTTGAGATCAGCCAGCAAACCGGCGATCGGCCGATCGACTTCGCCGATGGCGTTTTTGATATTCCCGCGGATCGATCCGTGATGGTCCCAGCCCGCTTCCTGGCTGTTGGTCACTCCGTGAACCAGCAGCGTGAACCGCACGCCGCGCTCGGCAAACCGCCGCGCCAGCAGACACTGACGGCCGAAGCCCCGGGTCTGCGGCTGATCGAGCCCGTAGAGTTGCTGGATATGTTCGGGTTCGCTGGCAATGTCGATTGCCTCGGGGGCGGCAACCTGCATGCGGTAGGCCAGTTCGTAGGCGGCGATTCGCGCTTCGAGTTCGCTGCGTTCGGTCGAGCGTTGGGCGTGCCGCTCGTTGAGTTGGCGCAACAGTTCCAATTCGCGCCGGCTGCGAGCCGCCGAGAGATCGGCCGGTCGATTGAGATCGACGATGGCGGGGCCTTTGGAATTGAGCGGCGTCCCCTGATAGGTCGCGGGGAGGTATCCGCCCGACCAGACGGCATTGCCGTTGGTCGGGTCGCCGCGCGGGTCGCAGATCACGACGTAACCGGGCAGATCGCGCGACTCGCTGCCCAGCCCGTACGTGACCCACGAACCGACTGACGGGTTGCCTTGCAGCACCGAGCCGGTGTTGAGTTGCAGTGTCGCCGGGCCGTGGTTGTTGCTCTCGCCGATGATGCCGTGAATAAACGCCAGTTGATCGACCAGCGGCCCGAGGTGTTCGAAGCGGGTCGAGATCGGCCGCCCCGATTCGCCGCAGGGTCGAAAGGGAAACATCTCGGGCATGGCGATCGCGTTTTTCGTGAGGTTGGCGGCAATTTCTCCCTTGAGGCCCGGCAAAAGGGGCATCGTCTTGTCGGCAAACTTCGTCAGGGCCGGCTTATGCTCGAAGGTGTCAACCTGGCTGACCCCCCCCGACATGAACAGAAAGATGCAGCGCTTCGCCGCCGGCGGAAAATGCGGCGGTTTGGGCGCAAGGGGATTCGCCGTACCGACGTCAGAGGCGCACAACAACCCGTCGTCGGCCAGAAGCGATGCCAGAGCCAACGCCCCCAAGCCGCCGAACGACTGGCGCAAGACTTCGCGACGGGACAAGGGTGGGAAGAAAGTGCGATTCATGGAAGGCAGTCAAGATGCAGAATCAATTTCTGTATTTCTTTGTGGTCGATGATCATCCTTTTTGCGTCGTACGGGGAGGAATCGTTGAGGATTTGAACAGGAGCAAACAGAGATCACAGAGAAATTTGTTTTTGGATTCGGCAGATGACTGTGTCAAAGATCAACAACTATTTCGTTTAAAGGACCTCACATTGACGTTACTCGACGTAAACAAACTCATTCAGGTTGAACAACACGCGGCACAGACTTCGCAGACCATCGCCCTCAGGTTGGGTGGCGATATGCTCGATGGCGGATTGCAGTTCGTCGTCGGTCGGCTGCCGACAAAGCGCCAGTTGATAGGCCAGCCGCGACTGAGCCAGAGCGTCTGAGCCGACTTCAGCGACGATCCGCCTGGAAAAATGGTCGGATTCTTCGTTGACGAGGCGGCCGTTGAACAACAGCAGCGCCTGCAAGGGGGTGGTCGAGACGGGCCGCTGTTCGCTGGGGATGTTGAACACCGGGGCATCCAGCGCCGCCAGCAACGGGAAATCGAGTTGCCGCCGTTTGAAGATATATACCGAACGTCGCCGCGACTGGGGACCGTCGGTTGGTTCCCAGAACTGTGATTTCTTGTAGTAAATACGGTCGTCCATCCCGTCGGGAAGCGGGGGATAGATTCCCGGGCCGCCGCTCTCGAGGTTGAGTCGGCCGCTGACCGCCAGCACGCTGTCGCGCACGGCTTCTCCCTCGAGCCGACGACGGTTCATCCTCCACAGCAGGCGATTTTGCGGGTCGATTTTCTCGGCGGCCGGCGAATCGACATTCGACGCCTGCCGATACGTCGCGGAATTCATGATCAGCCGATGCATCCGCTTGAGGCTCCACGTTCCGGCCGTGTCTCCCGCTTGGCTGCGGGGAACAAGCGCGATGAACTCGGCGGCCAGCCAGTCGAGCAGTTCGGGATGCGTCGGCGGTGCGCCGTTGCGGCCTAAGTTGTTCGCCGTGCGAACGATCCCTTCGCCCATGTGATGCTGCCACAGGCGGTTGACCATGACGCGCGGCGTCAAGGGGTTGTCGGGGGCGGCGATCCATTCGGCCAGACCGATGCGAAATTTCTCGATGTTGCCGAACTTGTCGATCCGCGGCGGAGCCGCGTCATGATTGCCGGTGACGGCGCTGAGGTACCCCGGACGAACCATCTCGCCCAGCCGCTCGACCTCGCCGCGGATCCGGACGAACGCCACCGGCAGATGCGGGACGCTTGCGAAATAATCGTTGGTCGTGTTGGTGACGACGTGCGCTCGGGGACGGAAGCGGTCGACGCGCCGGCGAGCGCATCCCTTTTCGAAAACGCCGTCGAGCGAGCCTTCGACCACCTCGATCCGCAGGTGATCGAGCGCGGCGGCTTCTTCGGCGGTGAAGCGGCGCACGCCGGCCACCAAAAGCGTGCCGGCCGCCTCGGGTTCGGCCTTCATCAACCGCTGATCGAGTTCTTCTTTGGTGGCCTTTTTGGCCGCTTCGTCGGCAGGCAAGCCTTCGGCGATCAGCAGCTCGCCAAGGCGCGCGAGATACGCTTGTTCGAGGTCGGTTGTCGCCTGTTGCAGCCGGCTCAGTTCTTTCTCGGCCGCCTCGCGGGCCGCGTTCATTGGTGCCGCCTCGTCAGCCTCGAACGGCACGTCAACGTCCTCCAGGCGAATCCCGACCAGAAACGCCTGCACCCGATAGAAGTCGCGCTGCGTGATCGGGTCGTACTTATGGTCGTGGCACTGCGCGCAGCCCAGCGTGACGCCCAGAAACGCCGAGCCGATCGTCGCCGTCAGTTCATTGAGGCGGTGCTGGCGGTTGGTGTCTTTATTTGGCGAGCCGTGCTCGGGGCTCATTCGCAGAAAGCCCAGCGCAATGCGGGACTGCGGCGTCGGAGCGTCGATCTCGTCTCCGGCCAGTTGTTCGATGACGAACCGGTCATAGGGCATGTCGTCGTTGAAAGCGCGGATGACATAGTCGCGATAGCGCCACATGTGCGAGTATTCGCGATCGTATTCCGACCCGCCCGAGTCGGCATAACGGACGACATCCAGCCAGTGCCGACCCCAGCGTTCGCCATAGCGCCGATCGGCCAGCAGGCGGTCAATCAATTTCTGCCACGCCTCGGGCGCTTGGTCGTCAAAAAACGCACGAGCCTCTTCCGGTGTGGGGGGGAGGCCGATCAGATCGAAATACGCCCGCCGCAATAGGACTTCCGGCGCCGCGTCGGGGGCCGGCGTCAGGTCCTGCTGTTCCAATCGGTGAAACACGAACTGATCGATCGGGTTCTGCACACGCGCCGTGTTATGCACTGCGGGAGGGGTCGGCGAGACCAGCGGCTTGACGGCCCACCAGGCTTTGGCGTCGCCGGTGGATGGCTCGGGCGCTTTGAGGTCTTTGATCCAGGATTCGATGAGCGCGATCTCGCCATTGCTCAAAGGAGGGCCGCGCAGCGGCATGCGCGGTTTGAGATCGCCCCGCAGCAGTTTGACCAGGACGCTCTGTTCGGAATGGCCGGGAATGATGGCCGAACCGCGCGTCGAACCGCCGGCGACAAGATCGGCAATCGACGTCACACCCAGCCCGCTTTTGCGCTCGGTCCCCCCGTGGCATTCGCCGCAGCGGGAGGTCAGCAGCGGCCGAACTTTCGTCTCGAAGGTTTCGTCGTGTGCGGGGGCATCGGCGAGCGCGGTGACAGGCGCCAGCGCCAAGAGAACGCCGATCAGGACTCCAGCCTTCAGGAACATCATGGCGGGTGAGGATGCGTTTGGACGCTGCGCTGTCGTGCCTTGGTTTTCGGTTCGGAGTCGCGACGCGACGGCAGGCTAAAGCCTGTACTCCAACTCTCGCTGCGGCACTGCTACTTTAACGACTCGGGCGGGGTCTGGTCACGCGGGTCTGGTCGTTGCAGGGCCGAGTCGTCCATTCGAATTCTTCAGTCATCGCTCTCCCGACAGCGATTGCAGCAGTTCCAACGACGTCTCGACGACTGCGGGGCCCCATTGGGGAGTGAGCTGCGACGGCAGGTGATAGTTCCACGTCGATTCGACGACTTCCATGCCCCCCTCGGCGAAGGCCGACGGCGGCGGGATGTAGCCGATGCAGCCATTGCTGTATCCCAGAAACAGCGTATGCGGCACCGGTGAGCGGCGTTTGACTTCCAGCCCCAGCTCGGCCAGCGGCTCGGCCGACACGGCGGCGATGGCGATATCGTTGATTCGCGCGGCCCAGACCTCGATCTCTTTTTTCGGCGGGTTCTCGCCCCGTGCCAGGGTGTCGGCGACGAGCTGCGCCCATTGCAGCATCCGGTCGGCGACATGCCGCCGGCCGCGCGTTGAAGCCGAGTCGGCGAACACGTCATCTCGCTCGTGCTGGTATTTCTCAACCGTCGCGGCGACCGTATTGTGGTCAGGCAGCGGCGCCATGGCGAGAGTCAGCCGGCGGCGGGCCACCTCCAGCCGCTCGATGCATTGATCTGGTGTCGGCTCGTACTCCCAGGTCGAGAGGGTCGCCACCGATTGCACGATGCGCCGCGGTCCCTTGCGGTTGTGCGTTCGAACCTGCGCCCAAGTCTTGAGGACTTCGCCCCCCAGCATGGTCCCCAGCCGCGCCTGGTCGTCAAATTGCTCGGGTCCCCCCGCGCCGATCCCCGAGGCCGGATTGATATTGCCTGCCGCTCCTTGCAGAAATAGGAACGGCGCACGGGTGGCGGCTTCGACAATCGTCCGGGCCGGACCGACGAAATCGGGAGAAAGCGAAGTCGTTTTCGGTCCCAGGACAATCGTATGCGCCGCTGCCGAGGCCAGGGTCGCCAGCGTTTTTCCCGCCAGGTCGTCGACGCGAATCACATCCACGCTGCGATCAATCGGTCCGTTGGGGTTCTCGCCGATGATCACGCGGCCGTCGGGCAGTTTCTCGCGGCGGTTGATTCCCAGCGGCGCGGCGCCCCGCGCCGAGCCGATGCGCGCCGGCTGCAACCGGTCGCATGCGGTCGAAACGACTCCGGCCAGCGTTTCGGTCAGAAACTCGAGATACCGCCGTTGAATGGTCGCCTGCTCGTCTGACTCAGGCTGCCAGCCGGGCAACATCGGCCCCAGGTGCGTGTGGCTGAAATTGAGCAGGAGGTTCGCGGCAGGAATCGGGACACGGCAGGCGATGTGCTCGCGAATGCGATCGCAGTGCGGATTTTGAATGTGCAGAATGTCGCAGGCGATGATGGCCAGCGTCGTCTGCTCGTCGGTCAGCACGAGGGAAGTGGCGGTCAGCTCGTCCTGGACCGAGCGAGAACACTGCTCCTGCACGGTATAGCCGAGCATGCGAATGCCCACCGGAGGCGTGATGACGGCCCGCGCCACCCCCGCGCGCAACAGACGCTTTTCACGATTCGCCATGATCCCTCGCCGACCAGCCGCCCCAGGGGAGTGCAATTTTGCAATCGCTCAGATTCCAAGCGGATCCTGGACCAGAAGAACCACTACCTTTCGGGAGTCCAGCTGTCGAAACGGCGTGGGTCGGTCTCTTGAGTGGCGCGAGAACCACGGGCACTGGGCGCACGACGCGGAATCGTGGAATTGCCCGGCAAGCGCCCGTTAATCGCCTCCGAACTGTGAATCGCCACGCCCATGAGCCGCATGTTGTCGATCATCTGAACCTGCCGCGCCGACTCGCGTGCCCTGTAAGTCGCCGGAAGCAAAAGCGCCGCCAGCATGCCGAACACGGCAATCACGACAAATACTTCAAGCCTGGTGAGACCCGATCGGCCAAGCGTGGCGAGCTTCGTGCTGCGGGGTGATTTGTTGGGGTTTCGCATGAAAGTCATACACCAGACTTGAAGGAGAGCCCCATCCAACGGTTCCGATGAGCGCCGTTGGCGGAACCCGTGTCCTTGTCTGACTGAATCGTCACCACTCGTATGATGGATTTGGGCCGCCCGAAGTGTCAAGCGACGTCGTGAGGTGGTGGAACATTTTGGGCGCCGATCGAACTTTCGGGGTGGGGCGCGGAATTGACGCAAGTCCGTTTGCGTGCGGAATCGCGATTCGCGGCATTCAGGCCACGAGCCACCGGAACAGCTTGTCCACGAGATACAGTACGAACGCCATCGCGAACGTAAGGCACGCGAACTGCCGCAATGACAGATCGAAGAAGTATCTTCGGTCCCGTTGCTCGCAGGTCCAATGGGGCCTACCGAATGGCCAGCGGTGGCGTTTGTCGCTCATACTGGAATTGTACCGCGAAGGGCGGGAGGCGGAACAACTGGACTAAGGGGACACGCAAAGGAAACTATGCGGTGCCGCATGTAAAGTGACCCTTCAGGGGGCTCACGCCCCCCGCTCGCCTGCTCAACTGTTTCTGCGTGTCAACTTAGCGATTCACGTCGGCGGCTTCAAACCGAAGTCGGTGATTGTGAGCAGGCTTCGCAGCGGCAATCCTCGGGCGGTGAAGTTGGCTTCTCCCCCCTCCAGCCGGTCGATGATTGCCACCACCAGCACGACCTGGCAGCCGAACTCCAGAATGCGGTCGACTGCCTGCAGCGAGCTGCCCCCGGTGGTCACTACGTCGTCGACGATGACGACTTTCGACCCGGGCTCGACCGGTCCTTCGATGAAACGCTGCGTTCCGTGCCCCTTCGGCTCTTTGCGGACGAGAAAACCCGCCAGCTCACGCCCCCGGGCGGCTGCCGCCGTCAGCACTCCGCCGATGATCGGATCGGCCCCGATCGACATCCCGCCGATCGCCTGAAAGTCGACGTCGGCGAGCAAGTCGAGCAGCCCCTCGCTGACCAGCCGCAGGCCTTCCGAATGCAGCGTGATCTGTTTGCCGTCGAGGTAGTAGCCGGCCTTTTTGCCCGAGGCGAGGGTGAACTCGCCGAATTTGAGTGCGCGCCGGCGAAACAAGTCGATCAGTCGCGGGCGGTCGAACATGGGCGCTTTCGTGAAACAGTGTGGGACGGCTGTCCTCTGCCGCCTTCCAATGCTGTCACGAGGGACGAGCCGAAAAAACCGTCAGACGGCGAACTCAGTGCTCGATCGTAACCTTTGAGCCGATGGCGAGAAAGTCATAGACTTCTTCGACATCGGGGTTCCGCATCCGAATGCAACCTTGCGACTCGTTTTTGCCGATCCCCTGGTTTCCGATCGTTCCATGGATGCCGTAGTGATCGCCCAGGTCGATCCAGCGTTCGCCCAGCGGGTTCTGCGGGTCGTCGTGAGCGATGACTCCGTCGGGCCCGTAAAAGGTCGGGTCGGGCGTCTTATCGAGAACCTTGAAGGTCCCGATTGGCGTCAACCCGTCCATGCCGACTCCCACCTGATACCGCTTGACGTAACTGCCATCGAGGAGCACGACCAGTTCGTGCCGACTCAAATTGATGCGCGCGCCGAAGGGACCGGGCACGACTTTGAGCTTCTGTCCGGCACGGATTTTTTGCGGTTCGACCCGGTTCAGGACTGACAAGTACTCCCACGACAGCTTGTGCTTTTTAGCGATGAGGCGCAACTGATCGCCCGGCTGCACGACATACGGCTCGTAATACAGTGGTTGCTTATCGAAATACAGGGCCTTCGCCATGCGCTCGAGCCGGGGAATCAGCGATTCGCGCTCGTCCGGCGACTGCAAGTACCAGCGCGAGAGTTCTTTTTGTGCGGCGACGTAATCGCCCGCACTTTCCAGAGCGGCGATCTGCTTGAGTTCCATCAGCGGCGCCGCACGCGACGTCGGCTGTTCGTTGGAGATGGGCGGCTCAGCACGCTTCGGACCGGCAGGCTTCTCCCGCGCGGGAGCCTCGTCGTCGAGCTCTTCGAAGTTGGCCGACACGACTCCGTCGACGACCTCGTCTTCGAACTCGTCGAACAGACTCTCGGCCGGAATCGCGCCGCGCCCGGTTTCCAGCGACAGATCGGCCTCCATGTCGTCAATGTCGGCTTCGTCGAGTTCAGGCTCGGACTGCGCTTCCAGAAGCTCCGGTGGCAGCGACCATTCTTTCTTCGGCGCGGCCACCGACGGCTTCTGTGCGTCGCTGCGGCTTTTATCCGCTGGACCCGGCAGCAGGGCGGTCAGGTCGACCCAGCCGCGTTGCCACTCCAGACCGGCCGTAACCGTCAGCCCCCCCAGTACGACGATTCCCCAGATCCAGCGTCCGCCGGATGAACGATTCGAGGCCGACATGTCGGTGTTCCTCCCTGAACGAGAACTCTCGGGCAAATTCTTTGCCGCAGCGCGGGCGGACTATAACACCCGCGGCCTTCAGCGACTACCCGAAATTGCTCTTTTTACGGCGGCGTCAATCGGCTATCTTTGCCCAGTCCCCACGATTGTCAGGGGTCATTCCGCCGACCGGCATGGACAATTTCCCCTGGCCAATAGATAGGAAACGAACAAGGATGTTCGCACGCAAACCAGTCTGGGCCTGGGGTCTGCTTCTGCTGGTCGTCGCCACGGCGGCGGGCCTGGGCTATCGCCAGCACAAGCGCTATAAGCATTGGGCCACACACGATGAGGGGATGGTCTACCGTTGCGCGTGGCTCGATTGCGACGTGTTCGCCGAGCAAATCGAAAAATATCAGATTCGCACGGTGCTCAATCTGTGTAATCCCGGCGAACTTGGCGAAGAACGCTGCCGGGCACAGCGCGCCGCGGTGGAGGGGGCGGGGGCGAAATTGGTCGAGCTGCCGATGCCAACCATGATTGACGCCGGCGACCCGGCCATTCGAGAGTTCGTCGATGTGCTCGGCAACCCCAACAACTATCCGCTCGTCGTGCATTGTCAGCACGGTGTGACCCGGACCGCCAAGGTCCTCGCCATGTACGACATCCTGTACAAAGGCGAAACGGGCGAGCAGTCGATCGAGGCCATGCCTCTGTTCGGCCACAAAGACTACAGCGTCGCCGTGCGGGCATTCGCCAAAGACTTCGAAACCCGCCACGACACGCTGTACCCGCAGGCGCAGGCCAGACTTGACTCGCTACGGCGGTGACTCCGCTGGAGGCCGGCCTCCCCATGAAGTTGAATGAGGGCAGAGGCAATTGCCTCCGCGCGTGCCGGCTGCATCCAAAAAATCTTTAACCACAGATGACACGGATTTCACTGATGTGCATGACGACCTCGGCCTGAAATATCAGTGAAATCCGTGCCATCCGTGGTCCCTTCTCCTAAATGATTTTCACGCCTCCCGCGAATGCAATTGGTCCCTGACAGCCGTGAAACAATCCAGGGAGTTTCGCAGGCGCTGCGCTCGGGCCAGACCACGTGCGTCCAGGTCGTTGACAATTGCCTGCGCCAGATCGAACGGTGGGAAGCCAAAGTCCATGCCTGGGTCAGCATCGACAGTTCGGGGGCGCTCGATCGGGCTCGCGAGCTTGACGCCCAATTCGAATCAAGCCGTCCGAGCGGGCCGCTGCACGGCATCCCGATCGGAATCAAAGATCTGATTGACGTGGCGGGTTGGCCGACCGGTGCCGGGTCAAAACGCCAGGCGCAGCAGACCGTTCATGCCGACGCCGCGCTGGTGACACGTCTGCGCGACGCGGGGGCCATTATTCTCGGCAAAACAGTCACGACGCAATTCGCCTGCTTCGACCCGTCGATCACGCGCAACCCGTGGAATCTCGAGCGCACCCCCGGTGGCTCATCCAGCGGCTCGGCAGCGGCGGTCGCCACGGGAATGTGCCTGGCAGCGATCGGCTCGCAGACCGGCGGATCGATTACCCGCCCCGCCTCGTTTTGCGGAGTCGCGGGCTGTAAGCCGACGTTCGGCAAGATTCCCATCGCAGGGGTCTTCCCCGTCGCCAAGAGCCTCGACCACCCTGGCCCGCTGGCCCGCTGTGTCGCCGACCTGGCCCTGCTGTACTCGGTGCTCGCGTCGATTCCTCCGCTTCCGGTCTCTCCCTCCGCGAACGCTCCACGACTGAGTCGTCTGGGCGACTTGTTCGACACTCAGGCACAGCCCGCGATGCGCGATGCGTTCGAAGCATCCCTGGCCACGCTGACGAGCGCCGGCGCCTCGATCGCTGAAGCCGGACTGCCGGCGACGTTCGGCGACGTCCTGCGGTTTCACCGACAGATCATGCTCTTTGAGTTGGGTGAAGTGCATCGCGATCGGTTCGCCGCCGACCCCGACGATTACCTGCCGGGGATGCGTGGATTGATCATCGAAAGCCGCCAGGTCTCGCAACCGATGTACGACGAAGCCCGGCGCCATCAGGAGCAGCTCCGCCGCGAAATCGGACAGGCATTTGACGATGCCGACGTGCTGGTCTGCCCGGCGGCACTCGGCTCGGCCCCCGATTTGTCGACAACCGGCAATCCTTCGTTCAATTCGCCGTGGAGTTACACCGGATTGCCGACCGTTTCGTTTCCCATCGGCCTGAGCCCCGACGGCCTGCCGCTGGCGATTCAGCTCGTCGGCCGCCACGACGACGAGGCGACGCTGTTCGCCGCGGCACTGTGGTGCGAGCGGGCGCATGCCAAATGACGAATGTCGAAATCAGAATGACGAAACAATGACGAATCCTGAATGTCGAATAGCCGGTTCGATATTTGGATTTCGAGCTTTGGATTTCATTAGACATTCTGATTTCGACATTCGTCATTTATTGTCGCTTCACCCATAGGTCCTCGCCAATTCGCGAAGGCAATCCAGCCCCTCGTCGACGTCGCAGACCTGCGCCCCGGCGACTCGGCCGCGGCGGTCGCATTGCGACAAAAGCGACAGTTCTTCGAAGTCGTCTGATTCTTCCAGCCGGCGGCGGGCGCGCTGCCCGAGGGTGCCGTCGTGCAGGGCGTGCGCCTGCATGTGATGTTCGATCAGCCAGACGGTGCGGGGGGTGATGAAGCCCTCGAGCGCTTCGAGGGCGGCAGAGACGTGATCGTCGGGGTCGATCGCCTTCCCCACGTCGTGCAGCAGCGCGGCCAGCAGAAACTCTTCGTCATACGGCAGTTCGTCGCGCGCCAATTCGAAAACCTGCAGACTGTGGTACAGGGTGGCCTGATGAAATGTCTAACTCAAGAGGTAAGAAGTTGTTGCGCATTTTGTTTGGGATTTGAATTCTTGGTAAGTGGCTTTACGCTTGGCGCGCACGGTCAGACCTAGGTTGTCGCGATTCCACTGCCTCATCTCCTTCACCGAA
>SIAF01000090.1 GCA_009691905.1 Planctomycetaceae bacterium | reverse complement strand
ACGTCCAATTGCAGCCGCACAAACTCCGTTCCTTCCGGCCAACGATGAGGCATCGTTTCACTTCCTTGTGTCCCCCCAAGGAAGCGCGCCGCTTATCCCTCCCCGTCGATCCCGAAAAGAGCATTCTTAGCCCGAAAGCGGGCCGTTGAAAAAAAATGCTCGCCGCGTGTGCCGGTCACGGATCGTTGGGGTTGAGCGCCTTGAACACAAAGGCCGCCACCACCGCGCCGGCAAAGTTGGCGACGAGGTAGATCCAGATGTTGGCAACCTTCGAGAGCCCCATGACGGTGATCCCGGTGGCCACGGCGGGGTTGAAGACACCCCCCGAAATGCTGCCCACGGCGAAGGCGCCGCTGAGGACCGTGAACCCGATCGCCAGACCGTAGAAGGAGTTGTCCTTAGTCCCCTTCGCCGTCGCGACGTTGAGCACGACGTAGCACAGGGCGAACGTGTAGGCAAACTCAGCGACCAGCGCTTTGACGATATCCGGCTTCATGGGCGTCACCTCGGGGTTGCCCTTCAGAAACAGCACGACCGCTCCGGCGGCCGCGGCCCCGACGACCTGGGCGATCATGTAGAAGGGCACATCCGACGCCGGGCAGCGCCCGCGCAGATGCACCGCCAGCGTGACGGCGGGGTTGAAGTGCCCCCCCGAGATGTGGCCGCCTGCGAAAATCATCACCATCAGTGCCGAGCCGATGGCCAGCGGCGCCAGATTGCCCGCTCCGCCCGGCTCGATCACCACGCAACCGATCGTGAGCACGAACAGAAATGTACCGATCAACTCCACGAGATATTTGTTCATTAACGACTGCTCTCCTGTGATTGCATGAAATGGGTTGCCTGATCGCGTCTCGGCGACTTGGCGTCTCGAAACCCTGGCCGCCTGATCGCCGCGAAAGTTTAACGGCAGTATCGTAGTCCGGACGGGTCGAGAATCAAGCAAACGGCCAGAAAAACACCGATCCTTGAGAAACGGAACCGTTGTCTATTCGGCCCGATCGGCAGATTTGGCAATACCTGCTGCCGCCGTTGTTCGTCCGGGCAGTCAACCCGCCTTTCAGCGGAAACGAATGCGTCGGTTATCGCCGTTGCCGGGAAGCTTGCGGGCCGCCTTGGGATTCGCGAAGCCGCCTTTCGGCTGATGGTACTCGACGTACCCGACCAGCATTTCGTCAGTGGCTTGCGGTCCAAAGCGAACGGTCGCGCCCGGGTCGGGATTCGCCGGGTTGCCCGAGCTGTTGTCGAACCAGGCCGTCCCTTTCAGGATTGTGCCGCGCGGGCAATCGATCGGTTGTTCGAGTCGGTACAGAAGCTGCCAGTTGGAATCGTAACGAGGGACATCGAGCAAAACCTGAACGCGACCATCGGGAAAAAGCGCCTCGTATCGGAAGGCCTTGCCGCGCAGGTGCAGGTGCGGCATAAACGCCGTAATCCGCGAGTCGGCGCCCAGCTTCAACAATCCCATTTCGGGATGATTGTCGGCACCGGGCGGAATCGACAGATTGGCGTTGACGATTCCCTTGACCTGCACGACGTTTTGAGGCCGCTCACGGGCGAACACCATGCCGATTTCCATCTGGTCGGTGGCCTCGACGCCATTGGGAGCGTAATGAATCTGCAACCACAATCGCGAACCGGCCGGGAGCAATTTGGCGAAACCATCGGGCAGCACGATGGTGCTGTTGCCCGGGACGTACGCCGCAAAGAATCCCCGCTGGTGAACGGCCGCGGCCTGTTCGGCGTTGACCTTGTCGTGCGCCGGCGTATCACCGGGAGCCATTGCAAACGCCAGGGCGTGATGGACGACTTCGCGAGCCGTCGGCCGAATCTCGATCGACTGGATCCACTTGTCTTTGGTCAGACCGGTGTCGGCGAAGACGTCCTGATAGGGCATCGTTCCCGTGGCTTTGACCGCGATCGGTTTGGAAATCTGCACGATCAGGTCGGGTTTGCCGATCTGCCAGTCGTTGTGAAACTGCCTGAGCAGCGGCGCTTCCTGCGGTTCGCCGAGGGGGCGGCCGGCGGCCAGCCAGTCCAGCAGGTCGGACTTGTCGCGCGGCGGCAGCGTGCGGTCATTGCTCCATTTGCTTTTCTCGCCTGCAGCCGGAGCGGCGGCAAACCAGGGGGGCATGAGGCCCCGTTCGACCGCCCGCTGGATGGGAGCCGCCTGCGCCAACACGTCGTCGGCGCTTTCCAGCGCGAACGGAGCCGAACCGCCGTGCCGATGGCATTCGACGCAATGACTCTGCAGCAACCGGGAAATCCGGTTATGAAAGGTGACCCCCGCCGCCGCGTCCTCCGGAATGGCCTGATGCACATCGAGCGGGCAGCCGGGGGCCTCGGTGGCCTGAATCTCAGGCCGCGCGCCCCGCAGCGCGGCTTCGATCGCCTCGACCAGATACTGCCGCCGCGGCGCATCGAGCGCGTAGCCGATGCCATACTGGTCATCGACGGCGCCGCGATAGACCACGGTGCGCTGGGCATCGAGCACGAAGGCATCGGTCGATTGCGTGGCGCCTAAAGCGCTTCCCACGGCGCCATCGGAGTCGAGGATGTAGGGACCCGCGAATCGGCTCTTCTTGATCGCTTCCCGCAGATCGTCGCTGACTTCGCGCTGCGCGGGATTCACGTAGACGAATGCCACGTTTTTCAGTTGATAGTCTTGCTCGAGTCGCGCGAGAGTCGGCCCGAATTTCTTGCTGAGCGGACAACTCGTCGAAGTCAAGGCGATGACGACCACGCGGTGCTGTTTGAGATCCGAGAGTTTTCGTGTCTGACCCTCGATATCGATCAATGCGAGATCAGGCACCATCCGCCCGATGCCGTTTTCTGCGGGAGACAGTCGTTTCGGCGCTTGGCGCGGCGATTCGGCCGTCGTCGAGCCGCTTTTGCCGACGACGCGCGGCGGAGTGCCCGAAGCCGCATGTGCCCACAACGTCACGACGAAACTTCCCCAGGCACACCATCGAAGCGTGTTGATCGGAAAGCACCATCAAACCGGACTTCGATCGCAACGAGGTTGCGTGCGGAAACGCTGGCGGCGGTCGCGAATCACGGTGGCAGAATTGCAGGACAATTCCATTCGTCATCGGTAAGCAGCGACCCGCAAGTAAGGCCGCTTTCGGGAGATGATACCTCCCCGGATGAACGCTGATCGTATCAGTCGTCGTGGTGTGGAGGAAGGATCGGCACGAAATGCCTGCGAGCCGGCGGCAGGCGGCAGCAACCAGTGACGTTTCCCGAAAACTTTCGGACGGGCGAACTTAGAAAATACCGAGTTGATCGCGCGCTTCGTCGGTCATCCGGTCGGGAGTCCAGGGGGGGCTCAGCACGAGCTTGATTTCAGCTTCTTTCACCCCCTCCAGTTTCTCCAATGCCAGTTTGGCCTGGGAAACAATCTGGGGGCCGGCGGGACAGGCCGGGCTGGTCAACGTCATCTCGACTTTGACTTTCTCGTCTTCCTGCTCGACGCCGTAGACCAAACCCAGATCAACGACATTGATCATCAGTTCGGGGTCGATCACCGTGCGGAGCGCATCGATTAAAGCGGCTTCATCGGGCATGGCGGCGCTTCCCTTCAGGACTTCGTTGGTTTCAGCAGAATGTCGTCGCCGACAACTTTCACTTCGAAGGTCGCAATCGGTTCGACCGCCGGCATACACAGCGGCTGGCCGGTTCGCACATCGAATCGGGCGCCGTGCCTGGGACACTCGATGGCGCAGCCCTCGAGCGGCCCGTCGGTCAGCGGCTGCCCGTCGTGCGAGCAAACGTCTTCGATCGCATAGACCGTCCCCTGAATGCGAATCACGAGGATCGAGCGATCATCGACGACAACCGACGCGCGGCCCCCTTCGGGAATCTCTGAGAGTCTGGCAATTTTAACGAAGTCTGACATAAATCGATCAGTTCAGCGGCCGATTCCCAGTTTGCGTTCGACGGCGCGGCTGAGCGTTTCGCGCACAGCCTCGACCGCGATCCGGTCGTAAACCCCGTGAAAAAATCCCTCGACAATCATGTGCATCGCTTCATAGCGCGAAAGGCCGCGACACATGCAGTAAAAAATCTGCTCGGCATCGACGCGGCCCGCCGTCGCGCCATGCGTGCAGCGCACGTCGTCGGCTTCGATTTCGAGTCCTGGAATCGCGTCCACGCGACAATCGGGACTGAGCAGCAGGCTGTCATTGCGCTGGTATCCGTCGGTCTTTTGAGCCTCGGCATCAACGCGAATCATCCCCCGCCACACGACGCGGGCTTCATCGCGCAAGACGTCTTTATACAACAGGTCGCTGCGCGTGTTCGGCGCCTTGTGGGTCTGTTGCGTGTAATACGACAGCAATTGCCGGCCGGTGGCGAACGTCACGCCATTGACTTCGGCCGAGGCGCCCTGACCGGCGAGCGTCACTTCCTGATGAATGTGCGAAAGTCGCGACCCGAGGCCGGCGAGGGTCCATTGCAGTGTGCCGTCGCGCTCGACGACCCCGGCCTGACGGGCCAGATGCCAGGTGTGCGAATTCCAATTCTGCAATTGCACATAACGCAGGTTCGCGCCCGGGCCGACCAGCAGTTCGACCGCGCCGACATGCAATCCCGCGGTGTCAGTCGCGGCCGAACTCGTTTCTTCGAGCAGCGTCGCCGAGGCCCCGTCTTCAAGAATCACGAGCGTGTGGCTCAGGTCGGCGCCCCCCGCCTTCGCCAGACCGATCAGGCTGTACAGCGGTTCGTCGATCGCGACACCACGTGGGACGTACAGCACCGTGCCACCGGTCCAGAACGCCGCATGCCACGCCGTGAATCGGTCGGCATCGGGGCGCACGGCGCGAGTCAGCAGATGCGGTTCGAGGATCTCGCGGTGTTCGCGAACCAGTTCGGTCAGGCTCCCCAGCAGCACGCCGCGGGCGGCGAGGCGGTCGTCCAGTTTCTGGGCGCTGCAATGCCCATCGACGTGAGAAACGACGCCGGCGAACGACGCCCGATTCTCGAGCAGCGTTTCGAACTGAGCCGCCGTCGAGATATCGGCCGCCGGCGAAAACCGATTCGGTTGCAACGGCCGCAAATCGACGCGCTTCCACTCTTCGGGAGTGAGCGGCTCTTGCAATTTCTGCCGATACAGATCGAACGACCGGCGACGCAGATCTACAACCCAGCCCGGTTCGCCGCGAGTCGCTACGAAACGCTCAAAGGCTTTCGCATCGAAACCCGTCGAAGGGGCCGGCGTCATGACGGAAGAAACAGCACTCATGGGTTCGTAATGGGAGAGGTTAGACCTGGTGGCCTGACGAATTGAGAATACGAGTCGGCACCCGTTTCGCTTCGTCGGTTATGAAGCGCTTGTCCGGTCGCTTGCCGACGCGAGGCGCCGCCCGGTTCAGCCGACCGATCCCTCCATCTGCAGCTCGATCAGCCGATTCATCTCGACGGCGTATTCCATCGGCAGCTCTTTCACGAGCGGTTCAATAAAGCCGGTCACGATCATCGACGAAGCCTCGGCTTCACTGAGGCCGCGACTTTTCAGGTAGAACAACTGCTCTTCGCTGATTTTCGAGACGCTGGCTTCGTGCTCGATCGTCACGTCGTCTTCGTCGATCTCAATGTAGGGGTAAGTATCGCTGCGACTTTGCGGATCGAGAATCAAAGCGTCGCAAACGACGCTCGATTTGCAGTGCTTGGCGCCGTTGGCGATCTTGGCCAACCCGCGGTAGCTGGCGCGTCCGCCCGATTTCGAAATACTCTTGGAAATGATGCGGCTGTAGGTATGCGGCGCGCAGTGGACCATTTTGGCGCCGGCATCCTGATGCTGCCCCTTGCCGGCAAAGGCAATCGACAGCGTTTCGCCGCGCGCGCCCGGCTCCATCAGGTAAATGGCCGGGTACTTCATCGTCAGCTTCGAACCGAGGTTGCCGTCGACCCATTCCATCAGCGAGTCGCCGTAGGCCATGGCCCGCTTCGTGACCAGGTTATAAACGTTGTTCGACCAGTTCTGAATCGTGGTATAGCGACAGCGGGCGCCGCGCTTGACGATAATCTCGACGACGGCTGAGTGCAGACTTTCAGAGCTGTAGGTCGGGGCGGTACAGCCTTCGACATAGTGCACCGAAGCCCCTTCGTCGACGATGATCAGCGTTCGCTCGAACTGGCCCATGCTCTCGGAATTGATCCGGAAGTAGGCCTGCAATGGGAAGTCGATCTGCACCCCTTTGGGAACGTAGATGAACGAGCCACCCGACCAGACTGCCGAATTCAGTGCCGCGAATTTGTTGTCCGACGAGGGAATCACCTTCCCGAAGTATTCGCGAAACAGGTCGGTGTGCTCGCGGAGCGCCGAATCGGTGTCGGTGAAAATGACCCCCTGCTTGGCCAGGTCTTCCTGCAGGCTGCCGTACACCACCTCCGATTCGTACTGGGCCTTGACCCCCGCCAGATACTTCTTCTCGGCCTCGGGAATTCCCAGGCGATCGTAAGTGCGGCGGATGTCTTCGGGGACATCGTCCCAGTTTTTCTCCTGCGCCGCCGACGCACGGACGTAATAGTGAATGTCCTGAAAATTGAGGTGGCTCATGTCGCCGCCCCAGGTGGGCATCGGCTTTTTGAAGAAAATCTCCAGCGCGCGCAGGCGGAACTCGCGCATCCAGGCCGGCTCGTTCTTGATCTCGGAAATCTTCTCGACGATTTCACGATCGAGCCCCTTTCTCGCCGTGAACACATATTTATCGGTCGAATCGTGAAAACCGTATTGGTAATCGCCGAGGCCGACTTCGTTTTCGACTGCGGGCTTCAGTTCCGTAACCACGGCAATCTTCTCCTGCACCATCGCGGTGCTGTGCTGACGTCTCTTAACCCTTAACGCCTACTTGATTCAAAACGCACTTAGCAGCCTGTTGAAAATGGTGACTGGCTTCGACGCGAAGAGATAAATACTGGGAAATCTGATGTGTTTCGGCGGAGCCTGACTCATTTTCAACACGCCCTTAGGTCTTAACGACCGCGTGCGTCTCATTCTTGACCGCCTGGGCCTCTTCTTCAGCCGCCACGTCGGGATGCCGGGCGCGAATCCCCGCGTAGCCCTGGTCGTGCAACTCGTGAGCCAGCCGCGCATCGCCATGCTCGACGATGCGCCCCGCCAGCATCACGTGCGTCTGCTGCGGCTTGTTGATTTCCAGAAGTCGCTCGTGGTGCGTGATGATGATAATCGCCATATCGGGACCCGACAGACGGGAGATCGCTTCGCTCACGAATCGCACGGCGTCGCTGTCGAGCCCGCTGTCGGTTTCATCGAGAATCGCAAACCTGGGCCGCAGCATGGCCAACTGCAAGATTTCCATGCGCTTTTTCTCGCCGCCCGAAAACCCGTCATTCAAATAGCGCCGGGCAAATTCCTGCTCGATCCCGAGTTCGTCCATGCGACTGCGCAATTCTTTTCGGAAATCGCGCATGGGCAGCAGTCCCTCGCCCTCTTTGCGTTCGGGGTTGCGAATGTTCGAGACCGCGTGCCTCAGGAAGTCGGCAACCTTCACCCCCGGAATCGTGACCGGGTATTGAAACGCCAGAAACAGCCCCATCCGCGCTCGTGCATCGGGTTCGAGTTCGTTGAGGCTGACGCCGTCGATCGAAATCGTTCCCTCGGTGACTTCGTACTTGGGATGCCCCATCAGGGCGTATGCCAGGGTGCTTTTCCCGGAACCGTTGGGCCCCATCAGGGCGTGAATCTCGCCTTGTCGAACTTCAAGATCGACCCCTTTCAGGATCTGCTTGTCGTCGATGGCGACCCACAACTTTTCAATTTTCAGAACACTGGACATTGCAAACCGGCACAGCTTCAGTGAGTGATCAGACAAGCCCGCCGACCAGTGCCGACGGATCCATTAACAGTTTTCAGTCAGACTTCCAGCAGTTCGGGACGGGTGGCACAGCCCGAGTGATGCGGGACGGGCAACTCGTCGAAGATTTTTTCGCCCTGCCGGCCCGGCCCGGCCGTTCCCGTGACTTTTCCCACACGGCGGGCCTTGATTTTGTCCTGAATACGCATCAAACCTTCGAGCAGCGCTTCGGGACGAGGCGGGCACCCCGGGACATAGACGTCAACCGGCACCACCAGATCGACCCCTTTCACGACATGGTAGCCCCACTTGAAATAGGGGCCGCCGCCGACCGTGCAGGCCCCCATCGCGATCACATATTTCGGATCGGGCATCTGCTCGTACAGGCGCCGAACGCGACTGGCCATTTTGAACGTGACGGTGCCGGCGACAATCATCAAATCGGCCTGACGGGGCGTCGCCCGAAAGGCGCCGGCGCCAAACCGATCGAGATCGAAACGACTGGCCCCCGCGGCCATCATCTCGATGGCGCAACAGGCCAGGCCGAACGTCATCGGCCAGATGCTGGACTGACGAGCCCAGTTCATTCCCTGCTCGAGGGTGGTCACGATCAGGTTTTCTTCGAAGCGTCCGTCAAGCCACGTCATAGCTTATTCCTGCGATTTCCACAGAATTCGTTCGCACCGCCGGAAGACCGATTCCGACATTCGCCGCCTCTTCGGCATGCTATCGGAGACTTTCTCCGATTGCGAATCAGACCGTCATTTTCTTCAACCGCCATTTTCCTCAGAGGCCCACCAGTGCCGGACTCGCTTCCCGCACTTCGAATTCGCAGCAATGATGACCGTCCAGACAGCATTGCGTCAGACGGACTTCGGCACCCAGCGCCTGCTGAAAAACTTCCCGCTCCAGACCGCAGATTTCCCGGTCCTCTTCAGCCAGCTCCTGATACGGACAATTATTCTCTCGCAGAATCGGCAATTCGCCGGCCCCGCTCATTTCAACGTCATACCCGCGACTCAACAAAGCGTCACTCATCCGCCGCAGACGATCGCCAACGCGTGCATCGTTAAACGACCCCAGTTGCGCCGCCAGCGCGTCGCGCACGCGGGCGGTGATTGAGGCGCGCGTTTCGGGATCGGCAATTTTGCGAATCTCTCGCCAGAGGATCAACGCCAGGTCGCCGTAATTGTCGCCAAGCTGGCGCAACCCCTTGTCGGTGATCCGATAGACGTGATGGGGCCGGCCACGACCGGTTCGAACCAGCTCGCGGCCGACAAACCCGGCCCCCTGCAACCGGGCCAAGCGCTGCCGGATGGCGGTCGCGGTGACACCCACCACATCACAGATTCCCTGGACCGTCACCGGCCCCAAACGATGTAACTCGTTGAGAAACTGGCTGTCGGTTTGTTCGAGAGCGGTCTTCATGGCACCCTGCAAATCTTTGAGGCTGCGCTAATCTTAGACACTATCCCTATTTTCGACAACGAAAATTGCGAAAATTCCAAAAGATGGGAAATTGGCTGCGATTCTGGGCCGTACCGTCGTTTCGAATCAACACAGTCGTCGGCGAGGTTTCGACAGTAAGTCTGTCCGAACGACCTTCCGCCGACTCCCAGGGTGAACCGGCAAAACTCAACCTAACCACTTGCCATGCCAATACGTTCGGGATAACCTTCAATGAACGGCCAGGCGTGCGCCGGCGGCGGCTTCACCCTGTCGTCTCGCGACACCGATCCCGAAAACGACCCCGGCCGATTCTGCCATCGGGCGCGGCCCGCTGTGGTTTCGTCGGCGATCAGTGCAGCCTATCAGTGCCGAAAATTTAAAGGAGAAGCGATGAGCTGGTTACCCAAGCAGACAGTCGTCGTTCCTGTTGACTTCTCGGATTCGTCGACCGACGCGGTCGCCACCGCCCTGCAAATGGTTGCCAAGCCTGCTGACTTGCATGTCGTGCATGTGCTGCTGCCGCTGGATTACATGTCCCCCGGAGTCGTCTTCGAGACTGTTTCTGAAGAAACTCGTATCGAGGCCACGAAAAAGTTCGCAGCCGACTTTTTGAAGAAACACAATGCCGAGGGTGCCACACTGCTGGTGCGGCATGGCGACCCCGGCCTGGGGGTCACCGAGTACGCCAGTCAAATTCACGCCGACCTGATCGTGATCCCGTCTCACGGCTATCATGGGATCAAGCGCTTCGTGCTCGGTTCGGTCGCCGAGCGCGTCATCCGGCACGCCGATTGCCCGGTGCTGGTGCTGCGTCGCCGCGATGCCGATTGAGTCTCGCATCTTGCATTTCAGAATTTAAGGAGAGTCCCGTGTCACGATACATATCGCGTCTACTGGTTACGGCGAGTGGCCTGATTCTGGTTTGCTGTGCATACGCACTGTACGCCGATGCGTCCGAGTCGGAAATCGTGAAGGGTGAGGATCTCACCGCCGAAGTCGCTTTGATCCAATCAAAGAGTGGCTCGTCCGTCGCGGTCAAACGGCCACGAACCCGAATAGTTGCCGGGCAGACTTTCGTCGGAGGGACTGTACTCTTTGATCCGATCGCCGCTTCCAACGAGTTTGAAGGTGGCAGGATTTGGGTCGCGGTGGACGATATCAGCCGGATCATCGAATTTGACACACAGGAACGATACTTCGGCAGGCTCGAATTCGACAATTTGCGAAAGACAGCAAGCAGCTTGCAGAAGCAACTTAAGCAAGTGCTCCCAGGGAGTGAACCGTACCAGTCTCTCGAATCAAAACTGCAAAATGTGAGTGAGAAGCTTGCGGAATACGGTAATAAATCAAACTGATCCACCAACGGAAAATGCGTGTGCCGTCCGGCGCAAGCCGGGCGGTTCCCACTATGGATGCCGCCGATCTCAAAGCCGACCGCCAGCCCCTGGAAGGGGCGTTCGACCTGACTCCCCGAACTCTGAAAGGGGACGCGAGCGCTTTGTCGATCGAATGGAGCGACGGGCGTGTCGACCGCCTCCGTTGGGCCGATTTACGCAAGCAGTGTCCGTGCGCGACGTGCCGCGTGCGACGGGCCGAGCCGCCGCCGCTGTTTAATATCCTCAAACCCGAAGAAGCAGCCCCCCTGCGGGCCACGGGGATGCTACCCATCGGCAACTACGCTTACCAGATCGACTTCAGCGACGGTCATAAGACCGGCATCTATTCGCTGGAATTATTGAGGCACCTGGGACAAGCGTAGAGTTCAGGTCATGCGACTGCATCTTGGTGCCCCGCCCCTCAGTCCCGACTTTGACCCCGAGCGCGACGGGTGGTCGAAACTTCGGGAGCCGTCACCGCTCTGGTTGCAACATGTGGCCTTGCCCGTCGCCATCGTGACCGCCACCGTGCTTGGCTTCGCCTGGAGCCGATTGACACCGATGAGCTCGTCGGGATTCAGCATGACTGTCGACGGCCGTGGTGGCGCGATGCCGAGCTGGCTCGTAGGCATCCTGGGGATGGCCGTTGTTGCCGGCTGTTTTCTGGCGCTGATCGCCGTACACGAATTCCTGCACGCCCTCGCGATGCCGCACTACGGGCTGACGCGACAAACTTTGATTGGAGTTTGGCCGTCGCGACTGTTGTTTTATGCGGCGTACCTCGGCCCCATGCCGCGAAACCATTTTCTATGGGTGTTTGCCGTCCCCTTTCTGGTGCTGTCGCTCGTGCCGCTGCTTGGATGCATGCTGCTGCGAATCGGACCTGCCGCGGTCGTTGTGGTCTCGGTTATCAATGGAGCCTGCGCTTGCGGCGACCTGCTGGGAATCGCCATGATCGCCTGGCAGGTGCCTCGCGATGCGCTGGTGCGAAATCAGGGTTGGCAGACGTGGTGGCTTCGGGCGGAATCAAACCGAATCGACAGACAGGACGTTTGACAATGCGGGACATCGAACACCTGCAAACCGCCGCACAAGTTCGCGGCGCGGCCCGCAAGGGTGAATTGACCGAACAAACATCCGGTTTGGCCCCCGGATTCGCACAGGCCAATCTGGTCGTGCTGCCGCGCGAGTTTGCGGCCGATTTTCTGCTGTTCTGCCAGCGAAACCCCAAGCCCTGTCCGCTGCTCGACGTGACCTCGGCCGGAGACCCGACGCCGCGGCGTGCCGCCCCGACCGGCGACCTGCGGACCGACCTGCCTCGCTACCGCGTCTGGGAACACGGGCAACTCGTCGACGAGCCGACCGACATCTCGCATCTGTGGCGCGATGATTTCGTGAGCTTCGTCATCGGCTGCTCGTTCACGTTCGAGGCGGCGCTGCTGCGCGCAGCCGTGCCGGTGAGGCACATCGAACTGGGTCGCAACGTGCCCATGTTCAAAACTAATCGCCCCTGTGCAGCCGCCGGCATCTTTCATGGTCCGCTCGTCGTTTCGATGCGTCCCTTGAAGCCGGCCGATGCAATCCGTGCCGTGCAGATCACCTCGCGCTATCCCTCCGTTCACGGGGCGCCGGTCCACCTGGGGCTTCCCGAGCAAATCGGCATCACCGATCTATCGCGGCCCGATTTCGGCGATGTCGTGCCGGTTGAGGCCGACGAATTGCCGGTGTTCTGGGCCTGCGGCGTGACCCCTCAGGCGGTCATCATGGCGGCCAAGCCGCCGCTGGTGATTACGCACAGCCCCGGTTGCATGTTTGTAACCGACTTGCTGGATGAAGAGCTGGCAGTCGGATAAAATGACGAATGTCGAAATCAGAATGACGAACATGCGTCGACTAAGCGAGCCGGTGGGTTTATCCCACAGGGATGCCGATCCCGGTGGGATAAACCCACCGGCTCGCTCTCGCCCTTCGACATTCGGGCTTCGTCATTGCTTCGTCATTCGGATTTCGACATTCGTCATTTGTGAATGCGACTCGTAAAAAAGTTCCCCCGAACGGTTGTCGCTTCGCATGCGGCCGGTACAATCGTGCGATTGTTGCCAGCATTGCCTGACAGGGCGTCACCGATCGCACCTATTTCTTCAGGGAGAGCAGCACCCATGAGGGACTTGAGCCACCCACTAAGTGAAACAGCCCCTGGCGAAACAGGCCAGGGGGGATCAGGCTTCAGCCGCCGCGCATTTTTGAAAGGTTCGGGTGCTGCCGTCGCCGCCTCGGTGATCGCCACCGCCGTTGAAGAAAGCATCGCCCAGGAAAAGAAAGTACAGAGGGTCGTCGCCGGCAAGCCGACCGAGCTCAAGCTCGACATCAACGGCAAGTCGCAGACGGTCACGGTCGAACCCCGCGTCACATTGCTCGACGTGCTGCGGAACGACCTGAATCTGACCGGGGCCAAAGAGGTCTGCACAACGACCAACTGCGGCGCATGCACCGTGCTCATCGACGGCAAGCCGGCGCTGGCCTGTGCCAAGTTCGCCGTCGAATGCCTCGGGAAAAAGATCACCACGGTCGAAGGCCTCAACAGCGGCAAAGAACTCGACGACGTGGTCAAGTGCTTCGTCAAGCACGATGCCACGCAGTGCGGCTACTGCACGCCGGGCTTCATGGTCGCCACGAAGGCGTTCGTCAGTGCGAACCCCGGTGCGACCCTCGAACAAATCCGCAAAGGTTTGGGTGGCAACATCTGTCGCTGCGGCACCTACGACGGCCTGGCTAAGGCCGCTGTCGAGTGCGTCGCGAACGCCAAAAAGGGAGGCAAGTAATCATGGCAGAACGCAAATTCGGCTGGGGGAAACGCTCTGAAAACGTGCTGATCGGCAAGTCGATCCCCCGCATCGACGCCGCGGTCAAGGCTACGGGAGCGGCGAAATATACGGCCGACACCAACAGCAAAGGGACGTTGTTTGCCCGACTGCTGTCGTCCAAGCACGCAGCCGCCAAGCTGACCGCGATCGACTTGGAAGCGGTCAAAAACCTGCCGGGAGTCAAAGCGGTTCATGCCTTTAAAGAAGTGGGAGACGAAATCCGCTGGGAGGGCGAATTGATTGCCGCCGTCGCCGCCGAGCGGGCCGAACAGGCCGAAGATGCCGTCAAGGCGCTCGAAGCGACCGCGAAATTCGAAGTTCTCGAGCACTTCGTCGACGAAGCCGACGTGGCCCGCGCCGCATTCGCCAACCGCACCAAGGGGCTCGGCAAGGCCAATAAAGGTGACGTCGAAGAGGCGCTGAAGACGGCGAAAGCAGTCCACAAGGGCTTCTACGGCATTCACACGATCAGCCACATGTGCCTGGAACCGCACGGCTCCCATTGCGAGTGGAAGGGAGACGACCTCGACGTTCATTTGTCGACGCAAAGCGTTTCGGGCACTCCCAGCCAGTTCGCCGAACCCCTGGGAATCGACGCCTCGAACGTGACCGTCACCGCGAACTACGAGGGGGGTGGCTTCGGTTCGAAGTTTCAGGCCGACGAATGGGGCATCGCTGCCGCCAAAATGGCCAAAGAAGCGGGCCGCCCGGTGCGGCTGATGCTCGATCGTGCGACCGAACTGAAAATCGGCGGGACGCGGCCTTCGGGTTTCATCGACGTGACGGTTGCGGCCGACGCCGACGGCAAGGTCGTCGCCTGGGACAGCATTCACTGGGGCACCGCGGGAGTCGGTGGCGGGGGTGTTGACCTCGGCCAAATGCCGTACCCCTTCGACTTTCCCAACGTCTCGAAAGCCCAGGTCGGCATTTCGTGTAATACCGGCCCCAATCGGGCGTGGCGCGCCCCGCCGCACCCGCAACTGTGTGCCATCACGCAGCCGGCGCTCGACGATCTGGCCGCCAAGCTGAAGATGGACAGCTACGACTTCTTCATGAAGAACCTCGTGTTCACCCAGCACGGCAAAGGGGAAGTCTATGCCGAAGAAATGAAGATCGCCGCGAAAGAGATCGACTGGAAGAAAAAGTGGCATCCGCGCGGCAAGGGGGCGGCCGGCCCGGTCAAGCAGGGGCTTGGCATGGCCCTGCACACTTGGGGCGGGGGACCGGGGGCCTGTACGTGCACTCTCAAAATCCATCCCGATGGCGCGGTCGAGTCGTTCCTGGGCAGTCAGGATATCGGCACCGGAACTCGCACTATCATCTGCATCACGATGGCCGAAACGCTGGGTCTGCCGCTCGAAGGGGTGAAGGTCAACCTCGGTTCGAGCAAGTATCCCGCGTCGGCCCCGTCGGGAGGCAGCATCACGGTCGGCGGAGTGTCGGGCGCCCATCGGCGTGCGGCCCAAACCGCCCTCTGGAAGCTGTTCGATCTCGTTGCCGCCAAGTACAAGGTCGAAGCCGACGGTTTGACCGCCAAAGACGGCAACATCCTGAACGGCAAAGACAAGGTCTGCACCTGGAAGCAGGCTTGTGCTCTGCTGGGTCAAATGCCGCTGGAAGTGCAGGGGAAAGGCCCCGAGAAAGACGGCCTGACCTCTGAACGAGTCGGCGGCGTGCAGATGGTCGACCTGTCGGTTGATACCGGGACCGGCTTGGTCCGCATCAACAAGTTTGTCAGCGTTCAGGATTGCGGCATGATTATTGACGAGCTGACCGCCAAGAGCCAGGTGCTGGGCGGCCTGATCATGGGCATCGCCTATGCTCTGACCGAAGAGCAAATCATGGACAACAAAACCGGCCGGTACATCAACGCCGACCTGCTCAACTACAAGCTGCCGGGCATCGGCGACGTGGGCGAGCTGGTGGCGATCATGTACCAGCCCGACAGCGAGTACGACCGGGGCGTGATCGGGTTGGGCGAACCGCCGGTCATCGCGCCGGGCGCCGCCATTTCGAATGCCGTGGCGAATGCCATCGGCGTCCGCGTTCCCGTGCTGCCTCTCACACCCAAGCGCGTTCTCGATGCATTGAAAGGAGGCCAGGCATGAGTTCTTTCGAATACGCCAGTCCCAACACCGAAGCTGAAGCGGCCGAGATGTTGGCCGCCCATGGGGGTCAAACCGCCATCCTGGCGGGTGGGACCGATCTGCACAACCTGCTGCGGGCCGGCGTGATTGCCCCGCGGCGGGTCGTCGATCTCAAAAACATCAGTTCGCTGCAAGGGGTCTCGATGGTCTCCGGCGGCCTGCTGGTCGGCGCGCTGACCACGCTCGACGAAATTCTGCGGAATCCGCTGCTCGCGCCGTATCAGTCGCTGTTGCAGGTCGCCGATGCGGTTCACAGCATTCAGATCCAGGTGCAGGGGACGCTGGGGGGTGACCTGTGCCACCTCCCCAACTGCTGGTACTACCGCAACGGTTACGGCCTATTGGGCAAAGAGAAGGGCGAATCGCTCGTTGCCGGCGGCCGCAACCAGTTTCATGCGATCCTGGGCAACCAGGGCTCTGCCAAGTATGTGAGTGCCTCGCGGTTTGCTCCATCATTGATCGCCTGGGGGGCGCAGGTCCGCATCGTCGGCCCCGACCCCGATCAGTCGGCAATGGTTCCGCTCGAATACTTCTACGTCACTCCCAAGTCTCCCAATCAGGGAGTGACGATTCTACAGCCGGGGCAATTCGTCAGTCACATTTTGCTGCCCGAAATTCGCGACGAGCTGGCCAGTGCCAGTTACGAAGTCCTGCAGCTCGAAGGTCTCGACTGGCCGCTGGCCTCGGCGGGCGTTTGCCTGACCACCTCGGCGGGAATCGTCCGTGAAGCACGGGTCGTCCTGGGGCACGTCGCCCCGACGCCGTGGGTCTCTCACGATGCCAGTTTGGCGCTCGTCGGCCAAAGCATCACGGAAGAGTCGGCAGCCGCAGCGGGCGAAGCCGCGGTGGCGTCGGCTACTCCGCTGTCAGAGAACGAGTACAAGGTCACGATCGCGCGGACGGCCGTCAAGCGGGCCGTGCTGCGTGCCATGCATCAACTGCAAGGAGTAAGCTGAGATGGCCGACCTCAACCAAATTTTGATGAACATCGTTCAACCGACTGCAGCCGACCTGGCCGCGCCGCTCGCGGGCGAACGCTGCCAGAGCCTGCGCTGCAAAGGGATGTACACCAACATGGGGCAGCCCGAAGGGACGCGCGTCACGGGTGACGGCCACTTCTGGTGCGCCAAAACGCAGCGCGTCTTCGGCCCTGACGACCAATACGTCGGCGACGGCGAATGCCGGCATTCGGGTCGTAGTTGCTTTGAGGGGGACTAGGGGAATAGGGGACTGGGGCGCTAGGGGACTGGGTTTCTAGAGGACTGGGGAATTCGTCGGCGTGCGATGCACCTTGGCTCTTCGCGACCGCCGCGCCTGCCTGTTCGATACCCCCCCCGTCGCCCACCGGCGATTCGCGCTTGACCTCCCACACAGTCACTGCGAAAATGATGGTTGATGTGATTTCAACCCCCGGCGATTGGTTCAGGAGGGAAGCTCTGATGAAACGACTTTCGATATTGGCCGTAGCTCTGTTGACTTTGAACGCCGCGCAATTGGTGCCGGCGGCGGAAATCTCGGGCGAGTACCTTGAAGCCCGCACCTGCGACGTCTACACCGGTCCCTGCTTCGCCAATGGCGAAATCGGCATTTCCGGCAAAGAAGCGGTCATGGCCTGGAAGATCGACGAAGGCAAATGGGCCGGCCAGGATCTCTCGGGGCTGGGTGTGGCCCTGATCATCAAAGCCAACGACACCCTCGGCTTTGGCGGCAGCTTCACGGTCAAACCCGACAAGATCGTCGCCGTGATCGTCGTCGACGACCAGGCTGACGCCGAGCAGGCTCAGGCCCTCGTGAAGTTCGTCAAAGCCAACGCCCGGCATCTCACGGGCGACGTGGTCAAAGTCGAAAAGGCCCCAATTTCGCTGACCAACGACCACCTGTCGGGGAAGGGGGTCTTCACCGCCGGCAAACTGGCGAAAATCGAAACCCGCAAACTGGCCAAGGGAGACTGCGTCTGCTCGAACGAGACGGTCTTCTACCCGCCGCTGACGAAAGTCGACAACGCCCACCCCGCCTACACGGTCAACATGACCTACGAAGGGGAAGGGCTCAACAGCACCTGGACGACGATCAACAAGCGCAGCGCGTTCCTCGCGACGTTCGAACGCTAAGCGGTCTGTTTCACAAATCCGCACCGGGGTTAAAAGACGCCCCCCGATGTTTTCGAATCGAGCCACGGATGGACAAGCATGGATGAAACACGGACACGAGAAGTGACGTGTCCGTGTTTCATCCATGCTTGTCCGTGGCTCATTCGTTCATGACTGCTCTCTGACAACACGCAACGCAAACCGCATGCGAACTTGTGAAACGGGCCACTAAGCGCTCTGAGCCGGAAATCAAAGTCGATTCATTTTAAAACCCTGCGCGCCTTGGCCCGCAGGGTTTTCTCATACACGGCGACACACCCCACATGGCCACGGTCTTCATCCCCCCGCTGCTTCGTGAATTAACAGGTGGAGTCGATCGCGTCGCCGTGTCGGGAACGACAGTCCGGCAGGTGGTTGCCGCACTCAATGCCCTGTACCCCGGCATCCGCGAGCGGCTCTGCACCGGCGACGAACTGCGCCCGGGCCTGTCGGTCGCCGTCAACGGCGCCGTCAGCAGCCTGGGCCTGCTGCAGAAAGTCCCTGATGGCAGCGAAGTGCATTTTCTGCCGGCGGTTGGCGGAGGGTGAGTTGTGTTTGTCATGCAGCGCATGACGGCGGGCGGTGCGGTCAGCGGTGCAGGCCATGCTGTGTTTGACGACCGGGTGGCTCGCAGATTTGTCGCCGAAAGCGAAGTAGCCCGAAGGGCCAGGGCTTCCAAGGTGTCATTCAGTGTGGCGAAGTGCAAGGATTTTGGCGGTCGAGGCATGACCTCCGTTGTGATATTTGCTGCGTGGCGTCGGCGGTTTTTTCGGGCCGCGTTTGTATTTACGGAAGCGGGTGATATCCACT
>SIAF01000089.1 GCA_009691905.1 Planctomycetaceae bacterium | reverse complement strand
CCCGAAAGGAATTCCCCAACAGACAGCAGACGACGAACCGAATCATCATCCGGCCATCCCCAAGGTCGTCCGCTCTTCGTCTGCGCCGCGCCCACTCGGCTGCTCGACCACAAAAGCGACACCGGGTACGCTTATTTAAGGACTAGTCGCGCCGGATGCGACCTGCCATCAGGTCAAACGGAAGAACCGAAACCCGCCTTCACTGTGAAGGCGGGTTTCTTTTTTTCAGGATTGGGCCAGGCGCCGGTCTGCGGCCACAACCAAAGAAAGTTTGAACAGGAGCGCACAGCACGGCCTTCGGCCGCAACCAAAGGAGAAACCACGGATTTCACGAATCACACGGATGAGAGTTTTGAATTCAATCTGTGTCAATCTGCGCAATCTGCGGATCGTTGCAGCGGGTTATTTTTGGGCCATGGGATTCTCAGGAGTTTATCCGCAGATTTCACGGATTAACGCAGATGACTGCTGAGGCATCAAATCCTCAATCAAGAATTGACTTGAATTCGTGCCGTATCCGTGTCCTCGGTGTGATCCGTGGTTCATTTTCCTCAACCGCAACAGGAATGCGTGAAACGATTTGTGCATCGGCGCCGAAAAATCTTCTCGCAACGACAAAATTCTGAACGTTTGCTGCGCAGAGGGAGCAGAGATTCCGGGGAGATTCTTCTCTGCGAACTCCTGTAAATCTCATTCATGAGTTGTGCAACGAAGCTGAGAAATCTGTTGCACGCCGACGAGATACTGAACGATTGCTGTGCAAGTCGATTCAACTCCGCAGGCGATCTTACGGAAAAAAGAAACTGCTGCCGAACAGGATCGCGTTCTCGCATCGCTTTCTTGGCCGGCCTATTGATCCCGAAATGATCGCGGCAACGGACTCAAGCGATGAAAAGGACTTTGGGTCCGACGTGTAGTGAATCATCAGGCAGCGCGTCTCCGAATCATTCGCAAGGTAAACCCAACTGGTCGCGCCGTGCATCATTGGATGTCGGGAGCAACTGTAAACTGCGGTGAACATTGAAAGCGAATAAACGCGAGAACAGCAGGGCAAATGCGTAATTCGAAGTTGATTGCGCGGCAAATCAAATTCAATCGTACGCGTCAAACATGATCGCAACATCAGGAGGAACATAAGGACGGTGCCAACAGCCCCGATGCTCAGCATCAGAAGGAACATGCCAAGAAACGGCAGGACCCATAGAAGTTCGGCCAGTCCCTTCTCAGCAACTTTGGGGAATGCATCTCGACAGAACAACCAGTTGACGATCAACATTCCAAACGTCAGACATCCCAATACGACGACGAACGGAAATGCAAATGCCGCTATCAGATACCTCGGCGGGACGGACACCATCAATCCGGAATCAGTGGTATCGACCCGGATTTCAGGGCAAGTATATAACGGCTCGGGCATCGGGGATTCAGCAATCAGGCTTCGTCATTCGCCAAAGCGTGAGTCTCGAACAGGTACCCATAAATGAACGTGAATACACGCGAATGTCGGGCGCCGAACCGGCTTGCCCGGACTATCGAACAAGTTGATTACCGATAAAACGGCCGCCCCTTTAGCCACCTCGGCCCGTAGCTGGGTTCCGGCTTTCCGACTTCCAGCGCGCCCAGATCGGGCGCGCGGCCTGTAAAGCCGTCGTTCACCGTGGGAATCACCACCCCGGCATCCACCCCCTTGCCGGCCGGATGCAGTCGAAAGTTCAGATCCGCGGCATGATAGACGGAATGGCGACCGGCCGGATCCGGGGGAACCAATCTCTCAAAATCGTCGAAATCGACTTCGATGCCGTGCGTCTCCTGCTTCGTTGCTGCGCGCAGCTCGGCCAGCGTGGCGAAGCTTTTCCAGTCTTCGGGCCGGGGCTCATACATCTGTTGCCCGGTCATGGGACCGAGCCACGAGTACTGCTCGGCAACCGCATTGTTCGGGCGAAACCCGTTGTAATCAGAGCTGTACGCATCGGTGGCATTCGCCCAGGTCATGATCCCGCGACCGGGAGTGTCCCGTCCCAGAAACAGGTTGTTCCGGAAATGCATGTTGGACGACGGATCGCGCAGCACCTGCTCGCCAATGATCGTGTTGTGGTAAACAAGCAGCCCGGCCGGCTTGGCCGAAAACTTGAACGCCACGCCGCTGGGATTGTGATACAGAATGTTTCCAATGAAATACACCGGGCCGCCGAACACCGGCTGCGCACTATACCCCCCGTGCGCGGCGTTGACGCCGCGGTTATTCATGACGCGCACGTTGTGAACCCCGCCGTCGGTTTCGACAAAGTCGTCGTTCAGCATGTGCATGTCGTTGTTGTAGATGTCGATCGACGAGGCGCGCCGGTCGGGATCGAGCGGGGGTGTGCCATAAGTCGAGATGCCGATCGCGTCGTGAAAGAAAGCGATCGCGTTGTGGGCAATCACATGCCCCGGCCCGTACACCTTGATCGCATAGTAGCTCGTCAGCGAATGCGACCCGTACCGCCCCGCGCTGGCCCACAGCGGTCCCGTCCAGCCGATCAGCCGGAAGCGGTCGTCGCGGCCGAGAAAAAGATTGTCGGCAATGTAAAAGTCGCTGGAACCGGCGTACTCGGTCCAGACGCCGAACCCCACGTTCTCAAAGCGGCAGTTCCTGACAGAAAGCCCGAGCGCGCCGAGCACTTCTTTCTGGCCGGCAAAAATCGCCACATCGGTGTTGCGAATCGTCAGCCCGTCGAAGATGTGGTGCTGCGACGCCATGACGTCGAACAACCGATGATTTCCGGCGCCGTCGAAGATCACTTCTCCGTCGCCGGCCGCCATGATCGTGATCGGCTTCTGGGGGGTCCCTTTCAACGTCAGCGACATGGTGCCGTCAAACGGCGTCATCTGCGGGTCGACGTAATTGAGACGATCGGACTTATAGAGTCCGGCATGCATCAGAATCGTATCGCCCGGCTGCGCCCGCCGCTCCCAGACGACATTCCAGTCGCCCAACCCCGCACCGTAATAGGCCTCGAGCAGGCTCGTGAAACCCGGTTCCTCGCGCGGACCGTCATAATCCGGGGCATAGACATGCAGCGTCCGCCCTTCCCGGGAAGGTTGCGGCTCGCTGCGCGTCTTCACGCGCCGGGTAATCTGGGTCTCGCCGCTGGCCCCGTCGGGATCGGTCAACTGGAAACGGCACTCATATTCGGTTCCCGGTTGCAGATTGAGAATGCTGCCGGCAAATCCGTCGGGAACGGTGTAGTCGAGATTCTCGCGCCGCCGGTACACTTTTTCGCCGCCGATGCGCACCAGGGGCAGGGCCTGCCGCCAGCGCGATTCCCCGGCCGCCCGAAACTGCACGGCAACCGTCGCATTCCGATTCGCGTCCCCGCGAATCTCCCACTCAAAGCCCAGGTTCAACAGCGTGGGGTGTTCGACGACAAACCGGCCCGCCAGCGTCTTGTGCTCGGCGTCAGCCCCCGTGACAGCCAGGGAAAGAAATAAGAGTGTTGAAAAAGTCATCTTCGACGCTCCACTCGCGGTATTGTCGGTTTCCCCCGGATTTATTCACACAGATGTAAGTGTAGGGTGGGACCAGCAAGCCGAGAACTTCTATGGGCCTTCGCTTTCTAAAAACACTCTCGAACCAGACGGTGCGTTGTGTCGGCATTGAGCGGCTTGCGCAGGCCCACCATGCGGGTTCCGATGCGCTGCGACCCGAATGGTGGGCCTACATCAATAATCCGGGCTAAACAACCAGGGCCCCTTCGGTCGCCGTCAGCTTTCCGAACAGTTCGCTCAACCGCGCGGTCATCGGTCCCGGTTGACCGTCGCCAATCGGGCGGCCATCGACGCTGACGACGGGCGTCAGTTCGCCCATCGTCCCTGTGCAGAACATCTCGTCGGCGCGGTAAACCTGCGTCAGCGACAGGTCCTCTTCGCGGCAGGGAATGCCGTGCTGGCTGCACAATTCGAGCACCGTTGCGCGGGTGATCCCCTCGGGGCAGGCGATCGGCCGGCTGGTTCGCACGACGCCGCGCTCGACCAGAAACACATGCGTCGCGTTGGTTTCGGCGACGAACCCGCGAACGTCGAGCATCAGTGCGTCGTCGGCGCCGGCATGGTTGGCTTCGATTTTTGCGAGGATCGACTGCAACAGATTGTTATGGTGAATTCGCGGGTCGAGGCAGTCGGGTGGGAACCGACGAACACTGCTGGTGATCAGCGTGATCCCCCGCCGGTCGTAGACCGGAGGCTTGTGTTCGGCCAGCACAATCAGCGTCGGGCCCGATTGATTGAGCCGCGGGTCCATTCCTGACGTGATCTTTTCGCCGCGAGTCAGGGTAAGGCGGATATGCACCCCGTCGTGCATCTGGTTGGCGAATAGCGTTTGTCGAATCTGCCCGATGATCTCGTCGTGCGACGGAATTTGTGCGAACGCCAGGGCCAGGGCCGAGTGCCGCAGGCGATCGAGGTGTTCGTGCAGCTTGAAGATCCGACCGGCATACAGCCGCAGCCCTTCCCAGACGGCATCGCCTCCCTGGACGACCGAATCGAAGGGACTGACCCCGGCTTCGTTGCGATGCACGAGCCGACCGTTGATGTTGACGATGAGGTTTCGATTGCGTTCGTCGAATTTCTGGAGCATGGAAAACATTCCCGGCCGATCGAGAGAATCACCGCAGCCGATGGGCCGACATCCGTTCATAGCATTCGAGGCACTTTTCATACACGTCGCGCAACCGATCGGGCACAGGCTCGGCTTTCGGCTTGTGCGGTCGGAATGAGGTTGAGGACTCGACCTCTTTGTACCAGTGCCTGGCCCACACGCCGTCGGTGGGACGCAATCCCGGCGGCCACTGCAGCATGCACTCGTCAAAGGCAACGCCCAGCGAATCGCATAGGAGGCCCAACAACCGTCGCGGATCGTTTTGCACGTCGCGGCCGTCGAGGACGGGTGGGATGCTTCCCGTACGGCGGCAGACCAAGTCGAAAATCTCGACTTGCTGCACGAAGCCGACATCCTCCAGGGACGGATCGTCGTTCTTGGCGATGTACGACGCGATCACTTCCTGAGGGTGGCGGATCAGGAAACAATTGCTAACGGACCCCAGCCAGTTGCGGTCGATCTCGGGCAAAAAATGGTGCGTCATCTGTTTCTGGTAAAACACCGCACGCCCCAGGGGAATCTCGCCGGTCAGCCAGGCGGTCACTTTGTGCCAGTCGGATTCATGGCCGGCAATCACCTCGGCGGCACCCGGGTGAAGCTTGCCGGTGACTTTCAAATAGTGCGCGTAAAACGGTTCGTCGCAGACAAATGTGTCGGGCCGAGTCCCCCAGGCGCGCATCATGGCGGTCGAAATGTTGCGCGGGCCGGACCACATGGCGATCCGCAGCGGTTGAGACGCGCTCGGCATAAGAGTGGGTGCCGCAAATGGACGCGTATGAACGCAAATGAAGCAAGTCCGGACGACAATTACAGCGACAAACACCTTTATTTTATTCGATTTGATTCGCGTGCATTCGCGTCCATTTGCGGCGACTAATCCTCAGAGAAAATGTCGTTAGTCATCTCTGCCAAGACAAGAACCCGGCTTCCCTGAGGAAGCCGGGTCGGTCGCAGCCGGCTTGGCCTGTGGTCGGCAACACGGTCGCCGACCACAGGCAAAACACCTTCCGCCTCATCTACGGAGTCGCCTGAACGGTCGCGGCGGCGGGCGTTGCGGCCGGAGTCGAAACGGGAGTCGCCGTCGGAGTCGCCACGGGAGTCGCACTGCCGGCCGTCGTGGTCGAAGCGGACGTCGGCGGGACGACGACTTTGAGCCGGGTTTTGAATGTCACCGGCTCGGCATGACCGACAATCGTAACGGTAATCTCATCGGCAAGCGTCCCCGCCTCGGCGGGGGCGATGATCGTGAGCAGCACCAGGTGAATCGGTCGCGAGTCGACGGGCAACTGAACTTCGAAGCGGCCCGCCGAATTTTCGGCTTCAACTTTTTCGATGGCAAACGGCTTCTTGCTCTTGCCCGCCACGGCGACCTGAATCGTCTTTTTCACACCCGGGGCCAATGTCCCGAAATCGACAAGGCTGGGGGGGACGCTGTATTCGTTTTCGACCCGCACATTGACCACGACTGAAATGTTCGGGTTGCCCTGGTCGTCGGTGATCAGCGTCAATTGTTCGCGCAAATCTCCAAGCGGCGTCGACCCTTTGACTGAAACCACGAGGTCGTAATTCACGTGCCCGTTCCCACGCGCCGTTTGAACCACGCTTGCCGCAATATTCGGGTTTTTGCTGATGACCTGTTTAATCGTCCACGAATCGCGGCCAGTGTGGGCCACGGCGACCTTGCGCTGGGCGTCTGCGCCCTTGATCACCGATCCGAACTCGGCAGCGCCGGGGGTCAGCACCACGTCGGCGCGAATGAAGGCCCTCACCGGAATCCGGACCTCGGCGTGCTGCGGTCGGTCGATGACGATGGTCACGCTCGAGTCTTTTTGATTCGAGAACTTATTCGTATCCATCGTCAGTTCAATGTACGCCTCTTCGAGGCTGGCCAGCGTGTCTTTCGACGGTTTGGCCGCCGTGCAGCCGCAGCTCGTGCGGACAAAGGCGATATGCACCTCGGGCTTGAACCGGTTGGTGATGGTCAGGCGATACTTCGCCTCGGCTCCGCGGGCCACGACGCCGAAGTCGTGGTCGAGCTTGTCGAACATTTTCTCGGCCCAGATGCCGGGCTGAGCCCAGGCGGGCTGCGTACCCAGCAGCACCGCCAAACCATAGAACCATCGCCGCCCCGTCTTGCGTTTCATGTGCGTCTCCCGTGATGTCCGATTCCCAATGGTGTGATCGAGTCCAGTGGTGTGATCGAGTCCAGTGGTGTGATCGAGTCCAGTGGTGTGATCGAGTGACTACCGGCCCGAACGATCGTGAACAACGCTCTCTTCGTGAGCGATCTGGCTCACGAACCACATCTCGGGCTGTGATGCCGGGACCCACCCCGACACCAGAAATCTAACCCGTGCCGACCAGCGTGCAGCGACCTCTTGAGATTTTTGCGACCTCCTTTCGACATTGCTGCGCAACGGAGCGGGTCGAACCTGAGGCGCAAAATCTGCGCGAGCCGGGGGGCCTGCACGTCGCAGGAACTCCCGCGGCAGGGAAAGATTTATCGCTCAGGCAAATTCCACCGCGCCGTTAAAGACGCGCGGCAGACAGACCCACTTCGTGCTGATCGACCTGTATGCCGATCGACGACAACCCGGCGATCCCTCACCGGAGAATTACGCTTGAGGCGACTTTTCGGCTTGGAACGGATAGTTCCCACATCAAAATCTCAGCCCGCGATGCGGTCAAAGCTACGGCAGACCCAGCATCCACCGTGTTCAACCACAATTCTTACGCTATTCGGCACAGTCGACAAAGTCAATGATTGGCCGCGCGGAATTGCATGAGGTCAAGACCGTGCCCCGTAATGTGGACTTTAGTCCACATGAAGAGTTCGTTCGTGTGGACTAAAGTCCACATTACGTCCAACGTCCTAACCGGGTCCCTGGCGCGGGGTCTCGACCGGCTTAACGTTGCACTGCGCTTTGAAGGTCACCGTCTCGTTGCTGCCCTTGATCGTAATCGTAAACTCTTCGCGCAGGACCCCCGGCTCTTTGGGGGCGATCAGCGTCAGGGGCAGTTTGTGGTAGCGTTGAGGCGACTTGGGGAGACGCACTTCAAACACGCCCGCCGTATGCTCGCTTTCGATTTTCTCGATATCGAAATCCTGCTGTCCGCGCACGACCACGATTCTGTCCAAACGAGCTCCCGGGTCCACAGTTCCGAAATCGACCAGCTTCGTAATGACGCCATACGGCGCTTCGACGCGTCCCTCGACCAGGACCGAGATGTGCGGAGTTACCGGGTCGTTCGTGACCAGCGTCATCTGATCGCGCAGGTCGCCTTCGGGCGTCGCCGGGTCCAGCGTGACGGCGAGGTCGTAGTAGATCATCGGGCCGTTGCGGCCGACTTCCTGCAACTGGGCCTTGAGGAGCTTGTTCTTATTGATCAGGCTTTGGATCGCCGTTCCCTGCCGGCCGTTGTAGGTGATCGCAACCTTGCGTTGGGTCGAAGCCCCCTTGGCTACTGCCCCGAAGTCGATCGCCCCCGGCGTCAGCGAGACGTCGGGATTGATGTAGGCCTTGATCGGAATGAGAACTTCCGCATGTTGCGGCCGATCGAACACGACGGTCATCGTCGTGTCTTTGTGGCGGTCGAATTTCGTCGTATCGAACACAATTTCGATGTAGCCCTCTTCACCGGGGGCGAGCGTATTGGTCGACGCCTTCACAGTCGCGCACGAACACTTCGTACGAACGTCCGCAATATGCACCGGGTCGGGATACTTGTTGGTCAGCTTCAATCGGTATTTGGCTTCGGACCCTTTAGCGACGACGCCAAAATCCTGGTCGAGCTTCTCGAACATCTTCTCGGCCCAGATGCCGGGCCGCTGCGCAAAGGCCCCCGTGGCAGAACTCAGCACTGCCAGTCCATAACAAACCGCTACGATTGTCGGGCGCATCTTCCGTCTCTCGCGAATTCGGCAATCATCGTTGATCACGGCCAATCCCTGCCCGACCGGGCCAATCCCGGTCATACGGGTCGCACCGACGTACGGGCCGGCAACCAGCGCCCTAATAATCCCATCACGGCCAGAAATCCGCAACAGATCAGACATCCGCCGGCAAACCAGTCACCGCCGACCAGGTAGAAGCTCTGCCGCGTATCCAGCGGAATGTTGTCGACAACCACCGCCTCCTGCTGTTTTTCGGGGGCTCGGCGGCGAATTACGCCGTCGCCGTCGATGAAGGCCGAAATCCCCGTGTTGACCGCTCGCACCATCGGCGTGCGGCACTCGACCGAGCGAAACGCGGCCGTGATCAGGTGCTGGTCGAGCTCGCTCGATCCGTGAAACCAGCCGTCGTTCGTGAGGTTCACCAGAAAATCGATCCGTTTCGGCTGGTCGGGTTGCGGCTCGGTCGTCGAATTGACAATGTTTCTCACCAGGTGCGGCACGGTGTCTTCAAAACAGATAATCGGAGAGAACCGGTACCCGTGCAGTTCGAACACCGCCGGAGCAATCCCCGCGTCGATGTTGGGAACGAAAGGGAGCAATTGCCGCAGCCAGGGAAATTGATCGCCCAGCGGCACGAATTCACCAAAGGGCACTCGATGCAGCTTGTCGTAACGGCCGGCGATAAAGCCATCTGCTCTCACGTACGCCGCCGAGTTGTATGTGTGAATCTTGCTGCGATCGATGTTGACTGTTTCCAGGCCGATGATCATCGCCGTCCCGGCCATCTGGCTCATCTGCGACAGTTTGCGGCGGACCTGCAAATCGCGCAACCACGAGAGATTGAGCCCGGGATGCGCGGCCTCGAGGTCGGCGTCGGAAACATCCAGCGGGGTCTCCAGAAGCGGCCAGCGGAACATCGTTTCGGGCCACACGATCAAGTCGGGCTGCTGCTTGACCGCCTGCCCTGTCAAGTTCTCGAGCGACCGCTGGATCTTGGGCCAGTCGGCGCGGTCGTGTTTGACTTTCGAAGTCACATTCGACTGTACCAGCCCCACCCGCGGGCCGGGTTGGAACTCGGCCGTTCCACGGCGCCAGTAGCCGTAGCCCAGCGTCGCGGCGAACAAGGTCAGGCAAAAGGCGACCCGCGCCAACTGACCGGCAAACGAGATGCGGGGCAGTGGCGCACCGTCGCCGAACGCGGGCACAAGACGCAGCCGCACCAGCAACGTCGCCGGCAGCAACTCGACGATGCAGGCGGCAACGAGCGCCGGCAGAAAACTCACTCCGTACGCCCCCACGAGATCGCTGATTTGGATCAACTCGATCCACTGATATTGCGTGTGTCCCAGGAAATACCACGAGAAGCCGTTCGCCAGCCGACCACGCAGCAACTCGAGGCCGACCCAGATCGTCGGTGCGGCCAGTGTCAGCGGCACGCCAAAGCGCCACACGGCCACTCGCGTCAGCGCCAGGAAGGCGGGAAAGTACAGCGCCAGATAACACGACAGCGCCACCAATGAGATGTACATCAAATTGTCCCCCAGGCGCATCCATTGCAACGTCGCCAGCCAGAAGGCCATCCCTCCCAGAAAGACCGCGCGGTACATCCGCGCGGTCGACTTCTCGAGCCGCACGAGCGTCAGCAGCGGGGCCAGGCAGACCCAGGCGAGGGGGCCGAAATTCACCGGTGTGAATGCGGCCCACATCAACAGGGCCGTCAAACCCGACACCAGCAGCGCCCCTTTCATCCCGGCGGGGGCTGCGCGGGCCGAGGCGATAATCTCGTGTGGAGTGGTTTCGCGTGGCATCCGTGACGAGGCGGAAGGGCGAACAGGGGCGGCAAGGGCGGTCATCAGGCGACTCCATCCGTGGAGATGCAGGTCAGCCTTTCCAGGCTGACGAAATCACATGAAATCATTGCAATTCAACCATTCGCGTCAGGCTCGAAAGCCTGACCTACGCAGCTCGATCCGTGGAGATTTGGAACAGCTATCCATTTCAAAACTGAAATTTCGAATCACCACAAAAACACATCCACCATCTCTCCGGCCCGATAGTGACGATCCGCGTCGGAAAACAGGGCCATCGCGTTGGCGCACACGGTGGCACTCAGGTCTGCCGAACCGATCCAGGGAACCGGGGCGACGACCGCCCCGGCCTGGGTCCATTCCAGCGCTGCCGGGTGATACGTGGGACGATTTCCGTGGTTGAAATGTTCACACGTCAGGCGTGCACGAACGGGAGCCGGCTCAACCGGGGTGATTCCCATCAATTGCCTGAGCGCCCGGCGGGCGAACAATTCGGTGCAAACCATACTGCTAACTGGGTTTCCGGGCAAGCCGAATACGTGGCACCGGGATGCGCCGCGGGTTTCGGTGACGGGCGGGACCCAGTGCGGGATTGATTTCGGCCGGTCGTACACCCCGAACCACAGCGGTTGCCCCGGTTTGAGCCGCACTTTGTGGAAAACCTGCCGCACCCCCAAGTCGGCAAGAACCGACGGAACCAAGTCGAGCTGGCCTGCGGAAACACCCCCCGAGAGTAATAAGACGTCGTGCGTCAGCCCCGCCGAGATGCGCTCGCGCAGGTCGGCCGCGTTGTCGCGGGCAATCCCAAGCGGGACCGGTGTGACCCCCATCTGTCGCAATTGTGCCACCAGCATCGTTTCGTTCGAGTTGCGAATCTGCCCCGGACCGGGTTGGCTTTCCAGGGAAACCAGCTCGTCCCCCGTCGCCAACACGGCAACGCGCGGACGGCCGATGACGGCGACGCTCGCCGAACCCAACTCAGCCAGCGCCCCCAACTCCTGTGGCCGCAGCATGCGTCCCGCAGGCAGGACGCATTCTCCCTCGGCAGTCGAAGCCCCCCGCTTCAGCAGGTTCTTGCCCGGTTTGACGCCGCCCGTTTCGATTGCGACCTCGATCGGCCCCGCGCCCGGCACGAGGCGGGTATGCTCGACCTGGACGACGCAATCGGCGCCGGCGGGAACCGGCGCCCCCGTCATGATGCGCGTCGCCTCGCCGGCAGCCAACGCGCGACGGGGAACCTGCCCCGCCATCACCTCTTCAATCACCCGCAGCGTGGCTCGTCCCTCGGGCAGGTCGGCCGAACGCACGGCAAAGCCATCCATCAGCGCCTTGTCGAACGGAGGGGAATCGAGTTGGGCGATCGCCGGTTCGGCCAGCACCAACCCCAGCGCGTCGGCCAGCGGCACGCGAACGGGGTGTAGTGGCTGTACCTCGGCAAGAATTGCGGCAATGGCCTGCGAGACGGTCAGCATGGGAACGATCGATCGACTCCGGCAACGGCCTCAGCGAAAGTTGAACCAGTGGGACACATCCCCCCGGCACACATCAGCTTCGTTGACATTTATCTCTTCGCGCCAGAGAAATTCACGTTTTTTGAAACAGGCTGCCAGATCGAATCTCACACCCTCAGAAAATTCTGCAACAACTCGGTGCCCGATTCGGTCAAAAAACTCTCGGGGTGAAACTGCACGCCGTGAATCGGAAACTGGCGATGCCTGACCCCCATCACTTCCCTGAGCTGACCGGGGTCATTGGTCCAGGCACAGACCTCCAGGTCGGTATGCTCGGCGTTGGGACGGACCAGCAGACTGTGATACCGGGTGGCAACAAACGGGTTGGGCAGCCCGGCGAACAAGCCGGTGTTGTCGTGGTAGATGTCAGAGACCTTGCCGTGCATCAGACGCTCGGCACGGTTGACCTCCCAGCCGTAAACCTCGCCCATGCACTGATGCCCCAGGCAGACCCCCAGCGTGGGGAGCCGCGGACCAAAGCGGGCGATGACCTCTTTGGAGATGCCCGCTTCTTTGGGGGTGCATGGGCCGGGCGAAACGATGATTCGCTCGGGCGCGAGCTGCTCGATCTCGTCCAGGGTAATGCGGTCGTTGCGATACACCTGCACGTCGAGCGAATTGTCGATTTCCCCCAACCTCTGCACGAGGTTGTAGGTGAACGAATCGTAGTTATCGATCAGCAAGATCATGCGCGTATGCTAGCAGCCGCTCACTGCATCAAAAAGGTCAACCAACCCCCCCTCTCGTCCCGCGTTTCGGCGCGAAAGCTTGCTCCGCGCGTTTAACCCGCGACGCGCCGCATCAACTCATTCGAAGGCAACCCCGGATCTTCAAACTTCCGCGCCGACTCGACCCCGGCGACCGGCAGTCGCGCGGGATCGAGCAACCCGATTTGCACCAGCACCGACGCCTGATCCCAGTAGATTCGTTCGCAGGCGATTTTGCCCCCTTCGAACTGCACGACGACAACGGTCGGCACTTCGACGTGCTTCCCTGTCGGTGGAACGCCCGGCAGCATCCAATCCATCGCGACGTCGTGCGTGAACGAAAACACGAACTCGTCGATGACGCGATTTTGCCCGACGGTGCGGGCCAATAGTCGCAGCGTCGTGTCGGCCGGCATCCGCGGGATGAAATGCCTGCCGTAGAATTCGAGCATCTCGTCTCGGCCGCGCCCGCCGGTCATGACCGGGACATGATTGACGTAGTTCGCGTCGGTCATGGTGGCGACCGTAGCAGCGGCATCCTTGCGGACGAACTCGTAGTCGGTGTGCAGTTCCCAGAGCCGAACCAGTTCCTGCTGGTCAGCGGTCAAATTGTCGGGCATGGCAGTCGGGTTCCTTCAGAGTCGACGTCGTCACAACGCACCCGCGTGATGAGTGAGAAACCCCGCACGACCTTCAGGGCTGGATCGGCAGCTTCATCGTGACGCGCTCGTTGCCGCGGAGCACGATCGCGGCCACGGTGTCGCCGGGTTTGTGTGCCGTCACGCCATAAGCAAGGAGATCGGTGTCGCGCACCAGATCGGTCCGACCATCGTACGAAATCACGATGTCCCCTTTCTGGAAGCCCGCCGTCTTCGCAGCCGCGTGCGGACCGTATTCGCCGACATGCTTGACCCGCAGCGCCATCTGTCCCTTGGGGATGTCCGTCCTGGCTCGTTCGTTCTCATCCAGCTCGTCGAGCAGCAGCCCCCCCGTGACCATTCGCCGCAGTCCCCACGACGACGCCCGCCACGACAGATTCCCCGCGCGTCGCCAGCCGGGCGCCAGCGCGATCGTCAGCAACTGCTGTTTGCCATCGCGCGTGACCTTGGCAGGCACCTTGCCTCCCGCCGGAGGCGTCAAGTGCAGAACCCACTGGACATCGGCGATCGAGACCAGCGGCTGACCGGCCAATTCGGCGATGGCGTCTCCGGCCTGGATTCCGGCAAGTTCGGCGGCCGACCCCGGTTCGACCGCCAGGACCGTCGCCGTTTCTTTGGGGTCGAGCGTCAGCCCCACGACTTTAGGATGCGGAGCAGGGAATAGAACCGTTTCCGGAATTGGTTCATCCCGGTCGAAGTAATACTCGCGCTGCGCATCGCCGATCTGATGACAGTGAATGCAGCTCTTCACGACGTTGCCCTTGTCGTCGAGCGCCGGACCGTACTTGTCCTTGAGTGCCGGGAACTGTTCGGGCGTTGCGACCTCTGGTTTCGGTCCGCGTTTGCCGGCCAGTGCCGCTTTGTTGTTCGGATAGTCGGCGTGCAGATCGAGCCCCGCCTGCAGCGCCTTCCCCAGGCCGGCCAGCGATACGTCGCCGACCCACTCCGTCCGGTGCGACCGCGTTCCGAACCGGCCGTAGATCGTCCCATCGGCGTTGAGCATGAACACCGCGAACGACTGGTCGGTGTCGGCCTGGAATGTGGCGAGGTCGAGGCCGTTTGTGCTGACAACCCGCGCGCAGACGAACTTCTCAAGCAGCGGCCGGATCACCGGATCGCGGTCGACCAGTTCGTCATCGAGCTTCACGCACTCGTCGCAGGGGATGCACCGCAACGTCACCAGAATCGGCTTACCGGTCGTTCGCGCTTCGGCAAACGCCTTCGGCAGATCGTTGTAGAGCCAGAAACCCTCGGCCTCGACACGGACGCGATCGTCGCGAACCTTTTCTTCCCGCGACTTCTGCTGGGCGAAGACGGTCGAAGCCGACAGCACAACGGCAAAAATCAGCGCTCGAGACATGGATGCTTGCTCCGTAAGTTGTGTTTGCGGATGACGTGAAACTGAAGAATTCAAACAGCCTGAACTGACGTTTCCTCCACAGACAAAGCCTGGATCGGCCCCCGTCTCGCCAAAGCCGCGATTGTAACAACGCGCCCCTCCCCGCCACATCCTTGGACGCATCTCAACCAACCGCTCAAGGGGCGGGCTTGGCACCCGAGGCGAGCGGGGGGCGTCAGCCCCCTGTTTCGCGTTTTCGCGACGATCGAAACTCACCTGCGGTGAGTCGGCCCTTGCCGAATCGGGTCGCCAGTCAACACAATGCGCCAATGTCCAACACCGCGCCTGAGACGATTCACCCCTCCCCCTCGATGGAATCTGCATGGCGTCGGCGGCTTGCCGCGTGGGCCACGTTTTTCACGGCGGGCGTCGGCCTGGCGGCCGTGTCCGGATTTGCGGCCCGCTGGTGGTGGGGGTTCGAATTGGCCAGCCATTTTCGCGGGCAGTATTTCTGGGGGCTGCTGGTCGGGACGGCGCTTCTGTTTTATTTCAGGCGCTGGTATCTGGCGGCGGTCGGCGCGGGCTTGCTGGCTTTACATGTGGTCGTCCTTTCTCCCCTTTATCTACCGACCGAGGCACGACCTGCCGGGTCGGCCCGATTGCGAGTCCTGTCGCTCAACGTTCTGGTCTCGAATACCGATTACGCACGAACCGTCGATTTCGTTCGCGAGGCCGACCCCGATATCGCGGTGTTTCTCGAGGTGACCCCACCGTGGGGACGCGAATTGACGGCGCTCGACGACGGCTGGCCCTATTCGTTTACCCACGCTGATGCCGGTTTTTTCGGTGTGGCCATTTACAGCCGGTTACCGCTCGATGAGCGGCGCCTCGAACAACTCAGCCAGGCCTGCCCGGCGATCGTCGCACGCGTGACGCTTGGCGGGCAGCCCGTGACGATTTTCGGCGTGCATCCGAACCGACCGATGCTCGGCGCAGGAGCGGTCATGCGCGACCGCCAATTGAAGGTGCTCGCCGACCTGGTCGATGCGGAACCCGGCGCCAAGATCGTCGTCGGCGATATGAACGTGACTTCGTGGTCGCCCGGCTTCACCGATTTTCTCGCGCGGTCGGGACTGCGCGACAGCCGACTGGGCCTGGGGATTCAACCCTCGTGGCCGTCGATGTTCCCGGCACTGCTGCGGATTCCCATCGATCATTGCCTGGTTTCACCCGAAGTCGAGGTGGTCGCGCGCCGGGTCGGGCCGAGCTTAGGGTCAGATCATCTGCCAGTGATCGCCGACCTGGCGATCGGTTCTGCCCGGGAATGATCGGTCGCCTGATGTAGGGTGGGACCAGCAAGCCGAGAACGACTGTGGGCGTTCGCTTTCTGAGAAAACTCTCGAACCAGATAACGCATCCTGGCGCAATTGAGCGGATTGCGCAGGCCCACCATGCGGGTTCCGGTGCGGTGCGACCCGAATGGTGGGCCTGCGCACGCTGCGCGAGCTGGTCCCACCCTACATCATTAATCCGGTTTACGGCGTTTCGGCGATCAAGCTGGTTTTTTCGGCGGTCGGAAAGTTCTACGGCAAACGGCTCGATCACTCGGGCAGGTCACCTTCGGGTTCAATCGTCGGGACGTCGCTCAAAAACTTCAACTGTGCGCGGTGCGGCGGCACATCTTTGCCGCGGCTGACGCGGCGGTACGTGCCGTCGGGCTGCATCGCCCGCGCCTTGACGTTGTCGGCCATCAGCGTCGGCAGAATTTTCGTGAGCATCCGCCGCTTGAGAGCCGGCTCGATCAACGGAAACATCAATTCAACCCGGCGGCGGAAGTTTCGCGGCATCCAGTCGGCGCTGGACAGCAGCACGTCGGCATCGTCGCCTGACCCGAACACATACGCCCGGCTATGCTCCAGAAAACGATCGAGAATGCTCAGCACGCGGATATTCTCTGACAACCCCGGAATCCCCGGGCGCAGGCAGCAACTGCCGCGAATCAACAGGTCGATTTGCACGCCGGCCTGCGATGCCCTGTACAGGGCCTCGATGACTTCCAAATCGACCAGCGCGTTGAGCTGGGCGATGATCCGGCCCCCCTCACCTTTGCGCGAGCGCTCGGTCTCGCGAACGATCAGCTCAAGCACCCGGCGGTGCAGATCCTGCGGCGACACGATGAACCGGTGCCAGCTATGTCCGTACGAATACCCCGTGAGAAAATTGAACAAAGCCGAAGCGTCTTCACCGAACTTGCGGCGGCAGGTGAACAGCCCGAAGTCGGTGTACAGCCGCGCCGTCGTCGCGTTGTAATTGCCCGTCCCCAGATGCACGTAGCGACGCAGTTTGTCTTGCTCGCGGCGAACGACCAGGGTCATTTTGCAGTGCGTTTTGAGGCTCACAAACCCGTACACGACGTGAACGCCCGCCCGTTCCATCTGGCGGGCCCATTTCACGTTTGACTGCTCGTCGAACCGGGCCAGCAGTTCGACGACGGCCGTCACGTTTTTGCCCTTCTCGGCGGCGTTGATCAGCGCGCGAATCACCGGGCTTTCGTTGCCGGCGCGATACAGGGTTTGCTTGATGGCCAGAACGTCCGGGTCTTCGGCCGCCTGCTGCATAAAATCGACAACGCACTGAAACGATTCGTACGGATGATGAAGCAGCACATCCCGCTTGCGGATCGTCCGAAAAATGTCGGCCCCTTCTTCCATCCCCGGCGGTCGGCGCGGCGTGAACGGCTCGTCGCGGAGCTGCGGGTATTTCTCCAGTCCATGCCACTCCATCAGCGCCGTCAGGTCGAGCGGTCCGTCAATCTCGTAAATTTCCTGCGCCATCAGTCCCAGGGGGCGACGAATTGCGTCGAGCAGCTTGTCGTTGACGCCTGCCGCCACTTCCAGGCGGACCGGCTCGCGATGCCGCAGTGCCTTGAGCCCCTCTTCGACCGCCTGCGACAGGTCGTGCAACACCTGATCGCCGTCGATGTCGAGGTCGGCGTCGCGCGTAATGCGCATCGTCGTCCAGCAGACGATCTCTGACCCGCCGAACAACTGCGCCAGCCGCGAGGCCACGAACTGTTCGAGCAGCACATACAAATCGGCGTCGCCCGGCAGTCGAATCAGGCGCGGCAGCACGGTCGGCAGTTGCACGACCGCCAGCAGCCGCTTGGCACCCCCCAGGCGATTGCCTCGCTGGTCGATCATTGCCGCCAGATACAACCCGCGGCTGCGCAGGTGCGGCGTGGGGTGGCTGGGGTCGATCGCCATCGGCGTCAGAACCGGGTACACCGTCTGTTGAAAATACTCGTCGATGTAGGTCTGCTGCTCGGACGACAAATCGGCCGGCGACAGCAGTCGGATGCCCGCCTTCGCCAACTGCGGCAGCACATGCTGGCCCAGGCAGGCATACTGCCGTGCGACCAGCGTGCGGGTGCCGGTATGCACCAGATTGAACTGCTCGTTGATGCTCAGCGACTCGGGCAGCGGGTCTTCGGGTTCGGCCAGGCCCTGCAACTGCGACCTGAGTCCCGAGATGCGAACCATCATGAATTCGTCGAGATTGCTGCTGAAAATGCTCAGAAACTTGAGCCGCTCGAGCAACGGATTGGTCGGATCCTCAGCCTCTTCGAGAACTCGGGCATTGAACTCGAGCCAGCTCAACTCGCGGTTGACGAAATGCTCGGGACCAATCGCCTGGTCGGGTACGGCGGTCGTTGCGTGGGCCATGTCCGGGGAGTCAATGTCGATCGCAGGAGTACGGGAAGTGGAACCAAGGCGATGATTCTAACGGAAGTCGATTGGGTTTGGGCAGTGTGCTACGACAAGAGCATCAACGACTTCGATCAGAAGCTGATTCACGACGGCGGTGAGCAGCCGGCGTGTTGCCGGCGGATCGTTGTTGACCATCTTTGATGCTGCGGATAGGCTCGATAAGCTGGTGTCGATCGAGTTTGGACTGTGAGATGGATCATGAGCACTGCCACCGGTTTGCTGACAGCGGACGATCTCTGGAGCCTTCCGGATCACGGCGGTCACTGTGAACTTGTTCGGGGAGAGGTGCGACCGATGGCTCCTGCAGGTTTCGATCACGGAGCCGTCACATTCAACCTCTCGGTTTCATTCGGGATGT
>SIAF01000088.1 GCA_009691905.1 Planctomycetaceae bacterium | reverse complement strand
CGCCGCGCCTCCCGCCAGTCAACTTCAAGCCCTCGCTCGACGCAAACTCATGCGCCGCGCCCGCTCCACGAAACAACGCCCTCTCCTCCTTGCCGAACTCGAGGACCGCTACCAAAATACCACATAGCCTCCAAGCGGGCCGTTGCTAAATTATGATGTCAAGGATCGTGAGCGGGCGATTCGAGTGCCCGCGCAGGGGCCGTGCGATCGTTCTTTCGCACAAATCGCTGAAACTTGGCCCGGGCTGATTGACAAAACAGGTCACGGCCATTACGATCCCTCGTTCCGCGCTTCCGCAACTGGGCGATGGCGCGCAACTGGGCGACGGCGTTGGTAGTCATTTGTTGAAACTGCTTTCGTGGAAGGAAGTTCGGCGTGGCTGGCAAGAAGCAGGAACGAATCCGGATTCGAATGGAAGCTTACGATCACTCGGTCCTCGATCAGTCGGCGACCGAGATTGTCGATACGGCCAAACGGACCGGCGCGATCGTGCATGGGCCCATCCCGCTGCCGACCCGAATCGAGCGCTACACGGTGTTGCGAAGTCCGCACATCGACAAAAAATCGCGTGAACAATTTGAAATCCGCACGCACAAGCGTCTGATCGATATCATCCAGCCCACGGGTAAAACCATCGACGCGCTGAATAAGCTGTCGTTGCCGGCCGGGGTGGACATCAAGATCAAGGCTACGTCGGCGGGAAGTTAGCCCGAATTCGGGGTTTCGTCGCCGGCGCGGCAACTCATGCTGCGATTCGGCGGCCGGAACAGGATTGGTCGGTCGCGCGTCGTCTCGTTGACGACCGCGTGGCTGTGGAGTGGGGTAATTCGGCGGCCTCTGTCGTCGGGCATTCCTCATAGAGACGTACCGGCTGGTTGAAATTGCCGGCTGGTGTTAAAGCGTGACCGTTGAGCGGGGATGCAGGTGATTGCCATGAGCGTAGGGCTTCTGGGCCGCAAAGTCGGGATGACTCAAGTCTACATTGAGGACGGCAGCGCCGTTCCCGTGACGGTGGTCGAGCTCGGCCCGTGTACCGTGTTGCAGTTACGGACTGTCGAGCGCGATGGTTACGCGGCAGTTCAACTCGGCTTCGCCGATAAGCCTCGTCGTCTCGCGAATCGCGCCGAGCGCGGGCACGTGGCGGCGCTGGGTGGCAAGCGCGCGAAAGCCCGCGCGGCCGCCGGTGTGGCCCCCGTGGCCAAAGCCAACTGCGAGCCGCAGCGGTATATTCGCGAGTTTCGCATTGATGCCCTTGATGGGGGCGGTATTGATGCGGGCTGCGAAGTTGGCCAGACGCTGACGGTCGCGCACCTCGCCGAGGTGAGCCACGTCGATATCATCGGCCTGAATAAGGGGCGAGGCACCGCGGGGGTGATGAAGCAGCACAATTTTCATGGACTGCGAGCCAGCCACGGCGTACAGCGGCACCATCGGGCGGGCGGAAGTATCGGCGGCCACGGCACGAACCGCGGTCATAGCGGCAAGATTCGCAAGGGCAAGCTTATGGCCGGTCGCTGGGGCAATGAGCGCGTGACCGTGCGAAACATCAAGGTGGTCAGAATTGACGAAGCCAACAACGTGATCCTGCTCAATGGGTCGGTCCCTGGGCCGATCGGCGGCTTTGTGATGGTGCGGCAAACAAGAAAGAAAAAGCGACCTCAGCCTCAGAAGTAAGTGGATCGAGTCATGATTACTCTTCCCGTCCATAATCGCGCCGGCCAAACGGTCGGTACGTACGAATTCGACGAGGCCGAACTGGCCTCGGGCATCAACAAGCAACTGCTGCATGACGTCGTCGTCATGTACGAGACGAATCGCCGCGTGGGCACGGTGCGAACCAAGAGCCGCGGCGAGGTCAAAGGCAGCAAGAAGAAGATGTATAAGCAAAAGGGGACCGGCCGGGCTCGTATGGGCAACAAGCGCACGCCCATCCGTCGCGGCGGCGGCCACACGTTCGGCAAGCGGCCCGTCGACTGGAGTTACCGGCTGCCAAAAAAAGCGGTGGCCCTGGCGACCCGGATGGCCCTGCTCAGCAAGTTTCAGGATCAGCAGGTGACCATTCTCGACGACTTGTCGATTGCGGCCCCCAAGACCAAAGAGGTGGCGGCCGTTCTCAAGGCGCTGGGCCTGTCGGAGACCTCGTGCCTGCTGACGATTGCCGCACATGACGCGAACGTGTGGCGTTCGGCCCGCAACATTCCGACGCTGGCGGTCTCGCCCGCATCGGATTTGAATGCTTACGATTTGCTGCACAAGAAAATACTGTTGGTCACCAGGGCCGCGCTGGATGGCTTGCGAAATCAGGGGGATGGCTTGCGAAATCAGGGGGATGGCTTGCGAAATCAAGGGGATGGCCTGCGAAATCAAGGGGATGGCCTGCGAAATCAGGGGAACAAGCCGGAGTAGGGCCAGAGCAGCCCGATTGAAGTCGGCCGGTGCCTGTTGGGCTTCGGGCGAACGGGCAGGTCGTGTGGAAGGATATTGAATCATGGCAGTTCGCAGCATTCACGGCGTTAATCTCGAACCCTACCAGGTCGTGTTGCGCCCGCTGGTGACCGAGAAGGGAACGCACGTCTCGACGCGGCACAATGCCTACGCGTTCGAAGTGCATTCGCTGGCGACCAAGACGGATATTCGCAAGGCCGTTGAATCGTTGTGGAACGTGCGCGTCATTTCGATTCGCACGCAGAATCGCGTCGGAAAACCGCGTCGGACCAAAACGATTTCCGTGCAGGCCCAGGGGTGGAAGAAAGCGATCGTCAAACTGCACGACGAAGACCGCATTGCGTTCTTCTAAGTCGGATCAGGAAGAGAGCCGGTTATGGGAATTCGATACTACAAGCCAACCAGTGCCGGGCGCCGCGGAGCGTCTGTCAGTGATTTTTCAGAAATCACCGACCGTAAGAAGAAGCCCGAGAAGGCGCTCGTGGTGCGCCTCACGAAGCACAGCGGTCGCAACTTCCACGGGAAAATTACCGCCCATCAGCGAGGCGGCGGCGCGCGGAAGATGTACCGCATCATCGACTTCAAGCGTCGCAGGGACGGGGAGGCGGCGAAGGTCGTTTCGATCGAGTACGACCCGAACCGCACCTGCCGGATCGCCCTGTTGGAATACGCCGATGGCGTCAAGACGTACATTCTCGCCCCGGAAGGACTGAAGGCGGGCGACAAGGTCGAAAGCGGCGCGACACTTGAGCCGAACCTGGGTAACTGCATGCCTCTGGCGAGTATCCCGCCGGGAACGAACGTTCACAACATCGAAATGCAACCCGGTCGCGGGGGCCAGTTGTGCCGCAGCGCCGGCACTTCGGCCGTGATGAATGCCCGCGACGGCGATTGGGCGCAAATCACTCTGCCGTCGGGCGAGGTTCGCCGCATCCCCGGCCAATGCCGGGCCACGATCGGCACGCTGGGTGCCAGCGAGCACAGCGCGATTCGACTGGGTAAGGCGGGCCGCAAACGGAGAATGGGCATTCGTCCGCACGTACGCGGCGTGGCGATGAATCCGGTGGCGCACCCGATGGGTGGTGGCGAGGGTCGCAGCAAGGGGGGTCGGCACCCCTGCAGCCCTTCGGGCGTTCTGGCCAAAGGGGGCCGCACCCGCAAACGCCGCAAGCCGTCAACATCGGCGATTATTCGCCGGCGTCGCTCGCGTCGTTACGGTCAATTGAAATAATTCACGATTGAAACATTCAGGGTCGAGCAGGTCGTCGGCCGCGGGAAAGCCGGTCGTGAGCTGCGACGGCAGACATTTTGAAACGCATCGGCACTTTGAAACGCATCGGCACTTTCAAACGATTTTGGGTTGGTGAGGACAATTTATGGGTCGTTCGCTCAAGAAGGGACCGTTTGTCGACGCAACGCTCATGAAAAAGGTCGAGGGGCGAATGCGCTCGAACTCGAAAGAACCGATCAAGACCTGGTCGCGTCGGTCGACGATTCCTCCTGACTTTATCGGCTTCACGTTTCTGGTGCATAACGGTCGGACGCACCTCAACGTGTACATCACCGAAGAGATGGTGGGGCACAAGCTGGGCGAATTCGCTCCGACGCGAACGTTTCGAGGACACGGCGGCAAGACGAAAAAGGAATCCGGGCCAGGCGGTTGATTGTCGGGGGGCGGTTGATTCTGCCCGGGCGAATGATCGGGCCCGGTTGGTCGATCGACTTCGAGTGTTTGATCGATGGGTTTGTGCAATACAGCGGGGGCTTGTTCAATACCGCGGTCGATTGAGTAGGAAGGAGAGTGGTTCATGGCGTACACGGCAACACACAAATTCGCGCGCATCGCTGCGACCAAGGTTCGTCCATTTACCGATTTGATTCGCGGTCGGGCAGCGGCAGAGGCACTGGAATTGCTGCGTTACGTTCCCAATCGCGGCGCAAGAATGCTCGAAAAGGTTTTGAAAAGCGCCATGGCCAACGCTGAAGATCAGGGCGCCCGCAACGTCGACCGCATGCGGATCGTCGATGCGCGGGCCAACAACGGGCCGATGTTCAAACGTATCATGCCCCGCGCCCGCGGCATGGCTTACATTATTCGGCGGCGGTTCGCACACATTGAAATTGCCATTGACGCACCGGCCGCCTGAACCGGGCCGCCTGAACCGGGCGGAAACCGGTTCTTGAGTGACCGCAAAACGACTGATCGCACGACACAGTCAGACACTGAGTTCATCAGGGTGACAGAGTATGGGACAAAAAGTACGACCCACCGGTTTCCGAGTCGGAATCGTCGAAGACTGGCGGAGCCGCTGGTACGCTTCGAAGAAGGAATTCGGCGACCTGCTGATTGAAGATTACAAGATTCGAAAATTCGTGAAGAAGAAGTATCTGTTCGCCGGAATCCCCAGGATCGAGATCGAGCGTACGCGGGATATGGTGATCGTGTTTCTGCATTGCGCGAGACCGGGCATCATCATCGGCCGCAAGGGTCAGGAAGTCGATCGGCTCAAGGCCGAGCTCGAAGACCTGACCGGGCGGCGGATGGATCTGAAGATCATCGAAATCGCCAACCCCAATCGCAGTGCTCAGCTCGTGGCGGAAGACATCGGGCAGCAGCTCGAAAAGCGATCGAGTTTTCGCCGCACGATCAAGCGCACGCTCGATCAGGTGATGGATGCCGGCGTCAAAGGGATCAAGATACAGTTGTCGGGCCGCCTGGGCGGCGCCGAAATGTCGCGGTGCGAGAAGGCCGGTCGCGGCTCGATTCCGCTGTCGACGCTGCAGGAACACATCGATTACGGATTTGCCGAGGCGATGACTGCCCAGGGGGTCATCGGGGTAAAGGTTTGGATCTGTCTGGGAACTTACGCAGAAGAGGAAGCCAACGATGGCGTTAATGCCAAAGCGGGTCAAGCATCGCAAAAGCCAAAGAAGGCGCATAAGAGGTAACGCGACGCGGGGCAACCGGGTCTCGCTGGGAGACTTCGGCTTGCAGTCGCTGCAAGGCGGTTACGTGAAGGCCACGACCATCGAGGCCGCTCGCGTGGCGGCCATGCAGTACATCCGCGGCGACGGTAAGCTCTATATTCGCATTTTTCCGCATAAGCCGGTCACGGCTCGACCTTTGGAAACCCGCATGGGTAAAGGCAAGGGCGAGCCCGACCACTGGGTTGCGGTGGTCAAATGCGGCACGGTGATGTTTGAGGTGGCCGGGTTGCCACACGAGGCGGCCCGCGAATGCCTGGCGAGAATCGCCTACAAGCTGCCGGTTCGCGTGAGGATGATCGGGCGCCGTCCCGGTGAATGACGGTGGCCCCATCAAAGTCGAGCTGGGCGCCGTTGAGTCAGAGGAGTTGAGTCACTCGGTCGTCGCGGCGACGGCGAGTGGGGAGAATCAGAAGCCCGTCATTTCGGCGGGCATCGTTTGGTGGACGTGAATCATGGCGAAGGCCCACGAACTGCGGGAAATGAGCGACGATCAGCTTGAGTTTTCACTCAAGGAAGCGCAGGAAAGCCTGTTCAAGCTCAAGTTTCAGGCTTCCACCGAAAAGCTGGATGCGCCCAGCAACCTTCGCAAGGCTCGCCGCGAAATTGCCCGGTTAAAGACGATTATCCACGAACGAACCCGCGCCAAATCGGCGAAAGTGACCGGCGGCGGCGCTTGACGGGACTGCCCTCGATCTCACCGGACGGGTTTTGACGACACGAGAAACTGGCGACGTTTGATTTCTGATTGGCGAAATCGATCGCTTCGCCTCGTTAGGTTGACGACAAACATTGTTGACGACAAACATTGAGGTACGGCACGCATGCGCAAACGAGCAGTGGGACTGGTAGTACGGGACAAGATGCAGAAAACGCGGCGCGTCGAAGTTCCCCGGCTGTATCGCCATCCGAAGTATGGCAAAACAATGAAGACGAAAACGATTTGCTACGTGCATGACGAGAACAATGAGTCGCACAACGGCGATCTGGTCGAAATCGTCGAGAGCCGGCCGCTGTCGAAACTCAAGCGTTGGGCACTGATCCGGGTCGTCACCAAATCGACGAGTGTCGAAATCAAGACGGTTGACGCTGCCGCCAAGTAGGGCGTCGTCGCAGACAGAGAATCACCGAGAGCCAGGGGCGGGCAGGAGACGTTTATGATCCAGATGCAGACATTGATGGATGTCGCCGACAATACCGGCGCCAAGATTGCCTATTGCATCAAGGTTTTGGGGGGCACGTCCCGCCGCACGGCGGGACTGGGTGATGTCGTCGTCGTCAGCATCAAGAAGGCCATGCCGGGCGGCGCGGTGAAGTCGGGCGACGTCGTTCGCGGGGTCATCGTCCGCTGCCGCAAGGCGACGCGCCGTTCGGACGGCAGTTACGTGCGGTTCGACAAGAACGCCATCGTCCTGATCGACACCGAAATGAATCCGAAGGGGACCCGCATTTTCGGGGCGGTCGCCCGCGAGTTGCGAGACCGCCGCTTCATGAAAATTATCAGCCTGGCGAGCGAGGTGGTGTGAGCATGAAAATCAAGCGAGGCGATCTGGTGCAGGTGCTGGTCGGCGACGATAAGGGCGATTCGCCGCGCAAAGTTCTGCAGGTGCTGAACGACGGCAAAAAGGTTCTCGTCGAAGGCGTCAACCGGGTGTACAAGCACGTCAAGCGCGGACATCCCAAAAGCCCGCAGGGGGGGCGGCTGTCGCTTGAGATGCCGATTGACATCTCGAATGTGCTGCTTTACTGTAACGCCTGTGGTCGCGGGGTCCGCGTGGGTTTTACATACAAGGCCGATGGCAGCAAGATCCGGCATTGTCGTAAATGCCAGGCCGAGTTGGGTGCCGTCAGTCCGCCCAAGGCACGCTACGCCAGCGGTGCCTGATCCCGAACATTTCGAGCCGCCCGAGTACCGGCAACGGTACCAGATCGCGGCGATTTCAGGGTAAAATGCGTTATGGCCAGATTGTCGGAAAAGTATCGCAAAGAAATTCAGCCGCGGCTTGCCAAGTCGCTGGGCGAAGAGAACCCGCACGCGCTCCCGCGGCTGACGAAGATCGTGGTCAACATGGGGGTCGGTCAGGCGGCCTCAGACCGCAAGCGTCTCGAAGAAGCAGTCGGCCACCTGGCGACGATCACCGGTCAGAAGCCGCTCGTGACCAAGGCCAAAAAAGCGGTCTCGGCCTTCCGTCTTCGCGAGGGGATGGAAATCGGCGCCAAGGTCACGCTTCGCGGAGGCCGAATGTACGAATTTCTCGACCGCTTGATCTCGCTGGCGCTGCCTCGCGTTCGCGACTTTCGGGGCCTGAGCCAGAAGGCCTTCGACGGTCATGGCAACTATTCACTGGGGCTGAATGAACAATTGGTGTTTCCCGAAATCGATGCCGACAAGGTCACTCACACGCAGGGGATGCATATTACCCTTGTGACGACGGCCGAAACCGACAACGATGCGCGGCTGCTGTTGAAAGAGTTGGGCATGCCGCTGGCGGCCCAGTAGGCGGCCCAGTAGCGTCCTGCCGAAATGGGTACGCCGCCGACAAAGATCCCGCCCGGCGACGGGCCCGGCAACGAGTTGAGCGACACGCGTCTGGAGTAACGAATTCATGGCGAGTCAGGCGAAAATCGAAAAGGCGAACCGCAAGCCGAAGTTCAGTTGCCGCGCCGAGCGGCGCTGCCAGATTTGCGGTCGCCCGCGGGCTGTTTATCGTAAATTCAAGTTGTGTCGATTGTGCTTCCGCAATCTGGCACTGGACGGTTTGATTCCCGGTGTGAAGAAGGCGAGCTGGTGACACGATGATGACCGACCCCATTGCCGACATGCTCACGCGCATTCGCAACGCCGTGGCCATCGAGCGGCCGTTTGTCGACATTCCGACCTCGCACGAGAAGGTCGGGCTGGCCCAGGCGCTGCAGCGCGAGGGCTACATCTGGGATTTTGAAGTCGTCGAAAGCCAGCCGGCGCGAACTTTGCGGGTCAATCTCAAGTACGGCCCCAACGGCGAACCGGTCATTCAGGAAATCAAGCGGATCAGCAAACCCGGCCGCCGCGTCTACCGTAAGGTCAAAGACATTCCAGTGGTGCTGCAGGGACTGGGGATCAGCGTGCTCTCGACCAGCCAGGGCATTCTGAGCAATCGCGAGGCAACGTCGAAGGGCATCGGCGGAGAGGTATTGTGTTCGGTGCAGTAGGTGGTCTGGCACGACCGCGGTTTGAGATTCGAAATAACCGCTGCCGATCGACCAGGATTCAGCAAACCGAGAGTCGACGATTACGGGCGGTGGGCACCGCCACTCTTAAAACTAAAGGCGATTTGTCATGTCGCGGATTGGAAAAAAGCCGATTCCCCTGACGGCCGGAGTGACGGCCAGGGTGAACGACGGTGTGTTCTCGACCAAAGGGCCCGCCGGCGAGCTCACGCTCAAGTTTCATTCGGCGATGAAGGTCGTCGTCGATGAGGGCAAACAGCAAGTCGTCGTCGAACGTCCCGACGACGAGCGCGCCAACAAGGCCTTGCACGGCCTGACCCGCAGCCTGATCAATAATATGGTAGTCGGGGTGCTGACCCCTTTCGAGAAGAAGCTCGAGATCGTGGGGGTGGGTTACCAGGCCACCGTCAGCGGCAAGAGCCTGAATTTGCAGGTCGGTTTTGCCAATATCGTCAAGCTGCCGATCCCGCCGGTGGTCAAATGCACGTTGCCCGATAATACACACATCACGCTGCAAAGCGCCGACAAGCAGGCTGTCGGCCAGTTTGCCGCGGTGATTCGCAAAGTTCGCCCCCCCGAACCGTACAAGGGCAAGGGCATTCGTTATGAGGGAGAGAAAGTCCGCCGCAAGGCCGGCAAGGCGTTTGCCAGCGGCGGTTAGCCCCGGAAATGAGAGCCCGGGAATTATGAGACCCGGAAATGAGAGCCCGGGAAATGAGAGACCGGACGAATCCAAACTCCTCTCTGACATCGTACTGGCTCGAAACTGCGATTCGCGTGCGAGATTAGTCCTGGCGGGTGGTTGTGCATCATGAAAATCGACAAACGAATCAATAAGCAGCGGCAAGTTCGAGCGTGGCGCGTTCGCAAGCGGGTGCGCGGCTCGACCGTGCGTCCGCGACTGACGGTGTTCCGCAGCAATAAGCACATTTATGCGCAAATTGTCGACGATCACGCGGGGCATTCGTTGGTCGCGGCCAGCACCGCCGAAGCGGGAATCTGCCCCAAGGGAGCCAACGGGGGCAACAAAACAGCGGCGGTGAAAGTCGGTCAAACGCTGGCTGCACGGGCCCTCGAAAAGGGAATCAAACTGGTGGCGTTCGATCGAGGCCGGTATCGATATCACGGTCGTGTCGCGGCGTTGGCCGATGCCGCGCGCGACGGCGGATTGGAGTTCTAAGTGGCAGTTGAACAAAGAAAAGAACAGCGAAAAGACGGTCAGGAAAAGGTCATCCAGATTCGCCGGTGCGCCTGCGTCGTCAAGGGGGGCCGCCGGTTCACCTTTACGGCGCTCGTCGTCCTGGGTGACAAGCACGGCCGGGTGGGCTGGGGCTACGGCAAAGCCTCTGAGGTCCCGCTGGCGGTCGAGAAGGCCGTCAAAGGAACCAACCGCAACACGGTTGCGGTCCCTTTGGCCGAGACGACGATTCCTCATCAGGTCGAAGGTCGTTACGGCGCGGCTCGGGTCGTGCTGATTCCCGCCTTGCCAGGCACGGGCGTCATCGCCGGCAACACGGTTCGAGCGGTGCTTGAATCGGCCGGTGTACACGACGTGCTGACGAAGTCGCGCGGATCGAACAATCCCATGAATCTCGTCCGGGCGACCATCGACGCTTTGACAAAACTGCGGACGCGCGACCAGGTCGCGCGCCTGCGTGGAGTAGCTTTGCAATGATCATCGACGACGTCCATCGCGGTATTAAAAAGCGTAAGCAGCGGAAGCGCGTCGGTCGCGGCCCCGGTTCGGGCCACGGCAAGACCGCCGGGCGCGGCGAAAAGGGGCATTCCAGCCGCTCGGGGTTTTCGTTCCGCCTCGGGTTCGAAGGCGGCCAGATGCCGATGATGCGGCGGATCGCCAAACGCGGCTTCAACAACAAGGTCTTCGCGACGAAATTCGCGATTGTCAACGTGGCCACGTTAGAGCAGCGGTTCGAAAACGGCGCCACCGTTGACGCCGCCGCGCTCGAGGCGCTGGGCCTCGTCAAAGGCCGTTACGACGCGATCAAGATTCTCGGCCAGGGCGACCTGACCAAAAAGCTGAATGTCAAAGTGCAGGAATTTTCGGCGTCGGCCGTGACCAAGATTGAAGCCGTCGGCGGCACGGTCGAGCGATTGTCGTGATGCGACTGTCGTAATTCAACGGGCTGAATTCCACGGGCAGGCCCCGGCAGGTTTGTGCCTGACAGGGCAGGTTGGTGCGAGCGATCGAGACAGCGGCTTGAATTGACCGGCAGGTCGACTTGCGATTTCGAAGCCAGTCTTGGTCTGGTCGAGCGGTAGCAGGGACGGCTCCGGTTTTGTCGCACGGGAGGGGATGACCAGCTTATGTTCGCCAAATTCGCCACCATCTTCAAAATCCCGGAACTGCGTCGGAAGATCTTTCTGACGCTGTTTCTGCTGTTTGTGTATCGGCTGGGGTTTTACATCACCCTGCCGAACATCAATCAGTCGGTGATGAAAGACAGTTTCGAGTCGATGAAAGAGCAGAACAGCGCCCTGGGCAACACGCTCAAGATGGTCGAGTTGTTCTCGGCGTCGAACTTCGGCAACAGCACGATTTTCGGGCTGGGGATCATGCCTTACATTTCGGCATCGATCATCCTGCAGCTTCTGGGCAGCGTTTATCCGCCGCTTGAGAAACTGCAGAAAGAGGGTGAGGCGGGCCGCAAAAAAATCAACGAATACACGCGGTACCTGACCGTCGTCTTGTGCTTCTTCCAGAGCTTGATGTGGATCCGCTTCCTGGCGGCCGAGATCGACAAGCCCATCATCTATGCCGAATGGGCCGGCTTCTGGCCGACGTTCTTTGCCGCCTGGACGATGACGGCCGGCACCGTGTTTCTGATGTGGATCGGCGAGCAGATCGACGAATACGGGATCGGCAACGGCATCAGCCTGTTGATCATGGCCGGCATTCTGGCACGCATTCCCAATGCCATTCAAGCCCTGTCCAAAGACTTCTTCCTCAACGAGGGGGTCCATATCGGCGGCGATCGAGGCATCGAGCGGCTGCTCATACTTGCGGCTTTGTTTCTGGCGGTGATTGTCGCTGTAATCGTGATCACGCAGGGGCAGCGGCGCATTCCCACGCAAAGTGCCAAGCACGTGCGCGGCCGGCGCGTCTGGGGCGGCCAGCGGCAGTACCTGCCATTGCGCGTCAATCAGGCCGGTGTCATGCCCATTATTTTTGCTTCGAGCCTGCTGATGTTTCCCAACCTGCTGTTTCAATGGATCCACGGCACCGAGTGGGGCCGCGAGAGGTGGGTGATCACGCAGTTGTCGAATTCATTCGGCGGCGAAAAAGGCTACATTTACAACGTCTGCTATATCGCGCTGATTTACTTTTTCTGCTACTTCTGGACGGCGATCACGTTCAACCCCAAGGATATGGCCAACAATCTCAAAGATTACGGCAGTTTCATTCCCGGGCATCGGCCCGGTCGCCGAACCGCTGACTATCTAGAGCGAGTCATGGTTCGCATCACCTACGTCGGCGCCGCGTTTCTGGCGCTGGTCGCGGTCATTCCGACCGTCGTGCAGAACTTTTTGAACATCGACTTCGTGATCGCCAGCTTCTTCGGCGGGACAGGTCTCTTGATCGTGGTGTCGGTGGCACTCGATCTCGTGCAAAAAATCGACAGCCACCTCGTGATGCGAAATTATGGAGGGTTGCTCGAATCGTAGGCGGCTGAGAAACGGCGGCGCTGAGATGCAAAGCGGTGAACGGAGCGTATGGCGTGATTTCTCTCAAGCGTCCGCGTGAAATTGAATTGATGCGCGACGCGGGTCGCCTTGTCGCCGAGGCGCATTGCCTGATTCGCAAGATCGTCGAGCCAGGGGTCACCACGGCGAAAATCGACGAAACGGTCGAATGCCTGTTCGACAAACACGGTGCCACCCCGCTGTTCAAGGGGGTGCCCAACCCGACCGCAGGCAAGCGGGCGTTTCCGTCAGTCTGCTGCATTTCAGTGAACGAGCAGGTCGTGCATGGAATCCCGGGTGATCGTCGGCTCGAAGCGGGAGATATCGTCAAAGTCGACACCGGCTGTCGCCTCAATGGCTGGTGCGGCGACTCGGCCTGGACCTACGCGGTGGGAAAGATCGACCCGGTCAAGCAGCGGCTGATGCAGGTCGGAGAAGAAAACCTGTACCTGGCGATTCGCGAAATCGGACGCTGTAAACGCTGGTCGGAAGTGGCCGCCGCCATGGAGCAACACGTGAAACTGGCCGGTTTCAGCGTGGTCGAGCAGTTCGTCGGCCATGGCATCGGGCGGGAAATGCACGAAGACCCGCAGGTGCCGAATTTCGTCAGCGATCAACTCAAAAAACACGATTTTCGGCTCGAACCGGGGTTAGTGCTGGCCATCGAGCCGATGGTCAATGCGGGCACCAAGGCGGTCCGCGTGCTGAAAGATCATTGGACGGTGGAAACCAGGGATCGCAAGCCCAGCGTGCATTTTGAACACACCGTGGCCATCACCGACGATGGGCCGCTGATTCTCACGACGCGCGACGCTTGATTTTCAGCAAAAAAGCCAGGCTGCCAGACTTGTGAAATCGACACAAAACCTTTTATAATCCGGGGTCCGCCCCGATCGGGCTTTCCGTCGGGGTATTCAGCCAGGATCGTGTGACCAGTCATGAAAATTCGAGCGAGCGTCAAGCGCATCTGTGAAGGGTGCAAAATCGTGACCCGCAAAGGCCGGGTCTATGTGATTTGTTCAGCCAACCCCCGGCATAAACAGCGTCAGGGCTAGGTGCTTCAGGAGTTCTGCGAATGCCGCGTATTTCCGGTGTCGACATCCCGGGCGACAAGCCCACCTATATTTCGCTGACGTACCTGTTCGGTATCGGCCGCAGCACCTCGATCAGCATCTGCCGTTCGCTGGGTCTGGACCTGCAACGGCCGGCCAAGGGACTGAGCGATGACGAACTGGCGCGCATCGCCAACCTGCTCGACAAAGAGTTCACGATCGAGGGGCAGTTACGCCGCAAGATTCAGCAGGACATCGCCCGCCTGCGCGACATCGGTTGCTATCGCGGCCTGCGACACCGTCGCGGCTTGCCGGTACGCGGGCAGCGAACGCGAACCAACGCCCGAACCCGAAAGGGAGTTCGCAAAACTGTGGCCGGTAAGAAGGGCGTCAAAGAAATGCGGTAGCGCGGGCCTGCGGCGCAGTGTCAGTCCGGGGGCAATGGGGCATTATCGGGCCGTTGTTTATGGCCGCCGCCTTTCATGAGACCCTCGGGCATGAGATAGCATGGGATCGTAGGGCACGAGACAACAGTCGTATTCAGTTCAAGGAGTTTGTGCGTGAGCAAATCGGCTCGAAAAAAGATCCGTCGCAACGTGACGCGGGCGATTGCCCATATCAAGGCCACCTTCAACAACACGACGGTCACGATCACCGATACCAATGGCGACGTCCTGTGCTGGGCGACGTCCGGGACGTCGGGTTTCAAGGGAAGCCGTAAAAGCACTCCCTTTGCGGCGCAGCGCGCGGCCGAGACGGCGGCCGAAAAGGCCTCGAAGTTCGGCGTGAAGGAAATTGAGGTTCGCGTGAAAGGTCCTGGTTCGGGACGCGAAAGCGCCATCACCGGGTTGCAGTCGGCGGGGTTGACGATCAAGGCCATCGAAGACGTCACTCCTCTGCCCCACAACGGATGCCGGCCCCCCAAGCGTCGCCGCGTCTGAAATCGACGATTGATCGCGCTGCCTCGGCAGCCGATCGCCAGAAGAGAGACGACCACCCCATCAGATCGACGAGTCGATCGACCAATAGATCAACTGAGAGATTCATTGGGGCCGTCGTCATTGAATACGGTTTTTCAGATCCACGAAGCCGCTACACGGAAACCAATCGACCATGGGACGCTACACGGGACCGGTTTGCAGATTGTGCCGCCGGGAAGGGGTCAAGCTGTTTCTCAAATCGCTGCGCTGCGATTCGCCCAAGTGCGCCATCGAACGACGCGGCGATCAGCAGCCGGGCATGCACATCGTCAAGCGCCGCAAAATCAGCGACTATGGCGCCCGGCTTCGCGAGAAACAAAAGGTCAAACGCTACTACGGCGTGTTCGAGCGGCAGTTTCGCCGTTATATGGACCTCGCCGGCCGTTCGAAGGGTAACACCGGCAGCACGCTGATGAGCCTGCTCGAGCGGCGACTCGACAACATCGTGCATCGCCTGGGGTTCGCCGGCTCGCGCCGCGCGGCGCGGCAGCTCGTGGGCCACGGGCACATTTGCGTGAACGGCCGCAAGGTCGATATTCCCAGTTATCTGATCAAGGCCGGCGACAGCATCAGCGTCAAGTCGCGGCCCAAAAGCGTGCGCTACGTGCGCGAGAGCCTCGAAGGCTTTCAGGGGCGTGTGCCCGAGTTCTTGAGCCTCGACAAGGCCGACGTACCCGAGGGAAAAGTGCTTCGCCTGCCGGGAATCGATGACGTTTCCATTCCGGTCCAGCCGGCGCTGATCATCGAATTGCTGTCGAAGTAACCGATCACTTTCGAGCGTCCATTTTTTGGGAGACGTACCGATGCGAATTCGTTGGCGCGGACTGGAGCTTCCCAGTCGGCTGATTCCTGACCCCGAGACCACGACCAACACCTACGCCAAGTTCGTCGCCGAACCGTTCGAGCGCGGCTTCGGGGTCACGATCGGCAACAGCCTGCGCCGAATTCTGCTGTCGAGCCTCGAGGGCAGCGCCGTCACGCGCCTCAAGATTCAGGGCATTCAGCACGAATTCTCGACGATTCCCGGTGTGGTCGAAGACATCACCGATATCGTGCTCAACATCAAATCGTTGATCGTCAAGAATCACGGTTCCGACACGCGCATTCTGCGCATTGAGCGCAAAGAGAGCGGCGTCGTGACCGGTGCCGATATTCTGCCCGACCCGCAGGTCGAGATCATCAATCGCGACATGATCATCGCGACGATGACCGACGCCGTTCCCTTCATGATGGAACTGACCGTCGAGAACGGGCGCGGTTACGTCCCGGCGACCGAGCACTACGCGCGCAACCCCGAAATCGGCGTGATTCCGGTCGATGCGATTTATTCGCCCGTCACCCGTGTCCGCTATAAGATCGAAGACACGCGCGTCGGTCAGCGCACGAACTACGACAAGCTGACCATGGAAATCTGGACCAACGGCACGATCAACCCCGAAATGGCCCTGGTCGAAGCCGCCAAGATTCTGCGTAAGCACCTGAACCCGTTCGTCACCTACCGCGAGCCGGGACCCGAACTGCCCCCCGATCGCGGGCTGCACGGGATGACCGAGCAAACCGGTTACTCGCCCCTCGACCTCGAACTGGAAGAAAAGCTGGGCCGCAGCCTGGCCGAGCTCAATCTCTCGGTCCGGGCGACCAACTGCCTCGAATCCGAAGGGATCAACACGGTCCGCGACCTGGTGGGACGCACTGAAGAACAATTACTGCAGGTCCGCAACTTCGGCGAAACCACGCTGCAGGAAGTCAAAGATCGGCTCACGGCAATCAACCTGCGGCTGGGGATGCGCATTCCGCAGTCGCTCCGCACGAAGTAACACCACGGGGCCGAATCGACACGGTCGAATCGGGTCCCCCGCAGTCCGGTTTGGCAGCGACACACGGGTCGCTGCTGCAATAAGTCACTTAGAACGGCGATTAGTCCCATGCGACACAGAATCCACGGCCGCACGCTCGGCCGCAATGCCTCTCACCGCCACGCCATGTTCCGCAATATGGCGGCCAGCTTCATCAAGACGGTGCGCGTCGACGAAGAATCGAAAATCAAGCCGAAGGTCGCCGGTCGCATCGTGACGACCGTCCCCAAAGCCAAAGAGCTGCGCCCCTACATCGAGAAGCTGGTGACGATTGCCCGCCGCGCCCGCAAGCACGAGCTGGCCGCCGCCCCCCTGGCGACGGCCGCCAAGCGCAACACCCCCGAATGGAAGGCGTGGCGCGAATCCGAGCAGTATCGCCAGTGGAACCAGACGATGGCTCCCGCGGTCAAGGCCCGCCGTAAGGCCTTCTCGCTGCTGCGCGACAAGCTGGCCGTACAGATTCTGTTCAAAGAGCTCGCCCAAACGTTTGAAACCCGCGACGGCGGGTACACCCGCGTTCTGCGGCTCGCCGGCTATCGGCTGGGCGATGCCGGCCAGAAGGCCCTGATCGAGTTTGTCGGCACTCACGATCGGGTCAAGCAGCGCAAAGCCCGACCGGCCCCGCTGACCGCACCCGCTGTCGAGAAGCCGGCGGCCCCGATCTCTGAACCCGCACCTCCAACCGAATCGTCGGCCTCGTAAGGGGCGTGAGGTCAATCAGCACGACGCCGGAGCGGTTTGATCTTCGTGTGAGAAAGGACGCTCGCACCGCATGGCACAATTGCAGGCTTTCGACTTCACCGCCGCCATGCAGCGGTTGTGCGTCGATGTCACCCTCCGTTTGCCTGAATTCCACCACGTGCGGATGGCCGAAGTCGCCGTGACGTTTGCGCAGGCCCGTCGCCGCGTTAATCATGGGTTGCAGGCCAAACTGACGCCGCTCAGGTTCGAAGGGGGCGCCCTGACCACGACCCGCGGCGGGCGGCGCTACACGATTCAGCGCTGGTATGCAAACGAACGCGAAATGCTGTATGTGCTGTCGTTTTACTTGCCGCGGTTTCTCGAGCAGACCTTTCGCGAAAAACTGATTACCGTCATGCACGAGCTGTACCACATCAGCCCGGCGTTTGACGGCGACATCCGCCGGCTGGGGGGGCACTACCACGTCCACTCGCACAGCCAGAAAGAATACGACCGCGCGATGGAAGTGCTGGTCGATCGCTACCTGGGGCTGGCCCCACCCCAATCGCACTATCGGTTTCTCGAACTGAACTACCGCGAACTGGTCGCCCGCCACGGCAGCCTCGTCGGGATCCGCATGCCGATACCCAAGCTGCTGCCGCTGTCGAAATCGGCCTAGCCCGGATGATTCGCGCTGAAGTAGGGTGGGACCAGCAAGCCGGGAATGCATACGGACTTGCCTCTTCTCTGGTATTTTTCAAATCATACAGTGCGTGGTCTTGAGTTTGATCGGCTTGCGCAGGCCCACCATTCGGGTTCCATTACAGCGCGACCCGAATGGTGTGCCTGCGCTCGCTGCGCGAGCTGGTCACACCCTACAAATGACCCGAACTGGCTTGTGCCGTCTGCTCGCGCGAATCACTTCACGTGTCGCCGGGCAAACTCCAGCCGCCGCACTTCGGTCGGGGTCAACTGGTGGGTCATCGACTCGTACAGCCGCTTGACCTCAAAGAAATCCCGACGGCGCCACGCCGACTCGGCGGCGGCGTGCAGCGGCTGATTGGGGAAGTATTCCATCGTCATCGCCACGTCACTGCGAACCGCGGCCCGGGCACGTTCGAACGCGTCGGCATCGCCGTGCAGCACCCCCGCGCCATAGCGTTTGAGCAGCTCGAGGATGTCGGCCAGGCATTCGCCGACCTGCGCGGCAGAGCCTGCCTGAAAGACCAGTTTCTCATGATGGTTCGACCCCGTTGCGGCTTCCACGACGGCCGCCAGCGACACGTGCGAGCGGCTGTTGCTCGCCAGTGCGAACGACGTCTCGATTTCGTGCGTGAACGAGTCAAGCGACAGCGTCAGCGTGACATTCGGCGATGAAAACGTCACGATCTGCGGCGACAACTCCGCCCGCGAAAATCCCTGCGACTGGAGATACGCCTCCAGGGTCGTCTTAACCGCTTCGGCGAACCCCGGGGCGGCGCTTGGTCGGGACGTCTCGTCGTGACTCATGGGGGCTTCACTTGGTTCGACTTCAAAAATGGGACGGATGAATCCTGACATCCATCATACGACCAACCACACGACGATTCGAGACAAAAGGCCTCGCGCCCGCCGCCCGCTTACGATAAGTAGGTCAGCCTTTCCAGGCTGACAGAATCGCGGTAGTTTCAGCGGAATTTGCCCATTCGCATCAGGCTCAGACCTCCTGATCTGGCGGAATTTGCTTTGGCACCGAGTTTGGATTGGCGGGCGGTGCTAAGGAGGTGAAATGGAGCTGCAGCTTGGTCCCCGGATACGCGAAAGCAGCGTCATTGAGGGTGCCGATCAGATGTTGAATCGC
>SIAF01000087.1 GCA_009691905.1 Planctomycetaceae bacterium | reverse complement strand
GCTCAAGGACGACTGACATTCGATTCTCAAGGTAGCGCGAATATCAATTGTCCCTTGTCAATTGCCCCTCTATTATCCCATGCGGCGGCGCTGCGCGTGAAGTGCAATTCCAGGCGAGTTTTCCAGATTTGCGCACCATACGAAAAAAAACAACGACCCGCTTGCAGGCTAAAACGGGTGCCACGGACAGTCCCGGTGCGCCGGGAGGAGTTGGCCGTGCGAGCTGGGACCAACATGATATCGCACGAAACGCTATCCTTAGCCCGCAAGCGGGTCGTTGCTGGTTTTCAGTCCTTGAAAACGCGCACTGCAAGCAGGTGCGGCGAAACGGGGTTGATTCGAGGCGCGTCAACTGGTTGGTGGCTCGGGGGCGGGGGGCGTGTCGACGGCGCCGGCCGGCTTCTCATGGCGTAGCAGCGGGAAATAGATCACGTCGCGGATGCTGTGGCTGTTGGTGAGCAGCATCACGAGGCGGTCGATGCCGATTCCCAGGCCGCCGGCGGGGGGCATGCCGACTTTGAGGGCCCGGACGAAATCGACATCCATTTTGGCCATGCTGTCTTCTTCGGGCTGCCCCGCCAGTTGCGTGCGGAACAGTTCTTCCTGCAGACGCGGGTCATTCAGTTCAGTATAGGCGTTGGCCAGTTCCATCCCGTCGATGAACAGCTCGAACCGCTCGGCAATCTCGGGCTGTCCCTTCTTTCGCTTGGTGAGGGGGCACATCGTGGCCGGGTAGTCGATCACGAATACCGGGCCGGCCAGGTGCGACTCGACCACCTCTTCGAAGACGTCGTTGACGATCACGTCGGGGTGCTTGCCCGCCGTGGGGATGTGATGCTGCTGCGCCACCGCCAGTACCGCAGCCGCATCGTGCATCTCGCACCCGGAATACTCGCGGAACAGATCGCCGTATTTGCGCCGTGGCCAGGGGGGAGTGTAATCGACCTGCTTGTCCCCCCAGGGACGCACTAACCCACCCTTTGATGCATCGCCCGTCTCGCTGCCGTCGGCGGCGGCCGGTGTTGAAATAGCCTTGATCCCGTTCACGAAAATCGCTTCGGTCAGGTCCATCATCGTTTCATAGTTGCCGTAAGCCTGGTACAGCTCGATCATCGTGAACTCGGGGTTGTGGGTGCTGTCGACCCCCTCGTTCCGAAACACCCGGCCGATCTCGTAGACCCGTTCGATGCCGCCGACCATCAACCGTTTCAGGTGCAGCTCCAGCGCAATGCGCAGGTACAGCCCCATGTCGAGGGCGTTGTGGTGCGTGGTGAAGGGGCGTGCCGCGGCACCGCCGGCGATGGCGTGCAGCACCGGCGTCTCGGCTTCGACGAACCCGCGTTCGCGCAGCGTCTGGCGGATCGAGTCGATGATTCGCCCGCGCTGCAGCATCCGCTCGAGTACCCCCTCGTTATAAATCAGGTCGATGTACCGCTGCCGCAGCAGCAACTCGACATCTTTGGCCCCGTGGAATTTTTCCGGCGGCTGGGCAAGCGATTTGGTCAAGAACGTGACCTTCGAGACGCCGATCGTCTTCTCGCCGCTGTTCGAAACCTTGAGGCGCCCGTCGATCCCGACCAGATCCCCCAGGTCGAGCAATTCGATCAGCTTCCACTGCTCATCCGAGAAGTCGCCCTTCGAGCACATGAGCTGAATCTTGCCGGTCCAGTCCTGAATGTGGAAGAACTTGAGCTTGCCCTTGTTGTTCCGCAGGAGTATCCGCCCCGCGACTCGAATTTCAGAACCGATGGTTCCCGACTCGGCCGGGCACAGGTCGCGCGCTTCGCGAATGGGCCGGTGACCGTCGAAGCGTTCTCCCCACGGATCGATCCCGAGCGCCTCGATGGCGTGCAGCTTTTCGAGACGGGCCACTTCGAAACGATCGGGTTCAGGGACGGACATGGGGAGGCTTGAGACTTGAGGCGTGAGGCGTGAGGTTTGAGACGAGGCTGCTGCGGGATGGGAAACTATGGATTCAGGCACGCGCTGCGTCAAGACCAAGGGGTGCGCAATGACGAATGTCGAAATCAGAATGTCGAATCAAATCCGAAGCTCGAAGTCCCAATGCCGAATTCGCCCTTCGACATTCGGGCTTCGTCATTGTTTCGTCATTCTGACTTCGTCATTCGTCATTGATGCCCCGCGGCACCTGTTCATCCTGCCACCAGCGGCCTACAATCGACTCATCCTCCCTGAATGGCCGAGCGCCGCGACGCGGAGGGCAAATTAGCGAGACATCGCATGCCTTCGTTCGAATATTCCCGCTGGGACGGGTCGCAGCAGTTTACGCCGCAATCGGCCGACAAGGTCTTCGACCAGTTGAGCGAGTACATGCTCGACTATGGCGAAAACGTCCTCGACATGCTCGAACAGCTCCAGGAAGATCATCCCGATGTGCTCGATATGCTGATCAAGCAGGGCTACGTCGAAAAGGATGAGGAGGGAAAGTTTCAAATCACCCCGCGCGGCGTGCGGCGCGTCGAAACCAAGGCCCTCGACGAATTGTTCGACGTGACCCGCCGCGACAAAATGGGAAAGCACGAGACCGAGTTTCGCGGCGTCGGGCAGACGATGCACGACGAGTCAAAGCCGTATGAATATGGCGACCCGGTCGCCAACCTGAACATGCACGAGACGCTGAAAAACGCTCTGCATCGGCAGGGGGGCGGCTCGCCGATTCGCATCGAAGAAGACGACCTGGTCGTTTACGACACCGAGTACCAGTCGAGCTGCGCCACCGTCGTGCTGCTGGATATGTCGGGCAGCATGGCCCGTTACGGCAAATACGGGCAGGCCAAGAAGGTCGCGATGGCAATACAGGCCCTCGTGCGTGGCAAATACCAGGGGGACTTCCTGCAGGTGGTCGGGTTCTACACCTACGCCACGACGCTGACCGAGCGGCAGCTTTTGTATTCTGCCCCCAAGCCGGTCAGCATTTTCGACTCGCGGGTCAACTTGCGCATCAACCTCGACAAGCCGCCCCGTTTCGTTCCCGAGCACTTCACCAATATCCATGCCGGCCTGCAATTTGCCCGCCGCGTGCTGAAGCGGCAGCCGGCGGCGAACCGGCAGATCATCACGATTACCGACGGCGAGCCGACGGCCCACCTCGAAGGGCACGACGTGGTGCTGATCTATCCGCCGTCACAAAAGACCGCCAACATCACGCTCTCGGAAGTCAAGCGCTGCGCGAACGAAGGGATTCACCTGTCGAGCTTCGCTTTGATCGAAGACTACTTCTACCTCGAGCTCGTGAATTTCGTAGAACAGATGGCAGCCGTCTCGGGGGGCATTGCCGCGTACTGCAACGCCGGCGACCTGGGCAACATGGTGATCGACAGCTTCACGAACGGCCGCCGCAAACGGCGAACGATCGGCTGATGTGTGCCGCAAGCGCCGCACCCTATTTCGCCGCCGTCTTCACGTTGCCGGCCGGCAGCGCGTCGCATTTCGACAGGGCCAAAAGCGGCAATGCCGTGCCGCTGTACGTGATGAAGTGCCATTTGTCGGTGTTCAGCGAGCGGGTCCACCAGCGGCCGCTGGCACGCTGGTTCGTGAGCAACCAATGGATTCCCTTTTGAATCCGCGGGTCAGTGGCAGCGACGCCTGATTCGCGTAACACGACGATCGCCAGGCCGGTCTGATGGCCGTCGCTGGGAGGGTTCTCGAATTCCGGCTCGCTGCGCAGCTTTTCGGCCCGGTTCCCGCTTCCCCATTGATCGGGCGCGCCGAAGGTGCGAATCGACCAGCCCCCGTCGGGCCGCTGCTTGCTCAGAATCATTTCGACCAGTTCCTGTTTCTTCCCGGCACTCAACAGGTCAGGCAGTCGCGCCGCCGACCACAACAGCAGCGTGCGGTCGTAATCCTGTTTGGCAGGCTCAGTCCGCAGGTAGTTTTTCAGGCGTTCGACGGCGGCAAGCTGTTGCTCATCTTTCAGGTTTCAGGCCGGGCAGCCAACCAGGGGCGGCGCCGACCGCCGTCGCGGCGACCGTCGCCAGATGGTAGGCACTCGATTCGTACGGAGGCCAGCGATCGAGCGAACCCCACGTGCCGGTCTCTTTTTGCAGTTTGAGCATCAGGGCCAGCGCTTGCTCGGTTTCGGCAGACAAGGTGTGTGTGACGTGGGCGTCCCATTCGGCAAGACCGGCGGCAAGGTAAATCGCCTGTGCCGGGGCGACGCTTTGTTGCTGCTCTTCGTCGGTCTTCTGTGCAAATTGTTCCAGTTGCGTGACGAAATGCTTGCGAATCTCGGCATTGGGCGACCCCAGTTGAGGCGAGAGTGCCGAGCGAACGGTCATGTACGTGCCGTTGGTATGGCAGGTCACGCACTTGCGGCTGCCGTTCCAGGCCAGCGTCCCCTGTTCGAGGTAGTCGACCGCCTTGGCGACCGAAAGCGCGTCGAGCTTCGGCTCGTCGGCCGTCGCCAGCGGGACGGCGATGGATTCGAACTGGTACTGAAACTCCTCAGCCGAGACGGGCGCGGCGATCAATCGACCCAAACACAGCAAGCCGATGAGCGCGGAAAGGCAACGGTGAATCACAATCAAACCTCCGGAGACTCGAAAGGAACATCCATCAATTTGCGTCAATGCCTATGGTACGCATTGACCGCTTCGGCGTCGAGCAACTGCGACTGCGAAATCGCGCGACCAATCGGACCGACATGCCAACGCGCGCCCCTTAGCGTGGATTATTCATGTAGGGTGGGACCAGCTCGCGCAGCGTGCGCAGGCCCACCATTCGGGTCGCACCGCATCGGAACCCGCATGCTGGGCCTGCGCAAGCCGCTCAATGACGACCGGGCGCGCTGTCTGGTTCGAGAGTCTTTTCAGAAAGCGAAGGCCCATAGTCGTTCTCGGCTTGCTGGTTCCACCCTACATCAGCGTTAATCATCCGGGGTAGAGGTCCATTTCAAAAGTTGCGTGTTGTCGGGGTGTTGTGTTGAACGAATGAGCCACGGACAAACACGGACACGGGAGGTGACCTGTGCTGTATCCGTGTTTCATCCGTGTCCATCCGTGGCTGGACCTGAATTCATCGTGGGTCGTCCGGGAATGACAAACTGTGGTGCAAGTCGCATTGTGGCGATACGGTCCGTTGCACAAATTACTGTGCAGAATCGAAATGCCGCCAATCATCGCGGGTAGCGAATTTTCGCAAATCAAAATAGACTCAGTTGCATGAATGCCGACGACAGCAAATCAACCCCCACGCTCCGGGCCGGGATGATCGGTCTGGGGATGATTTTTGACGACACCTACCGCCCGTTTTTCGAGCGGGTGCATGCCGAGGGGCTGTATGACCGGCGGTTCGGGATCGTCGACGTGCCGCTGGTGGCCGTGGCCTCGCGGACTGGCGCCCGGGCCGAGCGCTACCGTGAGTCGGCCGGCTGCCGCATCGGGCCGTTTGTGAGCTGCATCGGCGTGCAGCCGGTCCATGAATTGCTCAAAGCGGGTGTCGATTTCGTCTGTGTGGCCACCCCCGACGACCGGCATTTCGCGGCGGCCCGCGCGGCGCTCGCGGCGGGGGTGCATGTGTTGATCGAGAAGCCTTCGGTGCTGACGCTCTCGCAACTCGACGAATTAACCCAATTGGCCCAGGCCAAGGGGGTGCTGGCCAAGGTCGTCTATCACAAGCTGCTCGACCCCGACCATAAGAAACTCCGAACGCTGGTCGCCGACGGGATTTTGCAGCACGTCAACAACGGCTACTGCTCGCTGCTCGAGCCGCGCAGCATCTCGGGCAGCCAGTTCGCCGAATGGATCACCGGCCGAAATCCCGGCACGTATGTTGCCGTACACTACATCAAGCTGATCGACTTCACGTTTGGCGGACGGTTGAAAACGATCACCGCCACCGGCCAGCGTGGGATCGTCGGTCCTGCCGACGGACCGACCTGGGATAGCTGCCAGATGCGAATGGTCTACGAGTACGACAGCCCCCCGTTTGAAAAACCGGGCACCGGAATCACTCCCCCCGCTCGCCAGGCGGCGTTCGATATTCATACGTCGTGGGTCAACCCCGATAACTTTCCCGGTTATGTCGAGCAGGAAGTGCAGTTTCGATTCGACAACGGGGTTTGGAACGGTCATTCGCGCAAGCGCGGCGTCGAATGCACCGTCGAGGGACTCACGCCGACGAAGCTGAAAACGACCCTCAACAATCATTACAGCGCGGCGTTCCTCGAGCCCTGGGGCGAGCGCTCGCAGCGCGGGTACGGCATCGAGACGCTGGAGCGATTCGTTCGCGAAGTCGGCTTCGTCGAGCGCGGGGGGCCGGCAACCGAGCGGACCGGGCGCCTTCAGGCCATGCAGCAACTCACCTATAACGAACTCGCCGCCGACCGGCAGACGGTGGCCGCGGTCCAGTCACTCGAGGCCATACTCGATCGCCAATACCGCGCCCGACCCGATTGCGTCGTGCGGGTCAACGACGAGCGCGGGGGCTTAGTGCTGTACGACCCCCACGGCGACAAGCCCGAGGTGTTGTACGAGTCGCCGGTTTGATGACGGGGTTTGATGTCGATCGCGCCGCGAACGCTTCGGCATGTCTTTTCGTCGCACGGCGTGCCGTGTATAATCTCAGTCGCTTTGTCTGATGTTGCGGGTCTCCCGGCTGTGAGGTGGCGATTATGCGTTGTTTCCCGATCGGTTTCGCAATCGGCACGGTTTGTCTGGTTGCCCTGATGGGGGCCGTCGCTGACGATCCGGCCGATCCCCAAGTCGAAGCGAACTCCCTCTCGGCAGACGAGTCCCGCGCGGCATCGCTGGCCGCCCTGCAGGAATTCAACAGCCTGGTCGGCCAGTGGCGCGGGGTGGGCCGCCCCAAGCGCAATTCAACGGCCGGCGGCTGGTTCGAAAAGGGGGAGTGGGTTTGGGAACTGAAAAAAGACTCGGTCGGAATCCGCTATAACGTCAAAGATGGCAAACAGATCTCCACGGCGCTGCTCACCTTCGATCCGTCGGCTGACGAATACATCCTTGAAGCATCGCTTCTCGACAAAGCCAAGCGGCGGTATACGGGGGCGCTGGAAGGGAACCGATTGACACTGACCTCCGAGGCCGATGCCGAGGGTCGGATGCATCAGGTCGAGATCAAGCTGCTCAATGAAAAGCGGACGATCCTGCTCTACCAGACGCGTCTTGCGGCGCAGCAGCAGTGGTCGCTGGTTGCCGAGGTCGGTTGCACACGCGAAGGCACGAAGCTGGCCGAAGAGGGGGTCGGCGGGCCCGAGTGCATCGTGACTGGCGGGAAGGGGACGATGAGCACCGTCTACAAGGGCCAGACCTACTGGTTCTGCTGCACCGGTTGCCGCGATGCCTTCAATGACGATCCCGAGGGAATCATTGCCGACGCCGCCAAACGGGCTGAGAAGAAGAAGGCCGCGTCGAAGCCCAAGTCATAAGACACGGTCATAAGACACGCCGCAGCGCGAGCCCGGTGACTCTCATTTGCCGGCATCGCCGACTGAAACACCTCGACCGCGACCGGCGGCGTCTCACTTGCCGGCGCCGGGACGAAAGACCTTGCCATTGCCCTTACCGGGCGTGCCCATGGTTTTGGGCTTCAGCAGCGGGTCCTCCGAGTAGGCTCCCGCGGTGGCGCCGCCGGAGGCCTTCGAGCCGCCTTTGCTTTTCTCGGCCATCGGGCCGCGAGAGCCGTTTTGCAGCGTGTACGGGGTCTCGCCGCCAGGGACGAACAGCCGCCGCTGCGTGCGATAGCCCATGAAACTCAAAAAGTCGCCGAGGCTGACCACGCGGATTGCCCGCTCCTGCGCCTGCTCGTCCATTTCTTTCTGAAATTCGTAGATTTTTCCCAGGATTGCGATCCGATCGGAGTCGGACGTGCTCAACAGATCGGGGATTTTGCCTTTAACGAAGAACTTCGTTTTCTCTGAGAGCTTCGGTTTTTCGGCGCCGGTCTCGCCATTGACGTACAGCACACCATTGTCGTCGACTTCATTGTCGATCGTGGCCCCTGCCGCGGTAACCAATTCGTGGAGCAAATCGCGATCGTCGCGACCATCGCCATCGAGGTCCGCGATGCCCACGATCGAGAAGGCTTCGCCGCGCCCTGGGCTCCACAGCGGCGAAAAAATCGGGTCGCCCTTGCCCATCGGAGTGTACAGATCTTCGTCGGTAATGCGCGCTTCGGCCAGATGCGGGCCGGCGATCTTCATGACTTCGATCGACCCCTTGATATCTTCGGGGCCGATTTCGTGCGGCCGGCTGCCGCGGCCGACTCCTGAGTTGTTTTTCTTGTAAACGCTGAAACTGGTCCGGACGCGCAGTCCGTCGACGCTGCCCAGGTTGATCCAGACCTTCCTGGCGACAGGATCGATGAAAGTAATTTTGCCGTCGGCGACTTCGAACGTGGTTTGCGTCGTTTCTTCGATCTCTTTTCGCAACTGGCGATTGATCTTGAGCAGGTTGGCCACGCGCTGGTCCGACTGCTTGCGGGCCTTATCAGTCGCCTCCTTGTATTCGGCGTAATCCTGCTGAACCGTATCATTCGCCTTCCGCAGTTCGGTCACGTCCTGCTCTTTCTTGCCAATTTCCTCGGCGTGAATGGTGTCGGCGGCAGTCTTGCTCTTGGCGATCTCGTCGCGCGCCTTCTTCTCGGCTGCCAACGCGGCATTGAGGGCTTCTTTCTCGCGGTTGAATGTTCCCAGTTCGGTAGCCATCAACTTCTGCCGCTCGTCGTTGGACGTATTGGCATTCCGCAGGGCTTCGTTCATTTTGGCGATCAGGTCGATCAGCGTCGGCGATTGCAGCCCGGCGCTGAAATTTTTCATCTGCAGCATCAGATCGCCGTAAACCGTCGTCGAAATGTTCGGGTCGTCGCCGACTTTCTCAAACCCTGATCCCAGCGCCTTCTTCAGGCGTTCGATGTCGTCGATATGCTGTTTGAGCAGCGTGTCGGCGTCCCCGGCTTTCTTAGCCAGACTGACATTCTGGGCATGCAGTTCACCGATGCTGCCGTTTCCCTTATACGCCAGAAGCCAACCCAGGCCGCAGACGATGGTAAACAGCACGAACACGACCAGCGCGTAATGAACACCGGTCGGCTTGGAAGACGAGGCCATCGCGGGAACTCCGGGAGAAATGCAGTACTCGGCTGATCAATCGATTCTATGGCAGCAGCGGCCGATGTCAATCGCGTCTTCGCCTGGGCTGGGCTTTTCACGGCTGGGGCCTCATAATCCGCAAAGCCCTCACGCCGCCCGTTCTATGCCCGAGCTCCTGTATCTGATCGACGTTTATTCACTGGTGTTTCAGGTATTCCATGCGATTCCGGAAATGACCGGTCCGCAGGGGCTGCCCACGAACGCCGTGTTCGGTTTCACCCGCGATATCCTCAATATCCTCGGACAAAAGCATCCCACGCATATTCTGTGCGCAACCGATCCAGCCGGTCCGGGCGAACGCGAGGGGCTGTATCCTGCCTACAAGGCGCAACGCAGCGCCACCCCTGAAGAACTGCGACCGCAGTTTCCGCTGATCGCCGAAACGATTCGCGCTTTCGGAATTCCCCTGTTGGAAGTGGCCGGCTGGGAGGCCGACGACGTCATCGCCACGGTCGTCCAGTCGGCGGGCGGCCGCGACATGGACGTGTGCATCGTCAGTAACGACAAAGACCTCCGCCAACTGCTGGGCCCGCGCGTGCGGATCTACCACGTCCGCAAAGATCAGTTTCTCACCGAGACCGAACTGCTCGCCGACTGGGGCGTACGCCCCGATCAGGTGATCGACTTTCAGTCGCTGGTCGGCGACAGCGTCGACAACGTTCCGGGGGTGCCGCTCGTGGGGCCGAAAAAGGCCTCTGCCTTGCTCCAGCAATTCGGAACGCTGGACGAAGTGCTGGCGCATGCCGACCTGGCGCCGGGGGCCAAGCTTCGCGAAAACCTGAAGACCTTCGCCGACCAGGCCCGCCTCAGCAAGCTCTTGGTGACTTTGCGGCGCGACCTGCCGGTCGCTATCGACTGGAACGCGGCCCGCGTCGGGCAATGGGATGCCGAGCGCCTGCAGGGATTGTTTCGCCAATTCGGTTTTCGGCGGTTTGGCGATGACCTGCGGGCGTTGGAGCGTGCGTCGTCGTCAGTGCAATCTGAAACCGATCAACCCCGCCAGACGCAGCCCGCAGCGCAACAACCCCCGTCCGCCGTCCCACATCAAACGAGCCTGTTCGACGATCAGGATCCCCCGCGACCGAACGAACCGACGACTCTCGATGCGGGGCACCCCGAATCACCGGCCGCCGATCGGCCCGCCGACACCCTGCTGACCCCGCCATCAAATCGAGAGTTGGAGTTCGGTGACGACAGCCCGGCAGCGGGTGAGTCGTCCGCTCGGCCATCGTCGCCACAGCCGCGTACCAGAGCGCTTCACGTCACGGTCGTAGACACCCGCGAAAAACTCGACACGCTGGCGGCAGCGCTTCGCGAGCGGCAGCAATTCTGCCTCGACCTCGAGACGACGCAACTGGATGCCGTCCGTGCCGACATCGTCGGCTGGGCGATCAGTTGGGAGCCGCACGCCGGGTATTACATTCCGGTCCGTGCGCCGGCCGGCGAGCCGCAGCTCGACCCCCAGGTCGTGGTCGATGTTCTGCGCCCGATTCTTGAGTCGCCGACGGTTGAAGTCTCCAACCAGAACATCAAGTACGACATGCTCGTCTTGCGCCGAGCGGGCATTCGGTTGCGCGGGCTGGGGGTCGACCCGATGGTCGGCAGCTATTTGCTCGAAGCGGGTGCCCGCAGCCACAGTCTCGACGAGCTGGCCCGGCGGTATTTCGAGCATGAGATGATTCCGATTTCCGACCTGATCGGAAAGGGTCTGTTTCAGAAGCGAATGGACGAGGTCGAGGTGGCCAAAGCAGCCGAGTATGCCGCCGAAGACGCCGAAGTCGCCTGGGAACTTTCGAGCCTGATTGCCGGCAAGTTGCGCGAACAGGGGCTGTGGGATTTGTACTGGAACCTCGAGCGACCGTTGATCGAGGTGCTGGTCGAGATGCAACACAACGGCATTCGCGTCGACGCCGAGCAATTGCGTCAGCAGAGCGGCGATCTCGAACAGCGTCTGGGCGGCATCCGCCGGGAGATTTACGAACTGGCGGGCCGCGAGTTCAACATCGACTCGACCAAGCAACTGCAGCAGATTCTATTCGTCGAACTGGGGTTGCCGGTGATCCGCAAAACGAAAACCGGCGCCAGCACCGATCAGGAGACGCTCGAACAGCTCGCCGCGAAGCACCCGCTGCCGTCGAAACTGGTCGAACACCGCGGGCTGACCAAACTCAAAAACACGTATCTCGACGCTCTTCCGGCGCTGATCAACCCCGCGACCGGCCGGTTGCACACCTCGTTCAATCAGGTTGTGGCGGCAACCGGGCGACTCAGCTCGAGCGAACCCAACTTGCAGAATATTCCGGTGCGCACGGCCGAAGGGCAGCGGGTGCGGCGGGCCTTTCTGCCGGCCGCCGCCGACTGGCAACTGGTTTGCGCCGACTACTCGCAGATCGAACTGCGAATGCTTGCGCACTTCAGCGGCGACGAAGTGCTGCAGGAGGCCTTCCGCCAGGGGGGCGACATTCACACCACGGTTGCTGCCGAAGTCTTCAAAGTTTCTCCCGAGTCGGTCGACAGCGACATGCGACGCGTGGCCAAAGCGGTCAACTTCGGCGTGATCTACGGACAAAGCCCGTTCGGTCTGGCGGCCAATCTGGGGATCTCGAAGGCCGAGGCGGCGCGGTTCATCGAGAATTACTTCGCGCGGTATGCGGGCGTCGACCGCTATCTCGAAAAACTGCTGAGCGAATGCCTGCAGACGGGCTACGCCACCACGCTCTTGGGCCGCCGTCGTGCCATCGAGGGCATTCGCAGCACGCCACAACCCGACCGCCAGCGCAACCTGCCCGAGCGAACGGCGATCAATACGGTCATCCAGGGATCGGCTGCCGATCTGATCAAGCAGGCCATGATCAACGTCTATCGGCGATTGGAGCGCGACCAACATCCGGCCCGGCTGCTACTGCAGATTCACGACGAGCTCGTCCTGGAATGTCCCCAGGACCGCGTTGCCGATCTGGCGGAACTCTTGCGCTATGAGATGGAAAACGCCTTGCCCTTGTCCGTCCCGATGAAAGTCGACCTGGCCGCCGGACCCAATTGGCTGGAGGTTGAAACGGTCCTGCCCGGATGACTGGGAACACATGTCGCAGGCGGTCGATCGTGCGGCAACCTGCCCGGTCTCGGGCAGGGCAATGATCAGCCGGCGCTGGCCGGCGTCAAAGTACGACAGCCGCAGGTTGTCACGCATTCAACAGGCGCAGCGCTTCGGGCTGCGAAGGATTAAACCCTCGTGGGACGCCGCCGATCATCCGGGCCTGGCGGTAAAAGCCAGGCTCTCCAGAAATCGGCGGGCGACGAAGTAATCGCCGGTCGGCAGGTTCTGAATGTTGCTTTTGAGAATCTCGAGCAATTGCCCAGTGGCCTGGCGGATCTTCATCGATGTGCCGCTACCGTCTGCCTGCGATCGCACTTCGAAGAGTTGATCGATCGTTTGACGGGGCACGGCGTAGTCATCTCCCTGAAGTACCTCCGGCCAGTCGATCTTGCCGGTAATCGAGTCGAGCGATTCAGAGCTCAGTGGCTTGGGCTGTCCCGAACGAGCGGCCGCAGCCAGCACTTTAGGAGAGTGCTTTTGACGCTCGAGATCTGAGGCTTTCTGCGCCTCGTACTGGCCGCGCATGTCATTCCAGGTTTTGACCCATTTCTCTTTGTTGTCGATGTACTTCGTGCGGGCGTCTTCGTATTTGATGTCGGCCTCGGCTGTATCCTTTTTCCATTGTCCATTCGCACGAATGACTTGCGACATCGCCTGCATGTTATTGGCTGCGGCGCCGCCGTAAGCAGCCCCGCCCCAGCCCATACCGCCCATTCCGTAGCCGCCCATCCCGTAGCCGCCATAGCCGCCCATACGGAACCCGCCAAAACGCCCCACCGAGGGGGCAAACCACCGCGCCTGGCCCGGGCGGTCGCCGACAACCGTCGTCACGATGACCAAGGCTGCGGTTCCCAGGAAAATTCTGCGGAAAATTCTGCGCATGATCGGCTGCTCCCGAATTCGAAGGGCTGAAATCATCGTCGCACCCCATCTCTTAAATGTCGCGGGACGACTTTATTTACCGGGTGATTTTGGATTAGAATGGAAAATCCTGCGTTCGACAGCCTGTCATTCTAACCCTCCTTAATGCAGAATGGCAAGCGGCCGGAGCGGCAAAGGGCACTGATCCGCCGCGCGGCGGTTCATTTTCGAATTTCGTATCAGTTCTCCGGATCATGATCCCGGACAACAACCCCGTGGAGCGATTCATGCGACGAATTAGCGCGATGGCTGTGGTCGGCCTGGTGTGGTGTCTATCGGGCCAGAGCCTGCGGGCCGCCCAGAACGATGTCGAGACGTTGGTCCGCGACCTGTCGGCGCCTCAGGTCACCGTCCGTGAAGCGGCGGCCGAGGCGCTGGGAGCGCTCGGACCGGCAAGCATCGAGGCGGTCCCCGCGTTGGTCGGGGCGCTGCATGACAAAGATCCTCGCGTGCAGCACGAAGCGTTGATTGCACTGGGGCGGATCGGCCCGGCGGCTGGAAAGGCGACAGAGGCTTTGCAGGCCATTCTTGAGAACGGCCCCCCCGCGCTGAAACTCGGGGCGATCCATGCCCTGGGTTCGATCGGAGCAGAAGCCAAAGCCTCCACCGAAACTCTGCTGACGATTGCCAAGGGGGACGATCAACCGCTGAAGATTGCGGCCGTGTTGGCGCTGGTGCGAATCCATCCCGGCAAAAAAGACCGCATGGATGAGGCGGTGCCGGTGCTCACCGCGGCGCTGGCTTCCAAATCGAAGTCGATTCGCGATGACGCCATTGCCGCGCTGGGCGAAATCGGCCCGCCGGCCGTCGCGGCGCTGACGGACATCGTTCAGAATCCCGCGAGCGACGCTCTCGTGGCTTCGCGCGCGGCGTCGGCATTGGGACTGATCGGGGGCGAAGCGGCCCCCGCCGTCACGGCGCTGACCGCCGCCCTGGGTTCGAAGTCCGATAAGTTGCAGGAGCAGGCAGCCCGCGCCCTGGGTGCCATTGGCCCTGCGTCGAAACCCGCTGTACCCGCGTTGAAGGGGCTGCTGGCCAGCAAGCTTCCCAGCGTACGCGCGAATGCCGCCGATGCCCTCGGCATGCTGGGTAAAATCGGCGCACCGGCGGTTCCTGAATTGACCAAAGCCCTTGCCGACAGTGACGCCACGGTTCGCCGCGAGGCGGCGCAGGCGCTGGCCAGCATCGGCCCGGCGGCGAAATCGGCCGTGCCGGCACTGCTCAAGGCGCTGCATGACGATCAAGGCGCCGTCACCGTCAACGCCGCCGAGGCCCTGGGACGAATCGGTCCCGACGCGGTGCCCGCCCTGATTGAAGCGTTGAAAGATGAGAAGAGCCGATCACTGGTCGTTCTGATTTTGACGAATCTCGGGCCGGATGCCAAACAGGCGACCGTGGCACTGCTGGGCCTGCTCAAGGACAAGAATGTCGAAGTGCGACGCGAGGCCCTGATTGCCCTGGCCCAGATCGGTCCGTCAGCCGAGGCGGCCATACCGCAGTTGCTGGCCGAGCTGAAAAACGAGAAAAGCGAAACGCGGCCGGGGGCAGCCTATGCCCTCATCAAAATCGGCGCCAAAAAGGAAGTTGTGCCGATTCTTGCAAAAACCATTCAAGACCCGAACAACAAATTGCTGCGCGAAGTCAGCGCCTGGGGTCTGATCACGCTCGAACCCGGCAATGCGGACTATGTCAAAATGGCGCTGCCCCTGATGATCGATGGGCTGTCGCATGAATGGGACTTGGTGCGCCTCGAATCGGTGACGGCCTTGAGCAGCCTGGAGGCGGGGGCAAAACTCGCCGTGCCCGAACTGGTCAAACTGCTCGATAACGAGAAGAACCCCAGGATTCGGAGCGAAGCCTTGGGGACGCTGGGGAATATAGGCCCGGCAGCGACTGAGGCGCTGCCGTCGGTCTTGCGGTCGTTGGCCGACCCCGCCCCACTCGTTCGCTACAGCGCCTGCTACACCCTCGGCAAAATCGGGCCGAAAGCTAAAGAAGCGGTTCCGGTGCTCGTCAGCAATCTAACCTCAAAGGACGAATTCCTGGGGATCGTCAGCGCCTGGGCACTCGTGTACATCGATCCCAAGCGCGAGGGTTTGGCCGAAGCGGTCGTCCCCCTGCTCATTAAGTTGCTCGAAGCCGACGACCCTCAGGCGCGGCTGGAAGCCATCAAGGCCCTGGTCGCCCTCGGTCCCCAGTCGAAAGCGGCCGTGCCGGCCCTCAAAGGCCTGAGCAAGGATAAGGACGAGGGGGTTCGCAAGGCCGCTGGAGCGGCGGTTAAAAAAGTCGGCGGATAGTTGACACGCAGAAATAGTTGAGCAGGCGAGCGGGGGGCGTGAGCCCCCTGAAGGGTCACTTTACACGCGGCGCCGCATAGTTTCCTTTGCGGGTTCACATAGTTGCTCATGATCCCGCACACCGAGTTTTCCCCCATTGAGTTTTCAGGCGAGCAGCGGTCCAACTCGGTCCGCCTGACGATTGCCCGACAGGAGCCGGTCGCGCTGCGAACCTTCACTCCCAGCCAGATGGTGCTGGCCCGGTCGTCGGGTGTGTTTCATTGGACCCCCGAGGGGCGTCGACTCTACGATTACTCGTCCGGAGTGCTGGTCGCCAATCTGGGGCATAACCCCGTGCGCTGGATGCAGCGGTTTGCCCGGTACATGGGCTGGCCGCCGTCGCTGCAAGCCGCCACGCCTCCCGAATCGTCGCACGAATCAGCACCCGGCAAGGGGACGAAACTCGCCGGCGACGAATTCTTTTCGGCCGTGACCATGACGGCCTACAACGCGATTACGCCGATAGAAGCCGAAGCAGTGAAGCGACTGGTCAAGAACGTCCAATCGTGGCCGGGGGGCAAACGGCTCGACACGGTGATGTGGGCCGCCTCCGGCTCTGAGGCGGTTCAAAAAGCGCTGTGGGCCTGCCTGCATCGCGACACCTCGCGGGACATGATTCTGGCGACGCGCCACGGCTTTCACGGCAAGAAAGGTCTGGCAGGGGCGGTCACCGGCAGCGAAAGCGACCACGACCGCGACATGCGGGTCAAGTTCATTGGTTTTCCGATGGACGAAGTCGACGACGCGTCGCGGTTGCAGCAACCGCTGGATCTGACCGCGTACCGCAACGAACTTGATGGCTTGTGGAACCAGTTCGGTCGCCGCCTCAATTGCCTGATCACCGAACCGTACCTGGGGGGCGGGGGCAGTTACCATCCGCCGGCCGCCTATCACCAGTTGCTCGAGGCCTTTTGCCGCGAGCACCTCATTTTGTTCATCCTCGACGAAGTCCAGGCCAATTTCGGCCGGACGGGGCGAATGTTCGCCTTCGAAGCGTACGGCATCGAACCCGACTTTGTCGTCCTGGGCAAAGGGCTGGGTAACGGCGTTCCCGTGTCGGCGGTCGTCGGCCGCGGCGATGTGATGTCGGCCCTCAAATACGGCGAAGCCTCGGATACGTGGAGCGCCAACCCCCTGGGCTGCGCGGCCGTGCTGGCCACGCTGGACGAGTTCGAAGCCACCGACGTGCTCGAACACACGCGGCAGCTTACGCCGCTGTTTCTCGCGGGGCTTAACCGCCTCAAAGAGACGAGCCTCGTGGCTAAGGTCCGCGGAGAGGGGCTGGTGTTCGGCATCGAGTGTGCCGACTGCGGCGAACTGACCAGCCAACAGGTCGCGATCGAAATCGTCAGGGCCGCCTATCTGGGGAATGACGAGGGCGAGGGGATTCACCTGCTGGGTCCGCTCGCGGGCAATGTGATCCGCATCAGCCCGCCGCTGGTGATGACATTCGACCAGGCCCGCGCCTCGCTGGGGCTGCTGGCCGAGGTCGTCTCGCAACTGGCCGAGCGGCTGCGCGGCGCCGCTGTCGCGTCGTGATGGGCACCGGGTCACGCAGTCGAAGAGTCGAAGAGTCGACTGGGTCGGTGCGATCGCCCGGCACCATCAACGATCGGCCATTTACCATCCGCTTTTTCCCCCCGACGGACCGTGTGTCAGGGACGCCCAGTCGCGCGCACGGCAGATAGGAACATGGCGGGATCGACCACTTGCAATCGGGGATACTTCTCCACGAACGAACGATCCCGCATCAGCGACAGCAAGTCGTTATCGCGACTCACCAGGTATTCTGCATTTGCGGCGACTGCGAGATTGAGGTACGGCAGGTCGTCCGGATCGCGAATCACGACCCCCGCGTCGGGACTTTCCGCGACTAACGTGGCCAAAGCCACGATTTTTTGCAGAAAAGTGTCGACGACGTCTCGAGTGAGTTGCGGGAACGTCGCCCGAAGCTTCGGTCGAGTGAGTACATCCCGAACTTCTGCCAGGATTCCCGGTGTGATGAACAGGTCAACTTCGTTCGCTTCGACAAGCGAAAGGCAGGCGAATGCCGGTCCTCGATCATTCGTTGCCGCTTGCAGAAAAATCATGCAGTCGAAGACGGCCCTGGTCATGCTGACGCGCCCGGCAAAGACCTCCGCTCCGACCGGGTTTCATCAAGGGACTCTTGCAGGAGTTCCTCGAGTTGTTCGCCGGTCATTCCACTCCGATGAAAATCGGCATGGGCCGGAGCCAGAATTTCGCGAAGCGCGAGCTTCGAAAGCGACAGTCGAGCTTCGACCGCTTCGACAACGAGCGTGCTGATACTCTTGCCAGTGGCTTCAGCCTGAGCCCGCAGTCGCTCTTCAGTTTCCGGCGGCAGTGTGATCGTGATGGTCATGGTTCGCTCGTGCAAATCCTGTTGAACTCTGATCGTCTAATGATACCAGTGGTCAACGGGAAGGACGAGAGTTCGCACGGCATGTCACTGACGCCCGCCTCTCGGAAAGCGCAACAAGGAAACGGCCGAAAACCTTCAAATATCCGCGAAATCGCCCGCAGAGCGCAACAAGCCGCGGGCCGGTGAGTAGGTCCCTGGCGAGCCGGATGCGTCAGCTTCCGGTTTTTCACGCCTCGAAGTGTTCAACAAGGAAAACGTCCAAAACCCTCAAATTCCCGAGAAATCGCTCGAAGTGTTCAACAAGCCTTGGGGCGCAGGGTGTCGGCGTCATTCTCCGAAAGACGCGTCATCAGCGCACCGCACCCAGCGAATTGTTCAACAAGGGCTCTCGAAGTGTTCAACAAGGAAACCGTCGAAAACCGTCGAATTTCCTCGAAATCACTCGAAGTGTTCAACAAGCCTTGGGGCGCAGGGTGTCTGCGTCATTCTCCGAAAGACGCACCTACAGCATTCCCCATCCACAACCTACTATCCACTATCCACGAAACACCCCGCCCACCCCGAACCGCCAGTTTGCCACATCAGTCGTGGGTGGCACCGGCCGGAGTGCATTTGACCCACGACGGCCAAATCGGTTTTGGCATCGGGTCCCACGCAGGTCACGACGAAGTGTTCGTCGGTCCCTACAAGATATTTACGATCTACGCGGATGAACCGGCCAAGTACGAATCGGCGCTCAATGAACTGGGGATCGCCAGAGTGGAACAAGTCAAGACCGTCTGGCCCGTCTTCGACAGCAGCGTTCCGCAACTACAGTCCTCGCCGGGCGTTGCGTCGCGGGGTAGTGGTGTTGGCACTACGCCGCCCTTCCCGTCCGTCATTCGGCTATCGCCGTCTGTGTTACAAGTCGAGCAGCCGAACCACTGGTC
>SIAF01000086.1 GCA_009691905.1 Planctomycetaceae bacterium | reverse complement strand
GTAGAAGGCTTCAACAACAAGGCAAAACTGACCCTGAGAAAAGCGTATGGCTTTCGTTCCCCGGAAATCGCAAAAATCGCCCTGTATCACACCCTATCCGACCTCCCCACTCCAAAATTCACCCACGAATTCTGGTGACGAGGCTTATTAAAATGGATGGGCATGCCGTGAGTTTACCGCGGGTAGCTGTCGGTATGTATTCCAGTAAGCCGCCAAAACAGAACCCCGCCAGAGAAATCTGGCGGGGTTCTGTCGCGTCCATCCTCTTTCCGCGTCTACCGTCGTCGCGTAACGGCACTTGCCAGCCGCGGCGGCCGCTTCTAAAGTGGCCGATCGATGACGTCCCACCCACGAACAGGATTTGAGCACGAGTACCCGTTTCCCTCGAAATTCATCGAACTCGACGGGCTGCGTTACCATTACGTCGACGAAGGCCGGGGCGAGGCGCTGCTGTGCGTGCATGGTAACCCGACCTGGAGCTTTGCCTGGCGGAATTTGATCAAGGGTTTGTCCCGCGAATATCGTGTGATCGCCGTCGATCATATCGGCTGCGGCTTTTCGGATAAGCCGCAGCACTACGACTACACACTGGCGCGGCACATCGACAATCTGTCGCGGTTCATTGCGGCCCTCGACTTGAATCGTGTCACGCTGCTGGCGCACGACTGGGGAGGGGCGATCGGCCTGGGGGCTGCGACGAGGATGCCCGAACGATTCGCGCGATACGTTTTATTCAATACCGCGGCTTTCCGGTCGCGGCGGATCCCGCTGCGAATTGCGGTTTGTCGCTGGCCGCTGCTGGGGCTGCTGGGGGTGCGCGGGCTCAATCTGTTCGCTCGGGCCGCGCTGCGCATGGCCGTTTGCCGCCATGAACGAATGACCGCCCCGGTGCGGGCCGGCTACCTGGCGCCTTACGGCAACTGGTCTGACCGCGTGGCGATTTTGCGGTTCGTGCAGGACATCCCGATGACGACCAGCCACCCTAGTTACCAGACGCTGGTTGATCTCGAAGGGTCGCTGCCGGCGATTGCCGATCGGCCGATGCTGTTTGTCTGGGGCGAGCGCGACTGGTGCTTCACGCCGGCATTTCTCGACGAGTTTCTGAGGCGTTTTCCGCGGGCGAAGGCCCTGCGATTACCGGCGGCGGGACACTATGTCTTCGAAGACGCGCATGAAGAAATCATCCCGTTCGTTCGCGAATTTCTGCGAGGGCATCCGATCGACGGCGCGTGAAGCAGTCTGTAGTGTGGGACCAGCATGCCGAGAACTACGATGGGCTTTCGTTTTCTGAAATCACTCGAATCAGACAGCGCGTTGTTTCGTCATCGAGCGGCTTTCGCAGGCCCACCACGGGGGTTCCAATGCGGTGCGAACCGAATGGCGGGCCTGCGCACGCTGCGCGAGCTGGTCCCACCCTACTTGAGCCATTCGGGCTACATCACGCCGATTTCGAACGGATCTTCGACCTCGTCGACGACCGGAATCGCGGCTGGCACAGGCACCGGGGCCGGGCCCGATCTGGCGAATTTCGGCTGCAGCGACGGTTCGAAGTCGGGAAACGTGTACTGCGGCAGTTCGCGATTGATTCGCATTTCAATGCCGGTCAGTTGCGGTCCCTCGTCGCGGGCGACGAAAGTGAACGCGAAACCCGCGACGCCTGCCAAACGGCCCGTGCGGCCGATGCGATGCACGTAGTCGTCGCAGTACTCGGGGATGTCGTAGTTGATAATGTGCGAGACGCTGCTGATGTCGATACCGCGCCCGACGACGTCGGTGGCAATCAGCAGTCGCGCCGTGCCGTCACGGAACCGCTGGAGTGCCCGGTCTCTTGCGGTCTGCTGCAAATCGCCGTGCATCACTGTGACTTCGGGCAGCATTCGGGACAGCTTCATGTGCAGCGCGTCGGCGCCGCGTTTCGTGCGACAGAAGACGAGCGCCTGCCGCGGGCGTTCGCGATACAGAAGCTGTACCAGCGTTTTCAGTTTGCGATCGTGATCGACGGTGATGTAGTACTGCTCGACCGTGTCGACAACCACCTGATCCTGCGAAACGTCAACCCGCTCGGGACTGCGCATGTAGCGCTGGGCCAATCGCTCGACCGGACCGGGCAACGTCGCCGAGAGCAGCAGAGTTTGCCGATCGGTGGGGACGCGCCGCAGAATTTTTTCGATATCGGGGCGAAACCCGATGTCGAGCATTCGATCGGCTTCGTCGAGAACGACGACCCGCACGTTCTCGAACGAAAGCACCTTGCGGCTCATCAGGTCGAGAACGCGGCCGGGGGTCCCGATCACGATTTGAGCGCCCTGCTTGAGGGCTTCGACCTGGCGGCGAATCTGCTTGCCGCCAACGCAGCAGACGGTTTGCACCGGGCGGGTGTACGAGAGCCGGCGACATTCGGCCGCGACTTGCTCGCTCAACTCGCGGGTCGGTGTGAGAACCAGCGCCTGAACGAGCAAACTGTCGGCATCAATGCGTTCGAGAATCGCCAGAACGAAGGCACACGTTTTGCCGGTGCCGGTTCGCGCCTGGCCGATGCAATCTTTGCCGGTCACGGCCCGCGGAATGAATGCCGACTGTATGGGACTTGGATCGTGGTATTTGACGTGTTCGAGAGCAGCGATTGATGCGGGACTCAGTCCCAGACCTTGGAACCCGCGAGCGGGTTCGATTTCCTCGTGAGGCAATTAACGAATCTCCTGACAGACGACATGAATGAGTTGCCGGCCATTACATCCGGCTTCGCGCGGCCCTGACCGGGCCAGATCAACCATTTGATTGATTTATGGGTTGAAGTGTAGTATGCAGATCGGTTTATGTCAATCTGACGCCAGAGGCTGCCTCTGGCGGCCCGGTGCGTTACAATGACGACGCGTGCGGCGTCCTGATTCTGGAGATTTGGTTATTACACTCCTCAGGGAGGTGCCCGTTGCCGATCGACACAATTGACCGCTGGATCAATCGTTACGCGTCCCGCATCCGTCTGGGTGAGTTTTTGAAGCGCGGGGCCGAATGGGGTGCAGCGTATCTGTTTGCCTTCGGCGCGACCGTGCTCGTCGTCAAGATGCTGATCCCTCAGGCTTGGCCGCACGTGCTGTGGCTGGGGGTCGGTGTCGTCGTCGCCTTGGCCGCGGCCTGGTGGCTGACGCGCAAGCCAAGTCAAACGCGCTGGCAGTCGGTGGCGCGTCTGGATGCCGCGATCAACAGCGGGGGGCTATTAATGACACTCTGCGAACGGCCTGCCGACGACTGGGCCGATCGGTTGCCTCAGATCGAACGACTCTGGCACGAGGCGATCCCGCGCGTGCGACCACGACGATTCGCCGGTTACATCACGCTGCCTTTGCTGTTTGCCCTGGGGGCCTGCTTCGTCCCGTTGAGAAATGCGTCGACCGCTCCGACGCTGTACAACACGGTTGGTCAACAGGCCGCGCAGGAATTGGAAGAGTTGCTCAATGAGATCGAAAAGGAGCAACTCCTGGGAGAAGACGAAGAGCAGCAACTGAAGAAAGAGGTCGAAAAACTCACCGAAGAGACGCGCGATACGCCGTTGACCCACGAGAAATGGGAAACCGTCGACGCCCTGCGCGAACGAATGAAAGTCCGCCTGGAGACGGCCGCGATGTCGCTGGCGAAAGCCCGTGGCGCTGCGGCCCTGTTGGCCGATTCGAACCTGTCCGATACGCCCCAGATGTCGCTCGAGCGTTCTGAGCAGCTTGAGAACGACCTGGCCGAGTCGCTGCAGAAAATGATGCAGAAAGGGGGCTTGGCGGGCGTTCCGAAAGACTTAAAAGAGCAGTTGCAGCGGTTGATGAAAAACGGAAAGTTGCAAATGCCCAAAGATGCGGGGGACCGTCAGGAACTACTCGACGAGTTGAAAGAGTATCTCGACAAAGAGAACGATAAGCTCAACGAGCTTCGCAAGAAATGCTCGGGTTGCAAATCGGGTCAGTGCGATAAGGAAGGCGAATGCGAGGGGGGCCAGTGCGAGGGGAACAAAAGCGGCAGCCGACCTGGCAAGGGGGGCATCACGCGCGGTCGCGGCGACGCCGATTTGACATTCGGCGACGAGTCGGATCGTCAAGGCGCCAAATTCAAGGAAGTCGTGCTTCCCAAGGGTTTTCGCGATCAGCCCAAGGACGAGGTTTTGGGAGTTCAAAAGAGGGCGCCCGATGAAGAAGCCGCCGAGGTCGCCCCCCGTGCTGCCCGGCAGGATGTCGATCCCGCGGCAGGTCAGGCAACGTGGAACCGGAAACTGAGCCCCCGACACCGCAATTCGGTTCGTAGGTATTTCGACAGTCGCGAGACGAACTGAAGCGGTCGCCCAATTCTCGTGATCAGGTCGGAGCACAAGCCGACATGTTCGCGTCGTGCGGGCGTTGTCGTCAAGTCGACGACCTGTCCGGCGAGAAAGTAAGGCCCCAAGAGAAAGTAAGGCCCCGCGAAAAAGTAAGGAAGGTCCAGCTTGCTGAGCAGTGACGAGGGCCCCCCGGGCAAAACAGTGTCGGCGCGTGTCCCCGTAGCGGGAAAGTTGCTTTCACCTGCCGACGTACAACGTGCCAGGTCTTTGACCGACCGGTTGCTGGCCGAGCTGGGCCGGGCCATTCTCGGGCAAGCCGAACTTCTCGAACTCGTTGCGATTTCGCTTCTGGCCCGCGGGCACCTGCTGCTGGAAGGCCTGCCCGGACTGGGCAAGACCGAGCTGATCAAATCCCTTTCCCGGCTGCTGGGGCTCTCCTTTCGCCGTGTGCAGTTCACCCCCGATCTGCTGCCGGGCGACATTATCGGCTCACCGATTCTGGAAGAAGTCGACGGTCGCCGCCGACTGGTGTTTCACACCGGTCCGATCTTTGCCAACCTTGTGCTGGCCGACGAAATCAATCGCGCCAGCCCGAAAACGCAGTCGGCCCTGCTGGAGGCGATGCAAGAGCGGCGGGTGACGGTACTGGGCGAGACCCATCCGTTACCCTTTCCATTCTTTGTGCTGGCGACGCAAAACCCGATCGAACTCGAAGGGACTTATCCGCTGCCCGAGGCACAGCTCGATCGGTTCACGTTCAAGATCAATGTGCCCGGAGTCTCCAGTGAAACGTTGCAGGAGATCATCACCACTCGCCGGCAGGGAGAGCCGCCTGAACTGACCCAGGTGCTCAGCGAGAGCGAGCTCGTCGAGTTGTTCGACTTCACTGACGCGATCCATCTGCCGACGGCCGTCGCTAATTACATTGCCCGCCTCGTCTCGGCGACACACCCGACGCGCGACGAGGCTCCCGACGAGGTGCGGCGGTTTGTCAAATTCGGCGCATCGCCGCGCGCTGCGATTGCCCTGGCGGGTACGGCGCGGGCTGCCGCGTTGATTCACGGAAAACCGAATGTTGGTTTCGACGAAGTCCGTCGGGTCGCCCGAAGCGTGCTGGGTCATCGGTTGATTCTCGATTATGCCGCGCGGCTCGAGGGGTGGGACAGCCTGAAACTGGTCGACCGACTGCTGGCCGTGGTTCCCGACGTGTCCGGTTCGATCCCGGAGGACTTAAGAGCATGAGCAGTCTCCCGCGAAGAGGGTCGCCCGATTTCCAAGGCGCAAATACGCCGAAATTGATTACTGCAACTCCGCTCGACCCTGCAGCGGTTCGCAGAAAGCCTGTCACGACAGCCCTGCGACGCCTCAGGGCGTTGGCGATCGTGGGCTGTCTCGTCGGTCCGCTGGTTGTTGCGACACCGCGAGCGGCGCGCGCCGCGGGAAATGAGTCGCTGCGCCGCGCCTACGACCTGGCGCTGACGGTTGATTCGAGGTGGGCCGGAGGAGCGAACGGCGGTTACTACCCGATTCGGATCCGATTGACGAACACGGCGGGCCCGCGCGACCTGGTCTTTCGATTCGTCGACACGGGCGCCGGCGATTCGAAATTGCCGGCGGTTGAACGACGAGTGCATGTCGATCAGAACGCAACACTGCAATTCACGCTGTCGGTTCCGCTGGTGGGCCTGAATTCCATGGGTGAATTACGGATTTACGAGAAGGGCCGACCGCTGGCCGACCTGACTCAGCACCTGGGATTGCCCGATGCAGCGCCCGGTTCGAACGATCGTCCCTCGCTGCTGGTGATTCATCCTTCGCCGACGGCCATCGATTGCAGCAAATTCGAAGAGGCAGTGCAGGCGCTTTCAGGATCGGCCGATCCGATCATGGCCCGCTCCGGCTTGCGAATGCGGCTGGTCGGGGCTTCCGGTTCCAGCGGCGTTCGGTCGAATGACTATCAGGTGATCGCCCCGGTCATGTTGCCCGAATCGTGGATCGACTATTCCGCGCTCGACATTGTTGCGATTCCGCTGGCGGCCTTCGACAAGCTGCCTGCTGCGGCACGGGCCGCCCTGCTCGCCTGGACCGACGCGGGGGGTACGCTGATCGTGACCGACGTTGGTGAAAGTCCGTCGCAGTCGAAAGACCTGGCACGACTGCTCGACTTATCCGGAAGAACGAACGATTTGCCGCTCTGGCAAGCGGCCCAGCCCGCGCTGCATCAGCCGATCCCCGTGTCTGCGGCGGATCCGTCGATGGCCATGGGGGGATTGGCCGGAGGCATGATGGTGGTCGTTCCCGGTGTGGAAGGGGTCGTTAATCCGTTACCGCCAAACAATGCGATCGAGTCGGCGAACCAGGCGCTGTGGAAAATTTCCCCCGACACGTTCAGTCACGTCGATCGGTTGGCCGGGCGGGTGTATGCCTTTCCGGGCGATCCATTTCTCGGGTCACCGGTCGATTGGGGCTGGTGGCTGAACTCTTCCAAGTGGCAAAATCGGTTGAATTGGACGGTGCGGCATGGAACGTCGAGTCGTCAGCGGCACCCCGAGTTTTTGAATTTTCTGATCCCCGGCGTCGGGGGGGTGCCGATTCTGGCATTCGTATTGCTCATCTCATTGTTCGCCATCGTCATCGGACCGGTCAATTACTTCGTCGTCTTGCGCCGCAAGCAACTGTATCTGCTGGTGCTGACGATTCCGGTCATCGCGTTCGCGACAAGCTGCGCGCTGTTCGGCTACTCGCTGATCGCCGATGGATTCGGCGTCAAATCGCGGCTGCGCAGCCTGACGCTGCTCGACCAGCGAACCAGGCAGGCCGTGTCATTCAATCGCATTTCGCTGTACGCGGGTCTGGCGCCCTCGGCCGGACTGCGCTTTTCACCCGAGACAGCCGTCCTGCCGATCTGGTCTGATGACTCGGCTTTCGAATCGGGGACAGTGGACTGGACCGACACGCAAAACCTGACCGCCGGCTGGCTGCGCTCGGGAACCTCGGCTCAGTTCGAGACCGTCGAGCATCGTACATTGCGCGGTCGAGTCGAGTTCACCTCGCGAACGGCCGATGAGCCTCCCGAAGCCGCGAACGGGCTGGAATGGCCGATCGAAGCGTTGCTGGTCCGCGACGAGGCGGGCCGCCTGTGGGCCGGCGGCAGCGTGCCGGCAGGGGGAACGGCTCGAATGCACGTCGCGGCCACCCAAGACCTGCAAAATCTGACTCGGGCACTGCATGAATTTAAGCTCGAAGCGCCGCAGGGGGTCAAGTCCAATGACTGGACGCCATTTACGCGACGTTCGCGAACGGCGATGATGGCGTCGTGGACCTATGGTTCGGGCAATGGAACGGTGATCAGTTTTTCGCAGAGCACGCTCGAGCGGGGGTTGCGGCGCGTGAACGATTTACAACTCGGCGACGCCCCGCCCCCCAACGCGACGCAGGAAGCTCGCGACGATCGGTTGGTTCCGCGCTCGTATCTGGCGACATTTCGCGACAACCCGGGTATCGAACTGGGAATCGAGCACACGCATCCTAAAGCGGGAGTCCACGTCCTGCTGGGTTTTTACTGATTGTTTCCCGGCAATTCGAACGGCCGAACGTCGTTCGCCAGGGCTTCGTCGATCGTTTCAAGTCTCCATTGTGCCGGACCGGCGGGAAGCCCTGACTTCTGATGAACATGATCGCGGCCGAGAGTTTTGCAGTGGGTTCGACACCGGTCGAAGAGGTGCCCGAAGACGATCTTCAGCCGGCGTTCGAGTTTCGGAATCTACACCGGTTTTTCGGCAAGTTGAAGGCGGTCAACAACGTTACATTCAAGGCGTACCCTGGGCAGGTGGTCGGGTTCATCGGCCCCAACGGCGCAGGTAAAACGACCTCGATGCGGGTTCTGGCCACGCTGGATCTGCCCACTGCCGGCGATGCGTTTGTCGAAGGGCTCTCGGTCGTCGACGATCCCGACAACGTTCGCCGAATCATGGGCTTCATGCCCGATGCCTTCGGGACTTACCCGAATGTGAATATCGTCGAGTACCTCGATTTCTACTCGCGCGCCTACGGATTCACGGGACGTCAGCGGCGCGACGCCGTCGATCGGGTACTGACGTTTACCGATCTGTCGCGACTGGCCGAAAAGCCGATCGACACGCTTTCGAAGGGGCTTTCGCAACGGCTCGGGCTGGGGCGCACGCTGATTCATGACCCGCACGTCCTGATTCTCGACGAACCGGCCGCCGGCCTCGACCCCCGCGCACGCGTCGAGCTGCGCGAGCTGATTCACCTGTTGGCGGTCAATCTCAAGAAAACGATTCTGATCAGTTCGCACATCCTCACCGAATTGTCAGAGATCTGCGACTCGGCAGCGATCATCGAGGCGGGAAAGATCCTGGCGTGCGGCACCGTGACTGAAATCATGCAGACGCTCAGCGATCGCCGCGGCCGCGGCACGGCGACGCTGACGGTTCGCGTGCTGCAGGGAGCCGAGGCGCTCGAGCGGCTGCTGTTGCAGCAGCCGTTCGTGGGTCTTGTCAGCACGGCCGGCAGCACGCTGTCGTTTCAGTTCGAAGGCGACGATCGTGCGCGGGTGGCGCTGCTCAAACGGCTGGTCGACCAAGGGGCCCAGATCGTCGAGTTCTCGGGCAAGACCGAAAATCTGGAAGACGCGTTCATGGCGATAACCGAAGGAATCATGCAATGAGCGGCCCTCCCGTTGCCGCTGATGCCTCGATCATCGAGCGCGCCAGCGACTGGCTCAACCCGATTCTCGTCAAGGAGACTCGACAGTCGCTGAAGAGCCGGCAGTTCATGGCCACGTTCTTTCTGATGCTGACCGCCGCGTGGCTGATTTCCGTGTTCGGAATCGTGATATCCGGGGCGGGGGTTGAATACCGCGCAATCGGCGGGGCGTTTTTTTTCTTCTACTACGTCGTCTTGTCGGTGGCCATCTTCCTGATCGTCCCGTTCGGGGCGTTTCGCAGCCTGCTGAGCGAGCGGGATTTGCACACCTGGGAGGTGCTGTCGATTACCACGCTCAAGCCCCGGCAGATCGTGTGGGGCAAGTTCGCCAGCGCGGTCGTGCAGTTGTTCATTTACTACTCGGCGATTACCCCCTTTATTGCCTTTGCCAAGCTGCTCAATGGGATCGATGTGCCGACCATCGCCTTCGTGCTGGTGGCATCGATGCTCGGGTCGATGGTACTGACGCTCGTGGCGCTGACGGCCAGCACGCTGGGCAGCCAACGCTATTGGCAGGTCTTTTTGACGCTGGGCATGCTGGGGGGCCTGCTGATGTGTCTGTTCTTCGCGCTGACACGAGTCGGCGCCGGTATGCAGTTCGGATTCGGATTCGACGAACCTGGATTCTGGTGGGCGATTGCCGTAATGATTTCGTTTGTGGCAGCCTACGGGTTGTTATTACTTCAGATCGCGATCGCCCAACTGACGTTCGATGCCGACAATCGCAGTTCGGGCATTCGGCTGGCGGCAGCCGGCATCTTCTGGCTGGCGCTGCTGTGGTTTCTGGCCTTGCTGCTCTTCGGGGGCACGGCGGGGTTGCCGTCAGCCACGGGGGGGGTTCTGAACGGCATGCTGATGACGTTCACGATTTTATCCGGAATCCACTGGTTCATGTTCGGCCTGTTCGCCGCGACCGAACCTGATGTTCTGTCGCGGCGGGTGCGGCGCGATCTGGGCCGCCTGGGTCTGTTTCGCGTGCTGGCGGCGCCGTTCGTTCCCGGCGGCGGCCGCGGGCTGGTTTACCTGATCGGCCACATGTCGATTCTTCTGGCATTCGTGATCGGAGCGTCCCTGATGTTCGGGACAGTCGACGAGTTAACGGTCCGATTCGCCATGGGGGTCTGGTGTTACAGTGTGATCTTCATCGGATTGGGAGCGGCCCTGTCGCGAGTCGCCCGATCAGTCTCGGGTGACTTCCGTCCGTCACACGCCCGCGTCCTGACGATGCTGTTTCTTGCCGTGGCTTCGATCCTTCCTCAGACTCTCTACTTCCTCGATCGATTCCGAGCCAACCCGAATGACAGTCCCGTCTACTTTATCTCCGACCCGTTTTCGACGCTGTATCGACTGCGCGAAGGCAGCATCAACACGCAACAATCGAATCTGCTGCTGTTCGTCCTGGGGATCGGCGCTGTGGTCAGCCTGGTCGTCAATCTGCGAGCGATGCTCGCCGGCATGTCCGACGTGGCTCGACCCTACGTGCCTCCGGCGCCGGCAGTGCCGCGCGAGGTGATAAGGATCGTATGAAACCGATGCTGAACGATCCCGAAGTCCAACGAGTCGTGGACACGTTTCAATTGGGGTTACCCCGGAATCCCGCGGCCGGCCGGATGGGTGAGTTGCTCGGTCGCGGCGCCGGAAGTTCGCTCGAGTTTCAAGAATACCGCGAGTACATGCCGGGTGACGACATCCGGCACCTTGACTGGGGGGCCTACGCCCGCAGCGATACCTTGATGGTCCGCATGTATCGCGAAGAGATCAGCCCGCGGACCGAAATCCTCGTCGATGCCAGCCTTTCGATGAATTCGGGCAATCGGGCCAAAGAGCGTCTCGCGCGCCAACTGTCGGCACTGTTTGCGCTGCTTTCAGGTCGGATGGGGGGCCGGCCGGTCCTGCTTCCCTTGCAGGATGGGCCGATCGAACCGCTGGGGCTCGATTCGCTCGATCGCCTCGCGCAATTGCCGTTTACCGGACGGACGGCGCTGGACGAACTTCTGCTGGGAAATCGAGTCCCCCTCAGGCGGCGGGCGATTCGCATCGTCATCAGCGATTTTCTGTTTCCGCATGACCCGGCGGCGCTGATTCGCCGCCTGGCGACCGACGCCAGCGCCCTGTGGGTGATCCAGCTTTTGACGGCCTGGGAGGCCGACCCGCCGGCGCCCGGCGGCCGCAAGATGATTGACATTGAAACAGGGCACGAGAGCGATCTGGTCATCGACCGCAGCGCCGTTGCCACGTATCGTGCCCGATTGAGCGCTGTTCAGGACGAACTTTTGAAAAACTGCCGCCGCGCGCACGCGACGTTTGCGACGCTGGTTGCCGACCGGGGTTTGGCGGCGCTGTGTCGGGATGAACTGTGCGCCTGCGGGCTGTTGAGGGTGGCGTGATCGAAAAACACACGCGGCTGCGCCTGGCGGCTAAACGATTCATTCACAATCGAGCATCGCTTTCACTGTGTACTTCGCGAATCCCTGGGGCCTGTTAGCGCTGCTGACGGTCCCCGCCATCGTTTTGATTCATATGTACCATCGGCGGTTTCCGCCGCTGGTGGTGGCCGGTTCGCATTTGTGGACCTCCCCAACCCGTCAGAATCTCGCGGGGCGCAAGCGCAACAAACTGCCGATCACCAAATCGCTGCTGCTCGAATTGCTGGCGGCACTGCTGTTGAGCCTGGTGCTCAGTCAGCCGCGTTGGGGTGGCTTGAATCAAACCGTCCATCTCGTCGCGGTTCTCGATAACTCGGCATCGATGCTGGCCCGACCCCCCGATCCTGGGGCGTCGTCGTTTCGCGACGCGGCCGTCGCGGAATTGGGGCGTCGCGCCGAGAGTCTCCCGCGGGGGAGCCTTATTACGCTGATTCAGTCAGGGAATCGGCCGACCATGCTCGCCGGCCCGGCCGTGGCATGGGATGAAGCACGGGCGAAACTCGACGATTGGCAGCCGGCGGCCCCCCGTCACTCGTTCGGACCCGCCTGGGATCTGGGTTTGCAGTTGGTCGAGAAAAACGGCGAACTGCTGTTTATCACCGATCACTTGCCCAAACCGCGGCAACCGTCGCAAATGCCGGCCGAGGCCAAAGACGTCAATCCCGCACTCCCCACAGAGTCAAATCCCACAATTGCCGATGCGCCCGATCGGATGGAGATCGTTTCGGTGGGGCGGCGGCTCGACAACATCGCCATCAATGCCGCGCGGTGGACGTTCGACTCGACGACGGGACGCGGCAAGGTGTTTGTCCGCGTCCAGAGTCAGTCGCGCCGGCCGGCAGAAATCGAAGTCCGCGGCCGCCGGAACGATCAGGTCGTCTTCAGCCGCAGTGTCACGTTGCCCGAGCAGGGTGCGTCGGCCTTTGAGGCCGAAGTCCCCGGGGGATTGGGGCAGTTGACGATCGAGATTATCGCGGCCGACGACGCTTTGGCGCTCGACAATCAAGTCGAGTTGATCGAGCCAAACGTTCGCACAGTAACGTATTCCATCGCGCTCCCCGCGGGCGAAGCCGCGCGGATGCTGCGAAAGGTGCTGGATGTGCTGCCCGACGTGCAGCCAGGCGACGCCCGAAGCGCACAGCTCGTGTTTGCCCCGGCAGGAGTGTTGCCCGAATCGAATCCGCGGCAATGGTGGGCCGGCATCGGGCCGCTGTCGCGCGTCGAAGATGATCTGAAGGAGGCTAAAGACCTGGCGGGGCCGTATCTGCTCGACAAGCGCCACCCCTTGCTCGAAGGGGTTGTGCTGGGGGGGGTCGTCTGGGGAGGGGTTCAGCCGCTGTCGCTGGGCGTCACGCCGCTGATCACTTCCGGAAAGTCAATTCTGCTGTCGCGGCTGAATGGAACGCGGACCGTCGGTTACCTGTTCAACATCGACTTCGAGCGCTCGAACCTCGGTGAAAGCCCCGACTGGCCGATCCTGTTGACGAACCTGATTGAGCTGCGCCGCGACAGCCTGCCCGGCCTGCAGCGCTGGAATTATCGTCTGGGTGAAGACGTGCGGCTGCGACTGTTCGAAGGAGACGTCGATCCTGACGGCTCAACGAGCGGTGAATTGACGTTGTCCCACGGAGGAAAATCCAAACCCGTTGCGCGGTTGCCGCAGATCGAAATCGCGGCCCCGGATGAGCCAGGGGTCTACGAACTCAAAGCGGCTGATGCGCTGATCGGGCGGTTTGCCGTGAATTTCTTCGACTCCGAAGAATCCGATCTGAGAAACCTGACCCCCGGCCGGCACCAGCCTGAGAGTGCGACGGCGCCGTCGGCGCTCGCGATCGACAACCCCTATTCCTGGCTGATACTGCTGGGGCTGCTGCTGATCCTGGCGACCGTTTTCGCCGACTGGTTTGTTCTGAAGCCGCCCGGCGAGAAGCAAGCGTCAGTCCCTTGAACGGCTGCTTTTTCGCGAGGTTGCCCATTTAGTGGATTTTGACCCACTTTGAGACGACGAAGGACGAAGTAGGTCCCCTCTGCCGGAGGGGACCGGTTGCGAGTGGACGCCGCCGAGACGCGCGAAGTCCCGCCCGGCAGGCGGGACCTACAAAAAGGCAATCGATGGACGCGGCTCCGGCAATCCGCGCAAAGGGGTGACAAGGGAGTGTCAGATGGTGGCCGGTTTGGTCGTTGCGTGATCGGCGTTGCAGGGCGTTGGGCTAGCTGCTTGGCCGCGGCATTGATTGCCCTTGCACGGCCCGGCGAAGCATGCCGTTCGCCCTGATAGAATGACGGCGCCTGAATTCGCTATGCAAACCCTACGGATATTTGAGATAATGATCGGCTGATGCGTCGTCAATCGAACGGAGGGAGCGTTAAGTGCGCGTTCGAGTCGGAATCGGACCTTGAAAGCATGACTGGTCAAACTCTTTCAGATCGTCTGTCGACGCCGGCCATCCTGACGCTGGGCGGTGTCTCCGCGGGCTACTTCGGGCTGTTCGGCTTGCTGTGCGTCGACGGAGTTCTGCTGAAAACCAGAGTCCTCGAGCGAATGCTCGAAAAGATTGGTCCCAACCTGGCCCAGAGCCTATCGGGTTTTCTTGAGCTGATTTACGCACCCCTGCTGTTTCTCCTGAAATTCACCGGCGCTGTCCCCGATTGAGTACGATGCGATCGAATGGCCCACTATGCACGACCGACTTCCCCGTCTGACTCCCTGCGGACAGACCCGCCGCGAATTCCTCTGGGAAACCGGCATGGGCTTCACCGGCACCGCCCTCACGGCGATGCTGGCGGCGGATGGGTTCTTCACGAAGGCTGCGGCAGCGGCGGTTCCTGAAACGGCAGCGCCCTTAGCGCAGAAACAGCCGCATTATGCCGGAAAGGCCAAGTCGGTCATCTTCCTGTTCATGTACGGCGGAGTGAGCCAGGTCGATACGTGGGATCCCAAGCCCGAGTTGAGCCGGCTGAGCGGTCAGCCGATCCCGAATCTCGACGCCGATTTACAGTTCAAGGTTCGTAACCCCGGCACCTTGCTGGGTAGCACGCGGAAGTTTGCTCCCGCCGGCAAAAGCGGAATCCCGGTGTGCGACATGTATCCGCATCTGGCTGGGGTGGTCGATCATCTGGCGGTGATCCGCTCGATGTATGCCGACAGTTTTGCCCACGGATCGGGGCTGTTGCAGATGAACACCGGCTATCTGCGGCAGGGTTTTCCCAGTGTGGGTTCGTGGCTGACGTACGGGTTGGGGACGGCCAATCAAAATTTGCCGGGCTACGTCGTGATGCTCGATTGGCGCGGCGGCCCGATCGGCGGCCCCCCCAACTGGGGCAGCGGGTTCATGCCCGCCACGTTTCAGGGGACGCAATTTCGCACCTCAGGTGCGCCGATCATCGACTTGGCCCCGCCGGCGGGGACATCCACAGTCCGCCAGCGCGACCAGCTTGATCTTTTGGCAGAACTCAACCACCGGCATCTGGCCGCGAAGCCGGGCGAATCAGAACTCGCGGCGCGGATCGGGACATACGAGCTTGCCTTCCGGATGCAGCGCGAGGCGCCCGAAGCGGTCGACCTCACGCAAGAGAGTGAAGCCACGCAGAAGCTGTACGGCCTCGACGACCCGGCCACCGAGAAATTCGGCCGTCGCTGCCTCATGGCCCGCCGCCTGGTCGAACGCGGAGTGCGGTTCGTGCAGGTCTATTCCGGCGGCGGTCACAACGACCAGAACTGGGATGCCCACGGTGACGTCGACAAAAACCACGAACTGCATTGTCAAGAAACCGACAAGCCGATGGCCGGGCTGATTGCCGACCTGGCGTCGCGAGGCCTTCTCGACGAAACGCTGATCGTCTGGTGCGGCGAGTTCGGTCGCACTCCGACCGCGCAAAACGGCAAAGGCCGCGACCACAGCCCGCGCGGCTTCAGTGCCTGGATGGCCGGCGGCGGCGTCAAGGGGGGCACGTTGCACGGTGCGACCGACGACTTCGGCTTCGCGGCGGTGGAAAACAAAGTTCACGTTCACGATTTCCACGCCACGATTCTGCACCTGATGGGAGTCGACCACAAGCTGTTGACCTACCTTCACTCGGGCCGCGATTACCGGTTGACCGACGTCGAAGGGAAAGTGGTCGAACCGATCGTGGCGTAACGTAGCGGCGGCTTCCAGCCACCGTCAGAATGTTGGATCGCTGCTCTCTGACAATCACACGAACCATCAGCGAGTGTCGCTTCAAAGCGGGCGACCCCGCCCCTTGAATCGTGGCTCGGCGGCTGGAAGCCACCGCTACGAGAAGTCCCAATCATGGCGAAGGCTCCGATTCAATTTCGCGGCTTTGACGAGTCCGGTCAGGTGCGAATCTACTCCCACGGGATTCTTCCGCACTGGCGCCAGACGGGGTGCATGTACTTCGTTACATTTCGCTTGGATGATTCCATTCCTGCACCAGTCCTGCAAGAGATCGAATACGAGAGAAAGCTCTGGCTGAAAGCTCGGGGCATCGATTCGGATGAACGCAATTGGAAACGCTGTTTTGCCAAGCTGACGCGAAATGACCGGCGGGTTTACGAACAGCTTGTCGGTCGACTGATCAACAAATCCCTTGACGAATGTCATGGCGCCTGCGTGCTTCGGAATTCAGCATTTGGCAATCCGATAGCCGTGGCACTGGGCCATTTCCACGAGAGCCGAGTCCTGACGGGGGACTTCGTCGTGATGCCAAATCATGTGCACGCGCTGCTGACGCCGATCAATGGATACGAACTGGAACACATTCTGCATTCGATCAAGAGCTATACCGCAAACATCATCAACCAGATGCGCAAGAGCGATGGCACATTCTGGCAACGTGAAAGTTACGATCACATCGTCCGCGACGCCGAGCAGCTTGTTGCATTTCAACAGTACATTGCCGCGAACCCTGCGAAAGCGAACCTGAACGACGGCGAGTACATTGTTTCCTCAGCCGAGTACAAAATGGATCCGTAGCGGCGGCTTCCAGCCACCGAGCCGAACCGCAATTCGCTACCATTTGTTGCAAAGAGTCGGCGGCTGGAAGCCGCCGCTACGTCGCAAATGCAACTTTCGCCAACGCCAATGCTCCGTGGATGACGACATCTTCACCCAGGGCGGCGGGAAGGATTTCAGCCAGGCCGACAAACGGTCCGAACGTTGCCGCCCGGCAGGCCCGGCGCAGCGGTTCAAAAAACAACGCCTCGCCGACGAGCGACACACCGCCGCCGATCACGATCCGGGCTGGATTAATCAGCGTGATCGCCTGGCCGAGTGCCCAGCCGAGGGTCTTGGTGGAATCCGCGAGCAAATCGAGGCACAGTGCGTCTCCGGCGGCGGCCGCTGCCGCAATCAGTCTGGTTGTAATTCCTGAGAGGTCGCCTCCCGCCTGTTGAATCAATTGGTCAATTTCCCCAGCTTTTCCGGCGGTATCGAGAGTCGGTTTCGCACGAGCCGCTTCGAGTCGCGCGGCGATTTCAGTGCGCGCTCGATTTTCAATCCCAAACCCCGAGGCAATCGACTCGACCGTTTCTCCGGCCGGCAGGACACGCAGCGCCGGATGCAGTGGTCGCAGGTGGCCGATTTCCATGGCCCCCGCGCCGCCCCCTCGAAAAATCGTGCCGCCACAGACGAGGCCCCCGCCGATGCCCGAACCGACGGTCACGTACAACACGGGATCGAAGCCGCGACCGGCGCCGAATTTCGCCTCGGCGAACGCGGCGGTGTCGGCGTCATTGTGCAGGACTGCGGGCCAGCCCAGGTTTTCCCGCACCCAGTCAACGATCGGAAAGTTCTGCCAGCCGGGCACCTGATGGCTGACGACAATGCGTCCCGCGTTCGAATCGACCGGCCCCCCGAAGCCGATTCCGACGCCGGCGATTTTCTCGCGGGGCAGTTCCGATTGCACCAGCAGCTCGTCGACGGCCGTCACGATCTGCTGTTGAATTCGGCTTGCGCCCAGGGCGGCGTCGATCACTCCGCGCCACACCCCGCGAAAGGGCTCGCCCTCGCCGCGCCCCACGGCAATTTGCAGCTTCGTCCCGCCGCTTTCGATCCCGAAGTACCAGGGCATTGGGAAAGCGGAAAGCGGAAAGGGGAAAGGGGAAAGAGGGTTGCGGTACTTTAGCTCTTCGCGTATCGGCCGGCGTGGTTCACTCGACCGTAAAGGTCGTTGAGAATCCAGTGAAACACGGTCAGGTGGATCGACTCGACCATGCCCATGTCATCGAGGGGGACATGCAGGCTCTTGCGGGCCAGCTTCAATAACTTGCCGCCGTCGTAGCCCGTGACACCCCAGGTGACGAGGTCGTGGGCGTTGGCCCACTCGACGGCCTTGATGATGTTAGGGCTGTTTCCCGAGCCGCTGATGGCGATCAGCACGTCGCCTGCCGAGGCCACGTTTTTGAGTTGTTCGACAAAGACCCGATCGAAGCCCTCGTCGTTGGCCCAAGCGAGAATGTTTGGGGTATTGTCAGTCAGGCTCCAGATTTTGAGGCGCCGCGCCTTGTCATTTGTGAAATCTTCGCGGCGAAGCGTGTTCTTTCCGGCGTCGGCCGCCAGGTGCGAAGCATTCGACCCGCTCCCGCCGTTGCCGCACACAAAAACGAACTTCTGTCGCTGCCAGGATGCGAACATGTCGTCGGCAAGTCCTTTGAGCTGAGTCACATCCAGCGCGCGAAAGACTTCCGAACAGCGTTCGAGGTACTCCGCCGGTTCCAGTTCCGCGCCGAGCATGAATGCAGTTCCTGTGTCGTAGCAATTTGCCGGCCAAACCGAATTGACAACGCGAACGTCGCGTCGTCGCCCACTGGTGACCGGTCCGGTAAGGTGAATGTAATCGAAGTTGAACTGCAAAGGAAACGAACCGGCGGTGCGCGCGAAATGGAGAGACTCCATCGACCCCGCGTCGGTGGTGAAACGATTGAAAGCTAACCGTAAATTCGGTATGGGGTCAGTCTAATCGGCGGATTTCTTAGGGCGGGTGTTGTAAACCGTCGGCGGAATAAGGTCGACCATATCTTCGATGCCCCATTTGTTCCGTTCAACGCCAGCCTTCATGGCCGGTGTCATGCGGCTCATCGGCTGTCAAGATGCTTTCCCGCCCTCCTTCAGCCGGGGTACAATCGTGGCATGTACGAGTCACGATTATTCCTGATTGGTTCCGGTTTCTTTTCGCTCATGGTGATTTTGTATCTTGGCTTCGCGCACGGATCGCTGATCGTGATGTCGATGATCTATCCTGCACCCGATGGGTCACTATTTTTACGGTTCCTCTCCGGAATTTGTGGGTGAATTCCGGTGAATCGCGTAAGGGTGTCGGAATGGTGCGTTCGTGATGGGGAGATTTGGTGTGCGTGGAGGGCCGCCCGGCTCGTTGTGGCCCCGCAGCCGCAATCCGGCCTGCCCACACCT
>SIAF01000085.1 GCA_009691905.1 Planctomycetaceae bacterium | reverse complement strand
ATCCACCGTGGCCAATTCTTCCTCCACCCAGCTTGCAATCATGGCGCTCCATCCTTGGAACTGAATGAGTTTCGATCCTCCGAACCCCGGAATTCTCAAACAAATCAGTGTTCCTGTCGAGATGTGTGTAACAACGAGGCGTCAGCCCCCTGGTAAAAGCCTTCGATTACAGTGCCGGCCTGCGTTCAGCCTCCGCTCACGGGGGGGAAACAGGCTAATTCGGCATCAGGCGAGACCCGCACATCGTCCCGAGCGTAATCATTTCCCACCGTGACGAGGAGACTGGGGACGAGCGGCGCCATCGTAGGGAACGCCGTCGCCAACCCGCGTCGGACGTCGGCCACGCAGGCGACCCCCGGCAGTTCGAGCACGACTCGATCGGTTCCCGCCAGGTCGCGGGCGCGGGCAAACAGTTTAACGGTGACTTGCATACGACCAGGGATTTCGAGAGACGACCTTTACGTAACCAGCAGCCTACGGCGGGCGGGCTTGAGCCGCTGTTTGATTTCGGGCATCAGTCCGTACGAGAGGGCCAGCAGCTTGAGCGGGTGCAGCGTGGGGGTCGACGTCCCCTGTTCCATCTGCATTTTGCAACTGCTGCATTCGGTCGCGCCGATCGATAGGTCGCCGACCCGCATCCGCGAGATCAGCCCCCACCCGATGCGAATCGAATCGCGAAAGTTTTCGCGGGTCAACCCCCAGGCGCCGGCCATTCCCGAGCAACCTTCGTCAATAGTATGCACCTGCAGGTGGGGAATCAAACGCATCAGCTTTTCGAGCGGGGTGCCCCCCTCCAGGGCTTTCAGGTGACAGGGGGTGTGATAACCGACGTGCAGATCGAGCGGCTGAAAATCAGTCCGCAACTTTCCCGCGGCATGCAGCCCCTGCAGAAACGCTCCCGCCTCAACCACACGCGAGGCGACGACCGCCGCGTCGGGGTGATCGACCAGCAGCGGGTACTCTTTTTTCAGGCACAGCGCCGCCGCCGGCTCGGTGCAGACGATTGTGCAGCCTTCGCGGGCGAAGTCGGCCAGCTCGCGGAGATTGTCGCGGGCCAGATCGCGGGCCGCATCCAGGTCGCCTGCCGAAATCATGGCCATGCCCGAAGCGAGCTGCCCCGGCGGGACATGAACGGGAATGCGATTGTGTTTCAGAATGGCCAGAAACGCCCGTCCAAGCTCGGGGTCGTGGTAGTTGGCGTAGTGGTCGACGAAGTAGATCACCGGCTTGAAGCCCCCTTGCAAAACCGGCCGCGCCAGCCAGTCGCGCTGCGCCAATCGCAAGAACGACCGCCGCGCAAACGAGGGCAGCTTTCGCAACCGGCTGATGCCCGCGAGTTTCTCGATGATCCAGCGGGCCAGGGGATTGGCGAGCATCCAGTTTGAAGCGATCGACGCGGCACTGCCCAGGGCGCCGAACGAGTGCGCCCGCGAAAGGATCCAGTCGGCTTTGCTCAACCCATGCGCGGCCACGTACGTCGCCTTGGCCTCGATCATCATTTGCGGGACGTTGACGTTCGAGGGGCACTCCAACTGGCACTGCTTGCAGTTGAAACACAAATTGGCGATGCGTTTGAATTCGGGAGTCGCAAATTCCCTGGGATCGAGTTGGCCGCCCAGCAACTGGCGGATCAAATTCGCTTTCGCCCGCGGGCTGGCCTCTTCCGCCGGCTCGATCCGAAAGACGGGGCACATTCGCAGACCTTCGTCCTGGGTGCGGCAATGCCCGCAGCCGTTGCACCGTGCGGCCGCCTGCGACAATTCGTCGACGGTCCACGCCAGTTGCAGTTCGACGGTCGGCAGCGGCCCGGCCAGTGCCGGACGCAGGTTGCGAACCGTCAGATGCGGATCGTCAGAGATGATCTTGCCGGGGTTCAGCAGGTTGTCAGGATCGAACGTCGCCTTGATCTCGCGGAAGACGTCGTACAGCGGTCCGTACTGCTCGGCCACGAAGGCCGTCCGCGAGAGTCCCACGCCGTGCTCGCCGCTGATCGTCCCGCCGACGGCAAACACCAGCTCGTACAGGTCGCGGGCGATGGCTTCGAGCGCTCCGGCGGTTTCGGGGGTCGGCGGCGGCAGAAAAGGGCGCATGTGCACCTGACCCGCGGCGGCGTGCGCGTACAGCGACACCGTGACTTTGTGCTTCTGAAAGATGTTCTGTGCCCGGATCAGAAAATCCTGCAGCGCTTCGGGGGGGACGGCGACATCTTCAACGAAGGGGAGCGGCCGGATCGAGCCTTGCAATCGCGCCAACAGCGGAACCACGGTCTCGGGCAGCGACCACAGAAAGTCGACCTCTTCGAGCGTGTGCGCTTCGTGCGCCACCGTCTCAGAATCGGCGGCGCGGCGGACGCATTCGACCACCATCCGAATGCGGTTGCGGATCTGCGAGGGAGAGAAGCCGGTTTGCTCGACAATCAATCCGGCTTCGGCCCCCGGAGGAATGAGTTCTTCGAATCGGCGATCGGCCTCGCGGGCCAGCGTGAGCAGTCGCCGATCGAGCAGGTCGCAGGCGCTGGGCTGCTGCTGGGCAATCGCCTGAACCGCCTTGAACGCCGATTCCATTTTTCCGAACAACAACAGCACGACCCCGCGGTGCGCCGGCAGAGGGGCGGTATGCAGCGTCGCGGCGGTGAACAGCCCCAGCGTTCCCTCAGAGCCTACCAACAGCCGTGGCATTCGCAGCCGCGTCCCCTCGCGGACACCCCGCAGAAAATACCCGCAACGGTTGCGAATCTCGGGGCCTTGTCGCTGCGCGATCAGCTCGACGTTGCGATCGAGAATGGCCGCCAGGCGGCGCACGAGTCGTCGCCGCACCGTCGCAGCACCTGCGGTGGCATCCGCGGGGGCGACGGTCGGTGCGCTGCTGCCGATCGGCGGCACGATTTCGATCGTCGAATCGTCCGAGGGTGGGACGACCGATTCGTCACCCAGTTCGAGGCATTCTCCTGAGGCCAGGACGACTTCAAGGCTTTGAACGTGGTCGCGCGTCGAGCCGACGCGCACCGAATGCGAGCCGGCCGCATCCAGCGCCAGCATGCTGCCGATGGTCGTGACCCCCGCTCCGGAAGGGTCGGGGGGAAAATACCGGCCGTGCTCTCGCAGGATGTTGTTGAGCTGTCGGCAGACGACCCCCGGCTGGACGCGGACGGTCGTCGCGCCGACCGATTCGATTTGCCGCATGTGCCGCGAAAAATCGACCAGCAGCCCCGGCCCCAGCGATTCACCGGCCAGCCCGGTGCCCGCCCCGCGGGCGAACAGCGGCAGCTTCTCGTGCGAGGCATACCGGGCCAGCGCAATGACATCATCGCGGCTGCGCGGGAAAACCACACCCAGCGGCGCAACCTGGTACAGGCTGCCGTCGGTGGCAAACATCGAGACCGTGAGCGGGTCGCAGCGAATTTCTCCCTGTAACAGAGGGGTCAGGTCTTCAATGATTCGCGTTCGGCGTTCTTGCACGCGTTGCTCGTCTTCAGAAATGAGAGTCAGGGAAAGGCTCGGCCGCGGTTTGCCGGTTTGTTCGTGCGTCTTGATCTGCGAGCGACGCTGAGGGCCGGCCGATCGGCCGCCGGCGCGTCTGACATGGACGTTTTTGATGAGTTCGGTTGTCGACGATAAGTCGGCGGTTACGACCGCCGATTGGTTACGCTTTGCGCCTCACCCAGCCGGGCCGCTTCTTGCCGAAAACGTTCGGCTGTTTCGAGGTTGAACCGGGGATACTCGTCGTCGGGCTGCGTCACCCGGTGCCGCGCCTGGCAGCGGTAGCACACCAGCACGTCCGGCATGATGACGTACAGCGCGAGATCGCCCAGTGCGAACGCAAGGAGAATTCCCAGCGCGGTCGCCGGGTAATACCAGGCCATGGCAATCGTGCTGAGAACGGCTCCCAGGCCCACAAGGGCCAACCCCAACCTGGCTGGAAAGTCTTTCTGACGCCACAGATCATTGCATCCGCACACCAGGCACCGCGCCGGCTGTTGCTCAGAGAGGTCGGCCTGTCGCAGCGGACGGCTCCAGGCGCAGCGATCACATTGGACAGCGGCACTCGCCGCGGTGATTTCATTGCAGACCGTGCCCGAGCACGCCGGACAGGAGTACAGAACTTGCATGCGTTACCCACCCGATGACCCGCCGGAAGCCCGCCACTGGTCAAACCTGCATTATACGGGAAGGTTCGACGATCGGCCAATGGACTAGAGGTGTCAAAACGGCACCCCGGTCGTCCGATAGAGGAGATCGCCCGTCAGTTCGCCGATGAATGTCAGTATCACCCCCACAAACAAGACACCGGTCGCCGACTGCGTGTTTTTATAAACCAGAATCCGGCGGACCATGTACCAGACTGCCAGCGGACCGGCGATGCCGGCCAGCCAGCGCAGCGCGAGCCAGATGACATAGGTCGAGTCCGAAAGCGAATGCCAACTCTCCGCCAGATTGAGAATCGAAATCCCCATTCGCAACAGCGATGCCAGTCCGAGCATGTCGTTCAAACGATAGAGCGGTGCCAACGGCATGCCGGGCGCTGTGAGATATCTGTGTCCCAGCAGCATCCCGGACATCGCGGTGCCGAGAGTGGCGGCGCTTGCGAGTGCCGAGATCCGAATGTTGTCGAACATCTTGGCTTCGGGGGCTTCAGTCGCCGGCAACACGAGGGCGATGACGATCCAACCCGCAATCGCAATGACTCCGATCGCAACCGCACCGGCACGCCGTCGTTCCAGCAGCCACATGACCGAACCTGCGAACGACGTGACGGCGAGCGCGGCTGCATACCATTTCAAGTTCGGGCTAGTCAGTCCGAACAAGACCGACAACCCCAAAATCAACAGCATCTGGATGCGAAAGTAGGCTGCGGCAACCTGCTTGCGGGGCATCAGCCACAGGACCCAGGCGATCCCGACAATCAGACGAATAGCAAAGAAGGCAATCGCGTCGGGCATGACTCGTTCAATAACTTGCGGGGATATTCCGCGCGGCTCATTGATGGCGGGGGCTGAGGTAAAGTAGGTCCTGCCTGCCGGGCTGGACCTCGCACGTCTCGGCGGCGTCCAAACACAACTGGTCCCCTCCGGCAAAGGGGACCTACCTCCGGCTGTTGATCAGCGCCATGACTTCGGCACGGGTCGCCGGGTTGGATTTGAACAGGCCGCGGACGGCGCTGGTCACCATCATGCTCCCCGGCTTTTTGATCCCACGGATCGTCATGCAGGTGTGCGTCGCTTCCAGGACGACGATGACCCCTTTTGCCTCAAGCTCCGACGCCATCAGGTCGGCGATTTGATGCGTCATTCGCTCCTGGACCTGCGGGCGGTGAGAGATGTCTTCAACGACCCGGGCCAGTTTGCTGAGACCGGCCACTTTGCCGCTGGGCAGGTAACCCACGTGCGCCACACCGGTGAAGGGCAGCAGGTGATGCTCGCACATGCTGTTGAAGCTGATGTCGCGGACCAGCACCAGTTCGTCGTAGCGTTCTTCGAAGACCCGTTTCAGGTGCTCGGCGGGGCGCGCCCGCATACCCGCAAACAACTCGGCGTACATTCGGCCCACGCGCGCCGGCGTGTCTTTGAGCCCGTCGCGATCGGGGTCTTCGCCGATCGCCGCCAGGATTTCACGCACCGCCCGCTCGATTCGCGGCTTGTCGACTTCTGATTCGAGGGGTTCCATGGATTCAATTCAGGCTGAACCGCGGCGGAAAGACGGGGCGCGTCGGCGGGGCGCCTCGCGACGCCAGCAGTTGCCGGATCGTCTTGAGTAACAATTCGCTGCGCAGGTCGACGTCCAGCTCTTCCAGCAGCGACTGTTTCTCGACCGCGCTGGTTTTAAGAACCGCCCCCAGCAAGTCGCTGAGAACTCCCAGCGGCAAATCGGCTTCGAGAACCTGATTGAGCAGCGAGTCGGTGCGCGTTCGGGGAAACAGCAGCCGAAACGCCGTCAGCAAATCGCGTTGCCGCGTCTGGCGATCGACGACCGGCTCCCGCGCGTAAAAGTCGCGGTACAATTCGAGCTTAGCCGTGCGATAACTGGCCGCATTGTCGAGCTCGTCAGTGACCACAGCCCGATGAATGCCGGTCAGGACGATGTTGAATTTGCCCGATTCGAGCCTCTCGTCGGCGGTGATCCGTCCCAGGCACACCATCTCGTGAATCGGGGGCCGGCCCTCGTAGTCGGCTTCGAACCCCGGTTTGAGCAGGGCCACGGCGATCAGTTTGTGACCGTCGAGGGCGTCGGCGACCATTTCGCGGTAGCGCGACTCGAAGATGTGCAATGGGAGCGCGACGTGGGGAAACAGCACCACGTCGGGCAGAGGAAACAAGGGGGCCGTACCGGTGAAGCCGGTCAGGTCGGCAGCAAACTCAGGGTCGTTCGTCATGGTGCGTCATTTCGGTGTGAGTCCAGCGTCGTTTTTTGAAGTATCGTTCCGCTCGATTTATCTCTTCGCGAATCTCTCGAGCGGTCAATCGGTGGCCGGCACTGCGATCTTGGGAACCCGTTCGTCCCGCAGTTTGACGCCGGCCGGGTACGCCTCCTGGTTGTCGATCAGCTCCTGAAAACAGAATTGTAGTTCGTCGAGAAACTTTGCCAGATCGAGCCCCTCATAGACGGGTCGATACGGCTCGAGGTACTTGCGGCACGAAGTGTAAACCTTTTTCGCACCCCCCAGGTTTTCGTTCCCGAAGTGCAACAAGGCCACAGCGGCCTGGATCAGTCCCTGGTAAAACTTCTTGCGCTCGTCCTGCGTCTCCGACCACAAGTCTTCGAGCACCTCGTGGCTCTCGAAAAACTCCTCGTCGTTGAACAACCGCAGACCTTCGAGGTATTGTGCCGGGTAGGCTTCGGGCATCCATGCACTGTACCGCGTGAGCCGGAGGTCTGTCCAACAGTTGCCCGGTCGTTGGGGAGCAAATTCTTCAACTGGTTCGGGATGCGCCAATGCGGGGAACAGGATGGTTCGAACGCAATCTGCCAATACCGACGACGATTTGCGAAAGCGGGCCGGGCGAATCGCCCGCCGCCTGGCCCGGGCGTACCCCGAAGCGCTGTGCGCCCTCAACCATGAAACGCCCTTTCAATTGCTGGCGGCGACGATTCTCTCGGCTCAATGCACCGACCAGCGGGTCAATCTCGTGACGCCGGAATTGTTTCGCCAGTTCCCCACGCCGGAAAAACTGGCGCAAGCGTCGCAACACGACGTCGAACGCATCGTCCAATCGACCGGATTCTTTCGCGCCAAGGCTCAAAGCCTGCGCGGCATGGCCGAAAAGCTGGTCAGCGACTTCGGCGGCGAATTGCCGCGCTCGATCGAGCAACTGATCGAACTTCCCGGCGTCGGACGCAAGACCGCCAACGTCCTCCTGGGGACGGCCTTCGGAATTGCCACCGGCGTTGTGGTCGATACGCACGTGAAACGCATCGCACACCTGCTGGGTCTCACGCGGCACACCCAGCCGGAAAAGGTCGAACGCGACCTGATGCGTTTGCTGCCTCGTAAAGACTGGGTCTGTTTCTCGCACCGCCTGATTCACCACGGTCGCCAGATCTGCATCGCCCGCCGCCCGAAGTGTCGCGAGTGCCCGCTGTTGAAACTTTGCCCGCGAGTCGGTTTGCCGCCAATGCCTGATTAAACTGTTGGTTCGTTGCACTTCGACGCGGCGTCCCATAGCGTATGGACACTCGAGCCGGCGTCGGACAGGAAGTCTGCGCACCGGTGCCGTGCCGAACGGCTTGGGTCCGCGTCCTGTCATTGCGCGGTGTGCGGATCGGAGTGTCTCCCCCATGCAATATCCGCAAACCCTCATCTCATGATTCTCACCGGCAGCGAGATCAAGGCGCAATTGGGCGGAAACATCGTCATCGAGCCCTTCGATGCGAAGCAGCTCAATCCCAACAGCTACAATCTGCGGCTGCACAATGAGCTGCTGGTTTATGAAGAGATCGTGCTCGACATGCGGCGGCCGAACCGCTTCCGGCGATACGCGATTCCCGAAGACGGGCTCGTTCTCAACCCCAATCAACTGTACCTGGGTCGGACGATCGAGCGGACCGAGACCTACGATCTGGTGCCGATGATCGAGGGCCGCTCGTCGATCGGCCGACTGGGGCTGTTCGTCCACATCACGGCCGGATTCGGAGACGTGGGGTTTCGCGGCTTCTGGACGCTGGAGATGTTTGCCGTCCAACCCGTGCGGATCTACCCCGGAATTCCCATTTGCCAGATCTTCTACCATACGCTGACGGGCGACATCACCGAATATCGCAGCGACAAATACCAGAACAACCACGATATTCAGCCGAGTCTGTTGTTCAAGGAATTCGAGCGGCAGCACGACCCGCAAAAACGACTGTCGTTCGGGCAGGAAGTCGCCGAGTAGGCCGGCCGCGACATCAAACCAGTGAGCCGGTGGGTTTACCCCACCGGGCTGTCGCATTCGCAATACCGGTGGGGTAAACCCACCGGCTCGCCAGGCCAGCCATGACGCAATGCGCCTGTGTCACGCGAGCATTTCAGTCACGATCTGGCCATCGTGAACCAGCGGGACCGGGCGGCCCAGGCGATCGTCCAGAGTCGAATCGGGGTTGATGCCCACCAGGTGGTAAATTGTCGCCAGGATGTCCTTGGCCGACACCGGCCGATCGACCACCGTGGCGCCGATCGCGTCGGTGCGACCGACCACCGTGCCGCGCTTGAGACCCGCGCCGGCGAAGAAATTCGTATAGGCGCGGCCCCAGTGGCCCCGGCCGTCCCCTTCGAAGCGGGGCGTACGCCCCATCTCGTTCATGACCACAACCAGGGTCTCATCGAGCAAACCCCGCTGTTCGAGGTCGAGAATCAGAGACGAAAACGCCCGATCGAGCCCCGGCAGCAGTTCGTTCGCCAGGCGATTGTAGTGATCGACGTGTGTATCCCAGCCGGAGTTCAGTTGGCCGAACTCGTCCCAGACGACGGTGACGAATCGGCAGCCCGCCTCGACCAGTCGCCGCGCCTGCAGCGTCGCCTGGCCGAACAAGGTCGGGCCGTAGGCGTCACGCACCCCATCGGGTTCGCCTTCCAGCGCAAACGCCTCGCGGATCGCACGCGAATCGAGCAGTGAAAAGGCCAGTTCGCGCTTCTGATCGAGGGGCGTTCGTTCGGAATGCCGATCGAGTTGCCGGCGCGTGACTTCGATCTGTTCCAACAGGGAACGCCGGCGGTCCAGCCGATCCAGCGGCAGATCGCTCGGCAGATCGGCTTCGGGAACGATTAGAAACCGGCAATCGGGATTCACCGCCAGGTACGGATTGGCGAACTCGGTGGGTGGCCCGAACGATCGCTGCACGGTGCTGCGCGTGGCCGTCCCCCGGAACTCGGTCCAGATCGGGTCGTAACCGGTGCCCAGGTAGGCCGCAAACGGCTTGGCATACGGCGGCTCTGACCGTCGACTGCTGAGCGGAAAAGGGAGCATGATGTTGTCGGGAACCGAGCCGTGAGACTTCGGACCGCGGGCCTCCTGGTCGTGGTAATGAACCACCGACCCAATGAAGGGCTGCCGATCGGGATGAACCAGTCGCTCTTCGACCGGGATGCTGCCGACCGCCAGTCCGGTGGTGGCGTACTGCATCCCGTGAAAGTTCCACGGATGATTGAGCGAACGGACGACCGTCGCCCGATCCATGACCTGCGCCAGCCGCGGCAGATGCTCGCAGACGCTCAGCCCTTCCAGCGACGACGCGATCGACTCGAATTTTCCCCGGACTTCGACCGGCGCGTGGGGCTTCACATCGAGCATCTCGATGTGGCTGGGTCCGCCGAACAGGTACAGCAGAATGACGTTCTTCGCTGAACCGAAGCCGGGGAGCGCATTTGCAGACGCGTGGGCCGAATTTTGCGCGCCGCCGGCACGGGATGGAACCAGAGCCGGCGCCCCGATCCCCAGCAGGCCCAGGCCGCCGACCGCGAGCAGGTCGCGGCGCGTGACGCCGTTACAAAGTCGCTTCGGTCCCCCGAGGATTCGCAGCATACGCGGCTCCGAAGTCGATATCCTGTGCCGATCGAACCAATCACGATGAACCAGGGTGAGCCGATCTTACCGTCTGGCGACGCGTCCCGCCAAGCCGCATCAGGGCCGGGTGGTGCTACATTCTGCGTTCCGATCACACATTTTTTGATGCGGTGGCGGAATTGACGAAAGTCGCATCGCGTCAACCTTCAAAACGTCCTTGAGGTTGCAATCTCATCAATTTTGCGAAGGGCCTCCCGGGCAAGCCTGATCCAGTCAGAGTCGGTTTGGCGAACCCCGAGCGCACCGAACTCATCAAGGAAGTCCCGGGCGATTGCAACGGCAGGCCCAGGGACGGCTGCTCCCAGGCCCCTGCGAGTCCTGATAATTTCTCGTTCGAGCTTGTCGATCGTCTGGGCCGTCAATGAATCGTCTGGCGCAGGTTTTTTTCGGTGGACAGGAAACCGACCAAACAACCAAGGCGAAGAAATTCCGTCGGCCTGATTCTGAAATTCTTCGCGCACGAGCTTAGAGTACGCATCCTCCAACTGTGATAAGCATTGATATAGCTTTTCGATTCGGCTCATTTCTGTGAACCCCACACTGACCTGTTTGTGCGCCCGAGTTGCCACCTGTTCGCTGATGTCTCAATTGTACTGCCATGGGCGGGAGGCGCGGAACTGGACTTGCGAGTGGACCCGCCGGGTGCCGGGGTCAGAGGGACGCCGCGTCTCTCCGCGTTGCAGCGAGTCATTCTTCCCCCGATCGGTGGCCTCAGGGAGCCGAAAATCCAGCGACGACCCCGCCGCGCGCGCAAGACGTTGGCTGTGTCGTTAATTTCTTTTCACCCCACCGGGCCATCACTCGGCCTTTTTCCAGCCCGTGTCCAGAGAAATATGTACCCCCACCTTGCAAGTGGAATCGCCACCACGCGCAATTGCTCTGACCCCAGCACCCGGCGCCTGTCATTCGCGGTGCTCGACTCGGTTGGCTCTGAAACGTTCCCCGATGCGCAAATCTGGAGATCTAAAAACTTGATCTTTACCAGTCGCGCAGCGATCGGGGATTAAGTCAGCATCTCCCCGGCGAGCGGGGGGCGTAAGCCCCCTGAAGCATTGCAGTTCCAACAGGCACCGACGAACAGAATGGGTTGGTGCAGTGCATTGACACCTTCAAGTCGGGTGCGGGATCCTTTTTCGGGGGGGCGCTGACCAATGACGCCATCAATCCAAATCCTGACTGCTTTCGACTCAACTGACAACAGAACCGAAATCGGCTGGGCGGGCGTTGAGGGGGCCAAATCTGCAGATCGGCTGCATTTTGTTTTGGGGGGCGCTTCAGGGGGCTAACGCCCCACGCTCGCCTTTGTGAGCGCGACGATGCAATGCTCCACCGGCTGGGGCATGGTGCGATTCGGCTGCAGCCAGCCTGGTCGTCGATCAAACCACGTCGTGCGCCCATGGCCCTGCGTTTGCCGACGGGAGACATTCCGTCTGCTTTCGGGAACGGTTATGCTATCGCTCGTCAGTGATCCCTGTTCCTGCAGTTTCATTCTAGGGGAGAAGATCATGCTCCGACGATTGGTGGGGTTCGCATGGCTGGCCGTGATGGCCCTGGCCGTGTCGGCGCGGGCCGACGATCCCGCCGCGTCGGCAGTGATGGTCGACGCCAGCGGACAGGCTGCCATCCAACGGGCGCTGGATGTGATCGATCTGGTCCTCGAACATCATGTTCAGCCGCCGACGCGGCAGGAAATGGTGCTGCACGGCGCGGACGGCTTGTATAACGCTGCGAATCTCCCGCGTCCCTTTAGACTGAGCGTTCGCGTCTCGGCCGCTAACGGTCGCGCCGAGTGTGAGGAGATCCTCCTGGAAGCCTGGAGAAAATATGACGTCGCCGGAACGGTCTCGAATGACCTGATCGAGAAACTGATCGCAGGCGTGTTGCGCCCGGTTCCCGGTGGTGCGACGCTCATTGCCACCAAAGAACTGCGAGTGCAGGAGCAGCTTCAGGCCAATCGTTATGTCGGGGTCGGTATCGCTTTGGGAACGGACAAAGAGTCAGGGCTTACCCAGATTCATCTCATACCGGAGGGACCGGCGGCCAATGCGGGAGTCGATGAGAACGACCTCATCGAATCGATCGACGGTGAATCCACCAAGGGGCTGAAGTTGCAGGAAGTGGTTGATCGACTTCGCGGCAAGGAGGGGATTTCGGTCGCGCTGGTCCTGCGAAAGCCGTCCGCGGCTGAAACACGCACTGTGACGATCACGCGGAGCGTTGTCCCGCGACAGACGGTTTTCGGAGTCGATGGGCGGAATTCGCGAGACTTCAGGATGAAGCCCGACCGGCGAATCGCGTATGCAAAAATCGTCGAAATCGGTGGCAGCGCCGTCCACGAACTTCGCAAGATCGAGCGGGAACTGGAGGACTCCGGTGGCTTCGACGCATTGATTCTCGATCTGCGCAGCGTCGGCCACGGCACAGCGCACGATGCGACCATCCTCGTCGACGCCCTGCTGGATCACGGATCGATCGGTGCAGTGCGGACCGCGAGCCGCGTCCAGGCGTTGACTGCTGACGCCGACTGCCTGTTTCGCGGCCGCCCCGTGGCGGTCATTGTTGGTGAACACACCGGCAACACCGGCGAATGGGTCGCTGCGTCGCTTCAGGACAATCACCGCGCGTCGATTGTCGGCACCCCGACCGCAGGGAATGCGTTCGTGTATTCCGGAGTCGTGATCCCCGGTTCGGAAGACTCGCTCTCGCTGCCCACAGCCATTCTCGAACGTCCATCGGGTGAATCGCTGTTGAATGCGATGTATCGCGGTGGCGTCACCATGAACGGTCTGGCAATCATGGGGAAAGGGGGAGCCTGGGGTGTGCGTCCCGATCACGCGATAGAAGTTGCCGCCACAGCAACGGGACCTGAGGTTCAATTTCCACTGGGGCAGACAGTTTTGCGCAACCGTGTTATGACGGTCCCGAAGATCGACCCCCTGCTCAAAGCGTGCGAAGTGCTCAAGGCCCAGATAGCGACCTCCCAAAAACCGGATGAACAGAAATGACCGCCGAGGGTTTCTGATGCGATCGACCACTGTTTGCAAAAGCGTTTTTGCCCTCGGCCTGGGAGCGGTGATGGTTCTCGGTCTCAGCCGGCAGGGGGCCACAGAGAGCAAAACTCCAGGCGAAGCCTCAGCACTCGCAACCCGTGTGCGGCAACCCGTGGCACTCGCCTTCGTCGACGACGGCAAGCGGTTGCTCGTCGCCAATCGCCGAAGTGGCACGATTTCGATCGTCGATACGCAAGCCAACGCGGTCGTTGCCGAGCGGGCCATTGGCGGTACGCCGTCGGACCTCGTCGCGATTTCGGGAAATGATCGATTCCTGCTGGCGACCGACGACGAGCGGCACCGGCTGATCCTGCTGGAGCGCAAGGGAATTGAAGTCGACGTCGCGGCACAGGTCGACGTTGCCCCCTATCCGGTGTCGGTCCGCCTGACGGGGGATGGTCGTCACGCCGTTGTTGCTTCACTTTGGTCGCGGCAACTGACAGTGATCGGCCTCGATGGGGCTGCCGACCGACCGAGCTTACCCGTGTTGAAAATCGAGCGGACGATCGCACTGCCGTTTGCTCCCCGTTGCCAGCTTTGGCTGCCCGAGGCACGCAGGCTGGTCGTCACCGACTCGTTTGGAGGAAACCTGGCGGTTGTCGACCCGGCGACGGGAACGATTGAATCGGTCCGCACGATTCCCGGCCACAACATTCGCGGGCTGGCGCTCAATGTTGCCGGAGACCGGTTGCTCGTCTCCCATCAAACCCTCAGCCGGCTGGCGCGCACCACGTTCGAAGATCTGCACTGGGGTACGCTGCTGACCAACGTGATGCATGCGCTGTCGCTGTCCACGGTGCTCGACCCGGCGGCCGACCTGCTCAAGGAAAGTCGAACCGTGCGGCTGGGTGATGTGGGCCGTGCCGCGGGCGACCCCGCCGCAATTGTCGCCACCGGCAACCACCGCATCGTCGTCGCCTTTGCGGGGGTGGGCGAGGTGGCAGTCTTTCAAGAGGGGCACCCGGGTCAGCAGCGGATCAGCGCCGGCAAGCGTCCGACGGTCGTCGCAGCCAACCCCCATCGCCCGGCGAGCGTCTATGTGGCCGATTCGTTCGGCGATTCGGTCAGCGTGATCGACGTCACCGATGCCGAGGTGCGTGAGCCGCTGGCGGTGATTTCGCTCGGCCCCAGTCCAGCGCCCAATCTTGCCGATCGGGGCGAACAGTTGTTTTATGATGCACGACTCTCGCATGACGGGTGGATGAGCTGCCACTCGTGTCACACCGACGGTCACTCGAACGGTCTGCTCAACGACAATCTGGGAGACGGATCGTTCGATGCGCCCAAACGCGTGCTGTCGCTGCTGGGGGTTGCCGACACCGCCCCGTGGGCCTGGAACGGCGGGATCGACAGCCTCGAAGCCCAGATCCGCAAATCAGTCGCCACCACGATGCGCGGCCCGGATGGTACTGGCGAGCTGACGGAAGATCAGCTCGCGGCACTGACGGCCTACCTGAAAACTCTGGCCCCCGCCCCTCCGGTTCGACCTGCGGCTTCCGACGTCGCATTGGCCGCGGCAAAGCGGGGTGCCGAAGTCTTTGAGCGCATCGGCTGCGGGAACTGCCACGCCCCGCCGACTTATACTTCAGCCGACATCTCCGACATCGGGTTTGTGGACGAAGTCGGAAATACGAAATTCAATCCGCCGTCGCTTCGCGGCGTGAGCCAGCGCGCGGCGCTGTTCCACAACAACCGCTCGCAATCGCTGGAGGAAGCCGTGACCAGTCACCGCCCTCAGTTCACAAAGGACGTTCCCGCCGCCGACCTCGCCGATCTGGTCGAGTTTTTGAGGAGCCTTTGAGGAATGACGAATCAATGACGAAGTCCGGTGTAGGGTGGGACCAGCAAGCCGAGAATTACTATGTGCCTTCGCTTTCTGAAAAGACTCTCGAACCAGACAGCGCGCCCGGTCGTCATTGAGCGGCTTGCGCAGGCCCACCATGCGGGTTCCGATGCGGTGCGACCCGAATGGTGGGCCTGCGCACGCTGCGCGAGCTGGTCCCACCCTACTCGCTGTTGACCAGACGACATCGTTCAGGGCGGCGTCAGCACCCCCAAATGGCGGGCCGGCCCGCCCGGGTCAAACCATGACCGGGGCCTTGCCGGGCGGCTTTGACTGTGGTCTGTAATCGGTCAACCCGGAAGAAACCGGTCGGGTATTCTGGGGAAGACGTGCTGGCAGATTGGAGAATGGCCGGCTCGGTGAATTTGCGATTAACAGCCTGTTGAAATTGAGTCAGGCTCCGCCGAAACACCTCAGATTTCCCGGTATTTATCTCTTCGCGTCGAATCCAGTCCCCATTTTCAAAAGGCTGATAAGGATTGATTGCACAAAATCGTCAGGACCAGTCGATTACTTTTCTAGCTGCGAGCGGGGCTGTTTTTGCCTCGCGAAGTGCAGGGACAAAGGGCCCAGTGCCCTTCGGCGCCGTAGCCAAGAGGCCAAGGCAGTGGATTGCAAATCCACCATCCCTGGTTCAAATCCAGGCGGCGCCTCTTTGAAGCTCCGAAAACGGAAAGCCACGCAGGCATGTCGCAAGCCGCACGACGGATCGATTCCAAAGCAGTCCAGGACGCCGCCGCTCCGACACTGTCGATCTACGATGGGCAGCGCACCAAAGCTCGTGCTGCGGGCTGCGAGGTCGAAGTCTGGAATTCAGTGGGCGAGATCGACGTCACCTTGTGGAACCAGATACGGGATCCCGACGACATTTACATGGATGTGCGGCTGTTGCGGGTCGTCGAAGAAACGATGGCCCGCGATGGCGTGTTTCGCTACGCGATTTTTCGCGATTCAGAAGGCAAGCCGGTCGCCATTTCGTGCGTTTGCACGTACACGATTGACGCATCGGTGCTCGCCGAGCCGGGGCTGACGACGCGCATTTTCGGCGCGATCAAGGCCATCTCTCCGGCACTGATGCAGTACCGGGTTGTCCTGTGCGGCCTCCCTTTTTCCGGCGGGCAAAGCCACCTGCGGTTTGCTCCAGGGGCCGATCATGCTGCCGTGCTGAAGGCTCTCGACGGCCTGTTGTCGCAGATCGCCAGGGAAGATCGCGCGAAATGCATCGTGCTCAAAGAGTTCGAGTCGCACGAACTCGACGCGCTCGAGGCTGTGGGTCAACTGGGATATCGCCGGGCCGACAGCCTTCCCATGAACACCGTCCGCATGCAGCATTCGACGATAGACGACTACCTGGCCTCGATGAACGGCCCCCGCCGCCGCGATTTCCGCAAATCGCAGAAAAAATTCGAAGCGGCCGGTTTGAAAATGATCACGACCTCCGATCAGGCCGAAATCGAACGGCTTTACACCGATGAGGTGCATCACATGTACGAGGCGGTCGTGAGCCGATCGCATACGAAATTCGAGTTGTTGCCGCCCGAGTTCTTCCGCGAAATGACCCGCCGGCTTCCAGAAAATTGCGAGTTCATTTTCGCACTCGAAAACGATCACGTGCTGGGTTTCGGCCTGTGTCTGTACTCGGGCCACGACTATCTGCCGCTGTTCTGCGGCGTCGACTACGAGCGCAACCGCGACTACGACCTGTATTTCAATATGCTGTATCAGGTTTACGCCAATTCGTTGCGTCACGGGGTTGCCGAAATCCGACTCGGGCAGAATGCCGATCAATGCAAAGCGTCGCGAATGGGTAGCTTCCAGACGCCGCGCTACTTCTACGTCAAAGGGGTCGGCGTGATCATGCAGACGGTGATTCGCCTGCTGGGTAAGCAATTGTTTCCCGAACGGCCGCTGGCGATCCTTTCCAGGAACGTAGAGCAGCCGACGCAGTAATGATGCGCGATGGTACGAGAGGTTCAGCCCATGAACCCCCAGCGACCGCCGGTCATTGAGTCCCGCGTCCCTTGACCGGTCGGCAACCCGGTCGCCCCCGGTGATTCCGAAGATCCGGTCAAGCAGGCGTGCTCGCAGGAATCAAAGCTTGGAGCCGGGATGCCGACAGATTCTGAATTGACCCAACGCATCAATTGTCGTAAATATGTTGTTGTGAGGTCGCGACCGACAATGTCCGCATCGTTCTCGCGTTGGAAAGCCGTTCATGCTCTCGATCCCCGGCCGAAGACAGTCCTCGTTTTGTGACCACCTGTCGCGTCGGCATTTTCTCAGGATCGGCGGGCTGGCGCTGGGGGGCCTGGCATTGCCACAGGTCCTGCAAGCGGAAGCGTCTTTGACAGCGCCCCGGGACAGGAGTCTGTCTCACAAGGCGATCATCATGATTTACCTGTCCGGTGGCCCGTCGCACCAGGACATGTACGATCTGAAGATGGAAGCCCCCAAAGAGATTCGCGGCTCGTTTCGCCCGATCAGCACCAACGTTTCCGGAATCGAGATCTGCGAGCACATGCCGCGGCTGGCGAAGATGATGGACAAGTTTGCCATCATTCGCTCGCTGTACGGTAGTCCCGACCAGCATGCCTCGGACATGTGCCTGAGCGGCTATCCCATCGGCTCCAAGGGGCGGCAGGATAATCATCCGTCATTGGGTTCGGTCGTCTCGAAGTTGCATGGGCCGGTCGATCAGGCCGTGCCGGCATTCGTCGGCCTGACGACCAGCACGCGGCATGCCCCGTATTCGAATCCGGGATTGCCGGGTTTTCTCGGCCTGGCCCACGCGCCGTTTCAGCCCGATGGCGACGGAATGGCCAACATGCGACTGAACGGGGTGAGCTTGGACCAGTTGCGCGACCGACAGTTGCTGTTGACCAGTTTCGACGGTTTTCGACGCCAGGCGGAAACCAACACCACCTTTCGGGGAGTCGACGCCTTTACGCAAAAGGCATTCGATGTTCTAACGTCAAGTCGACTCGTCGAGGCGCTCGATCTCGAGCGGGAAGACCCGGCACTGCGCGACCGCTATGGTCGTGGGAGTTCGGCGCCGGCTTTCGGTGAAGACGCCGGCCCGCATTGGATGGACCAGTTTCTCATGGCCCGGCGCCTCGTCGAGGCGGGTGTCCGTTGCGTGACGCTGTCCTTCGGAAGCTGGGATCGGCACGGGGGCAACTTCGAACGGTTGCCCGAGCAGTTGGGAAAGCTCGACCAGGGAGTGACGGCTCTCGTCGAAGATCTGCATGAGCGTGGACTCGACCAGGATGTGAGTGTCGTCGCCTGGGGCGAATTCGGCCGCACTCCACGGATAAATCCGGGGGGCGGCCGCGATCATTGGCCACAGGCTTCATGTGCGCTCCTGGCCGGGGGCGGGATGCGGATGGGTCAGGTGATCGGTTCGACGAATCGCCTGGGCGAAGTGCCGCAAGATCGGCCGATCCATTACCAGGACGTCTTCGCCACGCTCTATCGACAGTTGGGCATCGACGTCGCGACGGCCACGATCCCCGATCACAGCGGGCGTCCGCAGTACCTTCTCGACCGCGGCGAGCCGATTCGGGAACTGGTGTAATCGGGTTGCTCGCGGATTTCGGGAATAGGTCAAACTGAGCAACGGCCGCGATGGAGTGAGATCGGGATTGACATCGGTGCTTCGCGACATTAATCTTTGTTCACTACATCAATCGCGGCGTAATTTCGTCGTGGAAGGAGCCGCCGACACACCATGCCGCAATCCTGCGGCATTTTTCATGCGCCATAACTCCTTTTTGGGGTTAGTATTATGTCAATTCAAAGCAAATATATTGGCGTGGGTCTCTACTCGATTCCACAGGCCGCCCGGCTTTTGGGAGTCCGAAGCAGGTTATTGCGCTATTGGATAGGGGAAGTTTCCGGCGCTGATTCGATCATCAAGCGACAGCTTACTGACGAGCACCTGCTCACGTTCGCGGAACTAATGGAACTGCATTTCATTAAGATGTTTCGCGACAAGGATGTCTCATTGCCGGCGATCCGGAAGGCGGCAAGCGAGGCAGCAAGGAGATTTGGTTCCGACTATCCATTCACGGTCAGGAGATTTGACACCGACGGAACCAGTATTTTCGCGACCCTGACCAGCAAAGAAACCCAGCGCGAATTAGTCGAGGAGTTGCGCCATGGGCAGTTTGTTTTCCGGAAGCTCATTAAACCATTCTTCAAAAAGATGGACTATTGCGGAACCGCCGAAATTGAGAGATTTTGGCCCATGAAGAAAACGGGCCGGGTGGTTCTTGATCCGGCCCGTAGATTCGGTCAGCCGATCGACTCTGGCACTGGAGTTCCGACAGAAACCATTTTCAATGCGATCAACGCAGGCGATGGCCAGGACGTGCCCACAGTCGCAAAATGGTTCGACATCCCCGTGGAGGCCGTCAAGGCAGCGATTCGATTTGAACGATCGCTCGCTTCGTGAAATATTTTTTAGACAACGACATCTCGCATAAATATCAATGTCCCGCTTAACTGCTGG
>SIAF01000084.1 GCA_009691905.1 Planctomycetaceae bacterium | reverse complement strand
GAGACCCCGACCCCCGTCGGCAGCATCGTTTTGGATTGCCCCCCGCAACTGGAGGCGCTGGTCGCACAACTCCTGGCGAAAGATCCCGCCGATCGTCCCGCCGACGCGGCCGCCGTGGCCTTGCGATTGAAAGACATCGATCAAAGCGTGTCGATCAAAATGTCGCGAAAGGATCGCACCGGCCAACTCGCCGCCGCCGCCGCCGCGCCTGTGGAAACTATGACGGCCGACGTGTCGAGTACGGCCGGGCCGGCCAATCGCCCGCTGGCGGCTGCGCTGGCCGTGGCTCTCGTCGGAATTACATGTTTGATCGCTCTGCTCGGCAGCCGAACTCAGCCGTTTCAGCGCTCGGAGTCGCTGCTTGTCGCAGCGCTGCACGACTCGAGCATCCCCGTGCGGACGTTCGCGATTCGGACATTGGGCGACATCGGCCCCGACGCCGAGGGCGCCGTGACAGAGCTTCTGGGGGTCATCAAAAGCGACATCGATCCGCAAGTGCGGGCTGAGGCGGCCACAGCCCTTGGCAAGATCGGCCCCGGTCAGCAGGCCGTGATGGCGCCGCTGACCGCCGTCCAGAAGAACGATGAGTTTCCCCAGGTCCGCGAGGCAGCCGGCAAGGCCATCGAACAGATGCGCAATCATCCCGGAGGCTCCCATTGGATCTGGTGGATCTCGGCTGTGCCGGCGATCGGAGTTCTCGTCGTCGGCGGACTGTGGGGCTGGCGGAAGCTGTCGGCCTGACGCGCATCGAACAGCGACTATGCAATACCGACCGTTGGGGACGACTGGAATTCAGATCTCGGCGGTATCGTTCGGTGCCGGGCCCGTTTCGGCGCTGATGACCGATGGTGAAGCATTTGACCGGCAGCGTGCGACGATCGGGCGGGCGATCGAATCGGGAATCAACTGGTTCGATACCGCCCCGACCTATGGCGACGGGCAATCGGAGTCGTCGCTGGGCAAAGCGCTGGCGGCACTATCGGCGAACGAGGTCCATATCGCCACTAAAGTCCGCCTGCCCGAATCGCGCCTCGGCGACATTCGGGGCTTCGTGCTCGAGTCGTTCGCAGCCAGCCTTGCACGTCTGCAGCGGCCGCGCGTGACGATGATTCAGCTTCACAATTCGATCACCGGCCGTCGCGGAGAGCTGCCCACGTCGATCACGCCCGATGACGTTCTCGGGCCGGGGGGCCTGGCCGATGCCTTCGAGTTTCTCAAGCGTAATGGGCAGGCAGCGCACCTGGGTCTGACAGGCATCGGACATGTTTCGTCGCTGATCGAGGTCATGCGTTCCCGGATCTTTGCCGCAATTCAGGTGCCCCTGCACGTTCTGAACCCGAGTGCGGCCACGACGCTGGTCCCCGTGGGTCTTGAGGCCAACTACGGTAACATCATGGCTGAAGCCGAGCGTCTGGGAATGGGGGTGCTGGCGATTCGTGTTTTCGCCGCGGGGGCGCTGGTCGGGCAGCCTCCCAGCGACCACACGCGGAAGACGAAGTTCTTTCCCTTGTCGGTTTACGAGACAGACCAGCGCCGCGCGGCGGCGCTCGCCCGAGAATTGCCCGCGGGGCTGGATCTGAAAGAGCTGGCATTGCGCTACGTCCTGGGCCACAAATCGGTGTCGTCGGCAATCGTCGGCTTCTCGACGGAAAAACAGATCGACGAGGCGCTGACCTGGGCCGGCCGGGGCCCGCTCGATCCCGAACTGATTGTTCGAGTCGACCGCTGGGTTCATCAGCAGGCGTGAACACTATCGAATCAGTGAGGCGCTCAATGCCCGAGCCGCTCGACGCGTCGCGACATCCGCCACAACTGACAGCCCGCGGGCGCTACCTGATCCTTGCGGCGGCCTTTCTGGGGTGGATGTTTTCGGGCGTCCAGATGTCGCTGATGAATCTCGCGACGGGCTCGGCGACGACTGAATTCGTTCGCAGCGGAGCGCTCGACGCCGCACTGCCGTTGTCTTTCCCTCGGTTTCTTCCGAATTTCAGGCCCCCGACCGTGGCGCCTCGCGACGACGACGAGATCAAGTCCATCGTCAGGGCGCAATCGACAATCTGGTTCGCCCGCTACAACAGCGCCTTCCTGCTGGGGGGCGCCCTCGGGGGACTATTGTTCGGATGGGTCGGCGACCGATTCGGGCGTGTGCGGGCCATGGCACTGAGCATCGCGTGGTATTCGCTGTTTGCAGGGGCAGCCTATTTCGTTGCAACCCCCGAGCAGCTTCTGCTGCTGCGTTTTATCGCGGCCTTCGGGGTGGGAGGGATGTGGCCGGCCGGCGTGTCGCTGGCTTCCGAAGCCTGGTCGGACGTGTCGCGGCCTCTGCTGGCTGGTTTGATCGGCACCTCAGCCAATGTCGGCATTGTGCTGATATCGACCGTGGCACTGGTGCGCGACGTCACTCCCGAATCGTGGCGGTGGATCATGCTGCTGGCCGCGCTGCCCCTCGTGCTTGCGGCCTGGGTCTGGTTCGTCGTTCCCGAATCGCCGTCGTGGCTGGCGGCTCGAAACCATTCGACGGCGTTGCCGGGAAAGACGTCCCTGTGGGCGGTTTTCCGGCCGCCACTGCTCAAACTCACTTTGCTGGGGATCGCCCTGGGGGCGATCCCGCTGCTGGGAGGCTGGGGAGTGACTGCCTGGCTGATCCTCTGGACAGACCACGAACTGGGCAGCCTGAAGCCCGGGGCTAAAGCACTGGCGTCGATTATGCGGGGCGGGGGAGCAACGCTGGGGAGCCTGATCGGAGGCTGGCTGGCTGACCGGATGGGTCGCCGGACAACTTACTTTCTGATCAGTCTCACGTCGCTGACTATCGCCGAGTTCATTTACCTCACGATCACGCCCCGCGACGCATTGTTTTCGCCGATGGTGTTTCTGATCGGTTTCGTCTCGACGATCTATTTCGGCTGGCTGCCTCTGTATCTGCCCGAACTGTTTCCGACCGCTTTGCGGGCCACCGGCACAGGGGTCTCGTTCAACTTCGGGCGGATTCTGACGGCGATCGGGGTATTGGGAACAGGCACCCTGGCGCACGCGTTCGGCGGGTTCGCTGCTGCGGGGCGGTACACGAGTCTCATCTACGCCGTGGGAATGGTCGTGATTCTGTTCGCGCCGGATACGACTCGAGGAAGGGGGGAAGAGGGGCGAGGGGCGAGGGGCTAGGGGCGAGGGACCAGGGACCAGAGTTCGATGCGCGCCCTGCGCCTAGCCCCTCGCCCCTAACCCCTAGCCCCTGGTTACCGTGCTTTCACCAGCGCACCGTCAACAACCTTGTCGCTGGGATGGACCACGACTGTGTCGTGTGCTGCGAGCCCATCCAGCACTTCGGCGGAGAGCCCATTGCGATGGCCGACTTTGACCGGACATTTCGCCGCTTTTCCCGCGACGACGCGAAACACGGCCCATTCGTCCCCCTCCCGAAACAGGGCGCTGGTTGGGACGCGCAGCACGTTGGGACTTTCCCAGGTAATGATCCGGGCCTCGACGCGATAGCCGTCGCCCAGCGCGGCGGGAATCGCTTCGGGCCGCGGAAAGTCAGCGATCACAAAGACCCGCTGCTCTTCGACTCCGAGTGCCGAAATCTTCGTGAAGCCTGAGGGTTCGACCAGGCGGACGCGGGCTTCGAGCGGTTCGTCGCCTCCCCATTGCTCGAGCAGGACGCGCGCTCCACGACGGATCTTGACGGCGTCACTCGAGAGCACGTCGATCTCAACCTCAATGTCCGAGGGGTCGCCCAGTTCGAGCAACGGCGCTCCGGGGGCAACAACCGCCTCGCTTTCCTGAAACACTCGCAACACGTGAAAGGCGCGGAGCGTGTCGGCCAGCGGAGGCGCGGGAATCTCGAAATACGAATTGTCGTCGAGGTCGGTTCGGGACGGCCGCGTCCGCAACAGGGCGGCCTGCGACAACTCGAGTTCGAATCGGGAAACGTTTTCCGAATGTCGTGCGGCCCGGTAGTCTTCGAGCTTGGTCCGACGCTGCATGACTTTCAGATCGAGTTCTGACTTGGAGAGCGCGTTTTTTTGCAACAACTCGGCGGCGCGGGCGTATTCGGCTTCCGCCAGGTCGAGACCGGCCTTGGCCGATTCGAGCGCCGTGCCTGCACGCTCGAGCGCCGAACGTGCCGCTTTGACCCGCGCCTCAGTTTGAGCGAGCGTTCGCGCATCGAGCAGGGCGGGGTCGGCCGGTTCGATCGCCGCGACCGGCTGGCTGCGGGGGACGATGTCTCCGGCCTTGAACCTGAGCCGCATCAGCCGCCCTCCCAGAGGGGCTGACACGGTGTAGCGGTCGCGCAGCCGGGTTTTCCCGTCTTCTTCGACGGCAATTTCGAGCGGTCCCTCGGTGACCAGCGCCAGATCGACCGGCACCGGCCTGGGCATGAAGGCATACACCACCGCAACCACGAACCCGGTCAGGGCGACGAGCATTAGTATTCGTTTGATCCAGCGTTGCACGATCTCGACGACTCCTGAGCGACCTCGCTTAAGTAGGTCAGCCTTTCCAGGCTGACGGAATCACGGTGATTGCAGCGCCGGCGGACCGTCCGCGTCAGGCTGGAAAGCCTGACCTACATAAAAGTGCGCCATAGTATTAGTCCCTGACTACTCGCGGGATTTCAAGACGGCGACCAGATCCAGGTGGTCCAGCCGACGACGGACGATCAAACCTGAAACCAGCGCCGCGGCGATCACGACCAGTACCGAGAAACCATAAGTCGCCGGAGCGATGATAAACGGAATGCGGTACATTTCGGTATCGAGAAACCCGCAAACGACCTTGACCAGCGACCAGCCCATTCCGACGCCCATGGGCAGGGCCAGCAGCGTCACGACCGCCAATTCGCCCAGCAGGATGAACGAAATCTCGCCACGCGTCAGCCCCAGCACGCGCAGGCTCGCCAGCTCGCGGCCCCGTTCGGACAGCGCGACGCGGGCCGTGTTGTAAACGACGCCGAAGGCAATGATACAGGCGAACATCACGTTGAAGAACTGCATTTGCAGCATATTTTCCATGATCGTGTCGCGGAAACTTCGAACCGACACCTTTTTGATCGTGATTCCCGAAACCCGCGGAGTCTGTTTGAGCCGGGCATAGAGCTGGTCGACGTACTTGTCGTCGGCGGTCAGGTAAACCTCGTTGAGCGAATCTCCTTCGCGCAGCAGGTGATTGAGAGCCCGCAGGTTCATGTAGGCGAACGTTCCCAGGTATTCCTGCATCAGTGCCGCGACCGGAACCTCGCGCACCGGACGCGCTCCTTCCAGAACTTCGACCGTGAGCAGGTCGCCGACTTTGACTCCCAGCATCTCGGCCAGTTTGAAATTGAGCACGAGTCCTTCGGGAGGCAGCGCGACGTGGTGCAGCTCGTCGTCCATCAACGCGTTGAGCTGCGGATCGTCGGTCAGTCCCAGAATCAGCGTGCGGCGTTCAATGTGGCCGTGCCTGAAGCGCACCGGGGTCATCCGCCGCGGTTCGACGTAAATCACCCCCGGCATGTGTTGCAGCTCGTGCAGGCCCGATAGCGAAGTCGGTTCGACGAAATTGACCCCGATGTGCTGCCGCTGTTGCAAACCGAATTGCACGTCGAGTATGTGATCGAGCGCATCGGCCGAGAAGCGCCCGAGCATCAAAATCGCCACCGCCAGGGCCATGCCGAACGACGAGAGGAAGGCCTTCAGCGGCCGCCGTTCGATGTGCCTCAAGATCATTCGCGCCGGTTGAGACAGCCAGTGCGCCAGTCCCAGGCGTTCGAGAATCGTCGGCCGAAAGTTGGCGGGGGGTTCGGGCCGCATCGCCTCGGCCGGGGGCAGGCGAATCGCGCGGCGAATCACGTTCAGCGTACCGCCGATGCCCGCCAGCGAGCTGATCCCCAGCGCCATGACGACCACTTTAGGCGGCAGCGCAAACTGCAACATCGGAAATTTATAGAATCTCGTGTAGATCTGCGTGATCTTCAGTCCCAGCCACGAGCCGACTCCCGAGCCGGCTGCGACTCCCACGATCACCACCAGCAGCACGAGCTTTAAATAGTGGAAGCCGACCGCCAGGTTGCTGTACCCAAAGGCCTTGAGGGCCGCAATCTGATCGCGCTGCAGGGCGATGATTCGCGACAAGACAACGTTCAGCAGAAACGCGGCCACGGCGAGAAAAATCGAGGGAACGATCGTCCCCATGCGTTCCAGTTGCCTGATCTCATCCGAAAGAAAGCGGTTGGAAATCTGGTCGCGGCGGGCGTGCGCGCCGAATCCGCCATAAGGCTCGATCAGTTCGTCGAGACGCTCAATCACTTCCTGCTCGTCGGCCTGCGGGGAGAGGCCCAGCGCCACGTCGTTGAAGGCGCCTTCCATGTTGAATGCCGACCCGAGTGCCCGCCGACCCATCCAGAAAATACCAAACCGCTTGTCGTCGGGTACCAGCGAACCCAGACGAATCGTATACACGTACTCGGGCGACAGGGCCAGTCCCACGATCTGCAGGCGCTTTTTGCGGCCATTGATGATCGCCGTCACGTGATCGCCGATCTCGAAGCCATGCGCCTGGGCGAACCCCTCGCTGGCAATCACTTCCGAATCGCGTCCCGGTTCGATCCAGCGACCTGCCCGCAGGTGCAGGGCATTCAGGTCGACCGAGGGTTTTTCGGGAATGGAGATCAATCGACCGACGGCCGGCTCGCTCAGCCCCGGCACGTCGAGCAGCACCTCGCGCGAAACGCGCGTCTGCACATGTGCCACGCCGGGAATTTCGGCGATCCGTGAGGCGAGCGTATTGGGGGCGCGTTTCAGGCCGGCAAAGATGTCGGCAAACCGGTAACGGTCGTAATAGGTCTGCTGCGTGCCGCGCAGGGCTTCCAGCGCCGAAAGCGACATCACGAACGTCGCGACCCCGCAGGCGATCACCGCGCAGATCGCGATCACCTGCCCCTTCATGTGCAGGATGTCGCGAACAAGTTTGCGGTCGATGGCACGCATTGGTTGCGAATAATCAAATGGCTAAAGCCGAATGTCGAAGGAATGACGAAATTTTCCCAATCACCATTGCAGTTCTTGCGGCGGTCGCTTTATGGTGTTGACGCGGACGTTTCCGATGCGGCCGTCGGCGACGGAAACGACCCGATCGGCCATCTCTGAAATGGCCGCGTTGTGCGTGATGACGGCGGTCGTGGTCCCCAGATCCTGATTGACGCGGGCAATCGCTTCGAGAACCAGGATGCCGGTCTGAATATCGAGTGCCCCGGTTGGTTCGTCGCACAACAGCACGTCGGGACGTTTCGAGATGGCCCTGGCGATGGCGACCCGCTGTTGCTCGCCCCCCGAGAGTTGGGCGGGGAAGTGATCGAGGCGGTGCTGCATGCCGACCATCGCCAGTGCTTCTTCAGGGCGCATCGGGTTGGTCGCAATTTCAGTCACGAGGGCCACGTTTTCACGGGCCGTCAAGCTGGGAATCAGGTTGTAAAACTGAAACACGAAGCCGACGTGCTGCCGGCGATACCCGGTCAGCAAATTGTCGTTGTCGCGAGTCAGGTCGCGGCCGCGGTAGTTCACAGTGCCGCTGGAAGGGACGTCGAGGCCTCCGAGAATGTTCAGCAGCGTCGATTTCCCGCTCCCTGAGGGTCCCAGCAGAACGACGAACTCTCCTTCGAACAGGTCCAGATCGACGCCGCGCAAGGCGTGTACGTCGACCTCTCCCATGTGATAGACCTTGGTGATCGCCCGCGCCTGGTAGACGGCAATTTGACTGGGCGCGGTCGAACGCGAGTCGGAGTCGGCAGCGCGATTGCCGGGGGAAAGTGCTTCGGGTGTGGTTTGCGAAAATGTCATCGAATTCAAAATCGAATTGAACATCCGAAACGCTGTTCGGGCCGCCGAAGGCGAATGCCGTCGGGAACGCACGATTTCCTCCAGTATAAACGCATCGGACTGTCGCCGGTTCGCCGTTTTCCCCAATTTCCCGAGACCGGGAACGCTGCCCTAACCGCAAGCGGGTCATAGTCATAACTGAATTCGGACTCGGTGCTGTTCAGGCGGTTCGGTGCATCAATACTCTGAATGAGTTGATTCTCGAAGCCCAAGGGCCGCGAAGCGCACCCAGGAAACACTGATACTTCGCAGCGGGCCGGCATTGCTAGTCGCTGTGGCTTCCAACCGCCGGTTTGCGGTTTTGACCCTTGAACACTCTCGGCGGCTCGCAGCCACGGCCACGGGACCGGTCACTTCTTTGGCTCGTCTTTTCCAGATTTGCGCACCGCGGTCTTACCGGCGTGCCGCGCGGCGTGGCAAATTGGGGGTGGATTTCACCGATGGGACGGATACGAAAAGGGGGTTCGGCTGCTCGAAGTCCCGCCTCCTCAGGAACTGCCTGTCATAGGCTCGCGAAGCGAGTTGACATAACTTGAGGCGGAAGCCGCTGTGCCTGGGGGTCGTCTTAATCCTTCCGTTGGGACGTTGACGGTTCTCAACCCGTTCGGACGGTGAAGCGACTATTGATCCGGATACCGGCTGAAGCCGGGACTACGAGCGTGGGACTACGAACTGGCGTGCCAAACGGAGAGTTTGTTTCCAGAATCGGCAAAATTTGTCGAAGGGGTGTCGCAAAAAAAAGTTGACTATCTGAGGAAAAATCAGCAAATCCTGGCTGTTTTCTCTCAGATAGTCACGGTCAACCGGTGAACATCTGAGAGAAACACGGGACATTCGAAAGGCGACTTTGCAGAAACCGGCCGAATACGACGTTTATCAGGGGGTTCAAAATTCGCAACGAACAACGATCGCTGACACCCCCAAACAATTCTGTTTCGCCGCGTCGCTTGCGACTCGCGTTTCCACGTACTGGGTCGCCTTAACAGCCTGTTGAAAATGGGGACTGGCTTCGACGCGAAGAGATAAATACTGGGAAATCTGATGTGTTTCGGCGGAGCCTGACTCATTTTCAACAGGCCGCTAATCTCCGGGTGCAGCCCACTCGCCCCAATGCTTCAGATAGTCGGCGTAAACCGGAAGCGTTTCGGCACGCGACTCCAGCCAGGCCTTCGTTTCTGCGACCAGCTCCTGCTCTTCGTCCAGCTTCAGCTTCCCCAGCAGCACGCGGGTCCGCAGAAATACAAAATATGTGTCGAGGACGTCGCAGCGGCAATAGTCGTTGATCGCCTGAATCTGGCCGGCTTCGTACATGTCCTGGACTTTCGAGCCGTCGACTCCTGTTTTGCCCGGCTTACCAATCAGGTTGGCGATCAAATTCAGCCCCCCCGAGAGCCGCGTCGCGCCGAAGTTCGAGAGGACATCGCACAGGTCGAGATGTGCCCACAGGTTGTAGCGGTTGCGCGCCTGCTCGTACGATTTCTCTTCAATGTTGAACCACTGCGGCACGCTTAAGCCGTAACGGAACGCGGCCAGCTCCAACAGGGGCAGGTCGTAGCCGCGGCCGTTGAAGCTGACCAGCGTCGGCCGCTGATAGTGCGTCCAACCCTGCCAGAAATGTTTGGTGATTACGTGGGGGCGGTACTGCGGCGCATCGAGCGTTGCCAGGTCGAGCAGCCGAAACCGGGCGTCGACTTTGGCGACGGCGACTGAGACGGGAAGCATGTACGTGACCGGCAGGATGTCCTTTCCATCAGTGCGTTCGGCCAGAACCTGGTCGCGATATTTGCGAATCGCCTGCTGAGGAGCGAGACTCTCCTGCGGGTAGCGAATTTTCGCCACCAGATCGCCATCGGCGATCGCTTCGCAGTCGAAGATCAGGTACTGAACCTGCGATTTCGAGTCGTCCATGCGGCACCATCGGTTAGGGGGGAAAGGCGGCGATCAATTCAACAAGCGGCCGGCACCGACGAATAGCTCCGAAATCGAGCCCGTTTCCGACGCCGCACAGTGACTTTCGCTAATATATCAAAATGCTCTTTCGCGGTATTCTCTGACGAAACCCGAGACCTGACAGGAAGTTAAACATGTCGGCAGCAGCTCCCAAAATTCCCTCGGTCGACATTCGGTTCGGCGAGTGGCTCAATCGCGGTTTTCAGGCGTTTTTCGAGCAGTGGCAGCCGTGGGTGGCGCAAATCCTGATCGCCGCCGGCGTCAGCCTGGCCGCGTTCGCGTGTTGCTTTTTCCCTGCCATTCTGGTTGCCGGTCCGCTGTCGTGCGGACTGCACTACTGCGGATTGCTGACGGTTCGTCGTCAGCCGATCAATTCGGCCGCGCTGGGCCGCGGGTGGCAACTGGCCGGCCGCTCGATGATCGCCAATCTGGCGCTCAGCGTCATGCAAATTGGTCCGGCGGTGGTGCTGTACGTGTTGTTCACCGGGGCCTTCATGGCGATGGCAATGTCCGGAGCACTGGCACCAGGGGGCGCGCGACCGATGGGCGGTCCCGGCAGAATCATCATGGAGGACTTTTCAATTCCCGACGATGGCGCGCCGCTTCATTCGCCCGACAAGGTCGACGCCGAACGACCGATGGAAGCCGAAGAGATCGTGCCGGGTTCTGGCGGCACCGGCAACGTTGAAATCGATTTTGATTTTGATCCGCAAACCGACGAGCTCGATGAACAGGCGGGCAGCGTCGCGTTCGGCGCTCCGATGGCAGGACGTCCGATGTTCGGCCCACGTTCGCCGTTCGGTCCTCAGGAGATGAAGTTTCTCGGCATGTTCTTCCTGCTATATGGGTTGATGCTGCTGGGAATCCTGGCGATGGCTTTGTGGGCGATCTGGTTCGGCACGAAAACGATGTACGTCATGCCTTTGATCGCCGACCGGGGATGCAGTTTTCTGGAAGCCTTCACCGAAAGCTGGCGGCTGACGAAAACGCGATTCTGGGAACTGCTGCTGGTGTACTTTCTGGCATTGATCATCTCAGGAATCGGGGCCTACTTCTGCTACGTCGGCCTGTTGGCGACGCTGCCCTTGTACTACACGATTATCGGTGCCGCCTACGAAGCGCACGCGCTGCCGCAGTTTGTGCCCGACGACGATCCCTGCCCGGTCCCGGTGTAGGGGACCGTCTATCGATATTTGTCAAGTCGTGTGGCCGCTCCTCTGGGTTTGGTTTCGCTCGAAACCCTGTGACGCATTCCGAGCGACGCAACTCGTAGGATTGCAAACGAGTAGCCCGGGGTTCGTCGTGCGAAGACGCCCCGCCTCGATTCACTTGCAATGAAGGTGTGATTACCTTGCCGCGCGACCCCCCCTGCCCCCCCTTCCTAAGGGGGGGAGAAGACGACCGCTTCGCTCTCGCCGCGCCGGCTGTCGCCGGCGTTGCGCGACCGTCCACCCCGCGTTGCGCAACTGCCGCCGGCGTTTTGCATGCGCTCCTGGCGACGCCACTTTCGGAAGCAAATCGGTCGCCGCCAACAAACCGACCGCGAAGCGGTCGCCCTCTTTCCCCCCCTTAGGAAGGGGGGGCAGGGGGGGTCGCGTCCGATTTCAAATCACGCTTCCGACCGCGCTTGGTCCTCCGCCCTTGCAACACCTGCACTCCGTGTCGCTCGAATTGCCGAGTTACGTGGTGAATACGGCGCCTCGCCGTGTCGAACGACGAACAGGTCCGTCTTACAACAGTTGTCATCCAGCATATCTGCTTGCCGGGGTTTGCGCTCCAACTCTGGCCACCCAACCTGACATTCTTCCGTAGCCGGACCAGTAGGGTAGGATTGGCCGATTGATGGATTCTGAAAACCGCGCAGGCCGCAGCCACCCGATTGGCGTGCCCGGTGCGCCGTCACTTGCCGTCGACGCCAAAGCAATACAAGTGCCCGGCTGTACGGAGGTAGATTTTTCCGTCGACGATCGCCGGGGTCGCATAGACGTTCTCTCCGAATTCGGCGGTGAACAGCTCCTGCCAGTCGCCGGCGTTGCTGATGACGGTCAGTTGACCCAATTCGGTCACAAGGTACAGCTTGCCGTCGCCGGCCACGGGAGAACTGTAGTAGTCACCCGCGGCGGCCAGTCGGGCCTTCTTCAGGGGCAGGCCCGTTTTCGCGTCGAGGCAGGTCAGAATGCCGCCATCTTTGAGCGTAAACAGCCGGCCCTCGGTGTAGAGCGGCGAGGCGCAGAACGGCACGTGTCGATCGTACGTCCACAGGACATGCGTCTCGGTGATGTCGCCCGACCCGCCGGGACGGATGGCGAGGACGAGATTTCGCCCGTCGGAGAACAGCTTCTGGAAGTATTCGTATTCGAGCTTGGTGATCGAGCCGGTCTTGTCGCGATCGACCTGCGAGAAACGCATCTTGACCGGGCCGTCGGGCAGTTCGTCTTCTTCGAACGTCCCGTTCTTGTTTTTGTCGAATTCAGCCGCAAATTCTGCAAACGGCGGAAAGGTGATCTTTTCGCCCCCGACATCGCCGCCATTGGCCCAGCCGGCGACGTACAACGTTCCGTCGTCGCCGACGACCGGGGTGGCACTGACGAATCGCGAGATGCCGCGCACGGTCCACAGCTCATGGCCGGTATCGAAATCGTAGCCGACGATGCGCAACGTCGCAGCACAAACGACTTGCTTGCGGCCGCCGACCGACCAGATCACTGGCGAGCTGTAATTGCGGGGAAACTCAGAGCGATCGGTCCGCCAGAGTTCGCGGCCGGTGGCTTTGTCGTACGCAGCGAGGAAGGAGTCGGTGTCGTGATCCTGCCCGAGAATCACGACGTCGCCTTCGATGAGGGGCGAGCTCCCTGCGCCGAAATCGTTTTTGAAGGGGCCCATGCGATGATTCCACAGCGGACGTCCCGACACGTCGTAGCAGTAAAGCCCGCTCGATCCGAAAAAGCTCACCACGAATTTGCCGTCGGTGGCGGGGCTGGACTGGGCGTGGCTGCCGATGCGGTGAATCTCCTCCAGCGTTTCGTGCGGCGCTTCGACTTCCCACAGCACGTTGCCGGAGGCGCGGTCGAGACCCATCGTCAGCAATTTCCCGTCGCGGACGGCGGTCAGAAAGATTCGATTGCCGGCGATGACGGGGGACGAGTGTCCCGGCGCGAGCGGCGTCTTCCAGACAACGTGTTTGTCCGGCGCAATCTCACCGGGCAGCGGGCCGGTGCCGACGGCCAACCCCCGGCCGTTAGCGCCGCGGAACTGCAGCCAGTCGCCGGCCTGGACGTTGGAAAGTGCCACCGATGACCCTATACTCGCGACCACGGCCAGGGCAATCGCGGTTCGATGCATCGAATATACCTCTCGCTTGGTCATAGGATTCTCTCGAACGGACTGAGAGTTCGTTCTACGGGCAGTTCATGCTACTCAACCGTCAATGGAAACTCCACGCGACACGACCATGAGCAAGCGGATTCGATTCGGCATCCTGGGCTGTGGACGGATCACGCGCCGCGGCTTGATTCCCGGCATCACCGAATCTCCCGCCGCCGAGCTGACCGGGTTGGCGAGCCTGCGGCCGGGGGTCGCCGCCGAACTGGCGGGCACCTGCGGGAATTCTCGCGTCTACGATTCGTACGAGGCGCTGATCGATGCGCCGGATGTGGACGCAATCTATATTCCCACGACCGGCGACTCGCATCGCGAGTGGACACTGCGCGCTGCCCGGGCGGGTAAGCACGTCCTGTGCGAGAAATCACTGGCTCTGACGGTGGCCCAGGCCGACGAGATGTCTGCCGCCTGCAACAAGGCGGGCGTAATCTTGCAGGAAGCGTTTATGTGGCGGCATCACCCGCGATCAAAACGGGTCAAAGAGCTGTTGAACCAGGGGGCCATCGGCGAATTGCGGCTGGTCTGCGCGCATTTTTCGTTCAACGTCGACCGCAGCGACTGGCGGCTCGATCCGCGCCGGGGAGGCGGGGCGGTCTGGGATATCGGCTGTTACGGCGTCAACGCCGCGCGGCATTTCACCGGGGCCGAACCCGAGTCGAACTACGCCCGCGCCGATTTTCACGAGAGCGGCGCCGATGTCACAATGCAGATCGCACTGGGCTTTCCCGGGAAAGTGATGGCGAACATCGACTGCAGTTTCGAGGCGGCCTATCGTTGCGAGGTCGAACTGGTGGGAACGCGCGGGACGATCACGCTGCCCGACGCGTTTCTGCCTCCGCCCGAAGCGAAACTGCTCGTTCGCCGGGGAACCGAGCCGGCCGATGTCGCAGAAACAATCGTGTTTCCGACGGCGAATCAATACGTCTGTCAGGTCACCGATTTCTGCGAGTCGATCGGCGCCGGAACACTGCTGCCCCCCGCCGAAGACGGCGTGCGCAACATGCGGGTTCTCGAAACGGCGCTGAAACTGGCAAGTTATCGCGTGGAAACGCCGTTCGAGCGACGAATGGTTTTTTGAGTGACGACCCCCTTCAATTGAGTGCCGTTCGAATCGACTGGACGTCTTTTGTAAGTAGCGGTTGCGTTTACGGCTCATTCACTCGAACGGACTGACAGTCCGTTCCACGTCGAGATTGCTCCAGCGGATGTCTGCACTCCACCCCGCGGCCCTGACGGAAGCCGCATTGCTTGCCGATTGCGAGATTCGCCGCACCCGGCGATCGGGACCGGGGGGGCAGCACCGCAACAAGGTCGAGACGGCGATCGTGATCACACATCGGCCGACGGGAATCACCGTCGACGCCAGCGAGCGACGCAGTCAGGAGGAAAACCGCCGCGTCGCTGTGTTTCGGATGCGGATTCAACTCGCCCTGGCGTTTCGGCAGCCGCGGCCCTCAGGCCAGGGGCAGGGGCCAAGCCCGCTCTGGCAGTCGCGGTCCGGCGGCGGAAAGATCGCGGTCAATTCCGAACACGACGATTTCCCGACGCTGTTGGCTGAGGCGCTCGACGCCGTCACCGATCGAGACTTCGACATGCGCGCAGCGGCCGCCGATCTGGTCTGCACCCCATCGCAACTTACAAAGTTCCTGCAGCAGGAACCGCGCGCGTTGGCGCTGGTCAACAAAACACGGGAGAGCAGGGGGATGCACAAGTTGAAGTAGGTCCCGCCTGCCGGGCGGGACCTCGCGCGTCGCGGCGTCGACTTGCAACCGGTCCCCTCCGGCAGAGGGGGACCTACAAACGAAAACAGTCCGCGGGGAGCGCCCCGCGGACTGTGTTTGAGGAGTGATCGCGCCGAACTGTTGAACATCACGTTCAAACACCAGGTTTCGGTTCGGGAGCCGGTTCGGCTTCGGGTTGAGTCGCCGGCTTCGAGCTTTCGCGCGGCTGCATGTTCGTCGAGTCGCCGGCCGAACTGCAACCGCCGCTGGCGCAACCTTCGTTGCAGGCGGTCGTCGGGCACACCGTCTCAGGAACGTAATAGCACTGTTCGTAGGTTTCCTGACGTTCGACGATTCGCGGCACGCACTGCGTCACCATATAGGGGACCTGCTTGGCCACGCGGTGTGCGACCCGCTGATTGACGACGAATTCTTCACGGCGGGTCTCGCAGTACGGGACGCGCTGCGTCAGCGTCTCGGTGACGATGCGGCAGGTGCGGACCGGAATTTTGCGGACACACTGTTCCTGAACCATTCGGCAGGTCCGAACGGGAACTTGTTGCGGCACGATTTCGTCGACCCAGCGGCAGGTTCGAACCGGAACCTGGCTGACGACTTCTTCACAAACCATGCGGCAGGTTCGTACGGGAACCTGTTCGACGATTTCGTCACGAACCATGCGGCAGACCTGCACGGGGCAGCTCTGACGAACGACTTCAGGTTGAAGGGTCGTGCAGGCAACTTGCCGCTGGACGATTTGCGGGCAGTACGCCGGTTTGTAGGTGCAGAAGCCGGGGCACTGCACCATGCAGCAGCGGCATCCGCCGCAGGGGTCACTGACCATTTGCGGCATCATCGGACCGGGATGATAGACGCGCTGCATCGTCCACTTGCCGCAATCCTGCGAAACGGTGCGGTAGGTCGTCACCGGACGCATGACGGTATAGCAGCGTTCCTGATTGATGGTTTCGGTCACGGGACGCATGACCACGCGGCGACATTCGCGCGTCGAGGTTTCCCACACCGGCTTTTGAACGGTGCGGCGGCATTCGCGAGTCGAAGTTTCCCAGACCGGTTTGCGGACTGTGTAGCTGCAGTCGCGATAGCTGGTTTCCCAGACCGGGCGGCAGACGGTGAACGTTTCTTCCCGTTCGCCGCATTCCCAGACCGGGCGATTAACCTGCGTCTGGCATTCGCGCACTTTCTGCTCGGTCACCAGCCGCGAGCAGGTTACGAGGCGGTCTTCATAAACCGTCTCGAACTGTGTGCGCTGGCATTGCACCTGCTGCTGTTCGTAAACCATCTCGCGAACGGTTCGCGAGCACTGGCGTCGTTCAACGCGGCAGGTCGTGTAACAGGCAGCCGGCTGACAGGCGGTGCTCGGGCAGCAACTGTAGCAACCCGCACCGCAGTAGCCTCCCGCCTGGGCCGACTGGCCGGCGAGAGCCCCCAACAGGGCTAAACCAACGAATAATCCCACACCTCTGGTCATCATGGTGAGCACTCCTTGAAAAATCCCCCGGTGAGTCGTCGCGACCGAACGTTCGGTCGATTCGCGCGTGATGATGCTCTGCGTTCGTCCTCCCATTTTCACCAATGCCACGGGCGCTGGCAATCGGGAACGGCCGGGCATCAGCCTGAATCGCGGAAAACGAGTGAAGCGCAACGAATGATGCGCAAACATAGCTTGGGAAAACTGGGAAAGCTGTATGAATTGCGATTTTTCACTCAAGTTGGCCGTCGGCAGGACCGAAAACCGGGCACCCGCCGTCAGGTTGTTACGATTATGCCGTTTATGACGGCGATCGAAGCGTTGGCCCGCCCGACAGTCCGAGTTTCAAGGTGTCACGCCCCGCGAGACCGGCGATTGCGCGGCCGACTCCGACGCGGCCGCAGGCTGCCCTTCAAGCGCGGTAAGCGTGCTTTGCGCGGTGATTCGGATTTTCGGTTCTTTGTAGTCGCGAGCGATCGGCTGAACGAGCACGATCAGTTCACGCCGCTGCTCGTCGTTGAATGCGGCTGCCAACCGTTGAATCGCCGCCAGGCAGTTCCTGAGCGATACGAATTGCACGTATTCTCTCTGACCGCCGGGATCAGCCAGTACGGCTGCCTGCTGCAGAACGTCGCGAAAAACGCCGATCCCTCGCGAATCCTGATGTCGTGCCAATCCGATGGCGGCATTCAGCCGCGTTTCGGCGACGCCATCCTCCAGAAGAACCACCAGACGATCCTGCGCGGCAGATTGTGGAAACAGGCCGAGCGTGTACGCGCTCAATTCCCGAATCAGGGGGTCGTCGTCAAACGAGACCCTGGTGATTTCGTCGGCAAAAGCGCCGGAAGGTGGGGCAGCCCCCATGGTCTGCATGCGGTCGGTCATCACCGCCACGGAACCGATCGCGTTCTTGCGAACTTCTCGATCGTTTCCGGGCTGCATCGCGAGTTGCACCGCTGGAAAAATGATCTCCGGCAGATCGAACAGCCCCAGCGTGCGTGCCAGATAGGCTTCGTATTTGAAGTCTTCTTCGGTTTGTCCGCCACGCTTCAGTTCGCTCACCAGGACGTCACTCAAGGCCTGGGCGATTTCGCGATTGGTCGCGAGTTGCTCGCCCGCGGCACCGCGTCCCTGGTCGGCATTGAGCATCTGGGCAAGCCCCAACGCACCGCGCCATCGGCGATGAGGATTGGGATGTTGCAGTTCCATCACCAGCCCCTGCCAGTCCTGCTCGCCCGTGGCCAGCTTGCCGAACAGCAACCAGACCCCGACGATCGCTGCAACAATCAGACCCGGGACCACGAACAACTGGACGATGAAGCCGGCCGTCGGAGGTTGAACCGGCGGCAGGTCTTCTGGAATCTGGGCGACTTCGGAATCGGGAACCGGGCCGGACATCGCACATCATTTCGATCGGGAACGCCTGACACGCGGTGCTCAACGCAGAGCACGGTCGGATGATAAGCTGATGAAAGTCTAGGACGGATCGACTCCGATTTTCAAGCGGTCCCTCACCAGTTCAGTGTTCTGCCAGCAACGACTGGTAGTCTTCCGGTGTATCGAGATCGACTGTGACCGAACGATTCCCGGTCTCCAGTTCAACGACTTCGGCTGCATGTCGCCGCACAAGCTCATTCAATCCGACGTCGGCGGGCAGCTCGAACACATCGGCGGCAAGTCCCCATCGGAAAAAGACCGGGTGGCCACGATGTCCCTCACATGTGGGCACCAGAATCGTGCAATCCCCGCGCCGCCAGCGGGCAATCAACTGTTCGAGAATTGCCGCGTCAAACAGGGGATGGTCGGCCGGCATCAGAATCCAGGCGTCATCGGCCGCGGGCTGAAACTCGCGTTCGATCCAACGGAGCGCGAACTCGACACTGCTGCGCATCTCGGGTGGGGCGACCGGGGGTTGCAAAGGCGTTCCGCCACTTTCTTCGACAGCGGCTCGCAGCGGTTCATCGTCGGGACGTACAACGACGACGGGACGCTCGAGATCCGGCCGGCGCAGCACTCCCAGAACCCGGGCGATGACCGTTTGTCGGCCGATTGGCAACAGCAACTTGGCTCGGCCCATCCGACGGCTCTGGCCGGCCGCAGGAATCACTGTAAATAGACGCGAATCACGCATGGGAAGACGAAGTTCCTCACAGGGCAAATCGAACGGAATCGTGAACGCGGCTGGTTCGACAAAGCCGGTGCATTGCCGGTACCGGGCCCAAGCACTTTCTTCGGTCCGCGGTGAATTTCAGGAGTGGAGTTCACTTGGCCCTGCGTGTGGCACACGCTATCGTTTTCGATGACTCAAGTGGAGGTTGATGCGTGCAGATCCTGTTGACGAACGATGATGGCATCTACGCGCCCGGACTGGAAGCCCTGGCGCGCGAGCTGACGCGGTTGGGTACGGTCGATGTCGTGGCCCCGGTCGTCGAGCAGAGCGGGGTCAGCCATTCCATCACGTATCTTGAGCCGTTGATCGTTCAAGATATTTATCGCAACGGCCGTCACTTTGGACGGGCCGTCGCGGGCAGTCCCGCCGACTGTGTCAAACTGGCCGTGCTGGAGTTGTGTCCGACCCCCCCCGACCTCGTGGTCAGTGGGATCAACGCCGGCGCCAACTCCGGGATCAACGTGCTGTACTCAGGGACTGTCGCGGGAGCGATCGAGGGGGCGTTTTTCGGGATCACATCGATCGCCGTTTCACTGGCAGAAAGCGAAGAACCCGATTTCACCCGGGCGGCCGCTTACGCCGTCGATTTGATCGAGCAGTTGCTCGCCCTGGGTGTGGCACCGGGCACCCTCTGGAACGTCAATATTCCCGAACTGCGACCCGGCTGGCCGGTGGGGGTGAAAACCCTGCCGATGGGCCTCGAACGCTATGGCGAAGCGATGCAGCGACGAACCGATCCTCATGCCCGTCTTCGACAGCAGCGTTCCGCAACTACAGTCCTCGCCGGGCGTTGCGTCGCGGGGTAGTGGTGTTGGCACTACGCCGCCCTTCCCGTCCGTCATTCGGCTGTCGCCGTCGGTGTTACAAGTCGAGCAGCCGAACCACTGGTCCC
>SIAF01000083.1 GCA_009691905.1 Planctomycetaceae bacterium | reverse complement strand
GCGATTCAACATCTGATCGGCACCCTCAATGACGCTGCTTTCGCGTATCCGGGGACCAAGCTGCAGCTCCATTTCACCTCCTTAGCACCGCCCGCCAATCCAAACTCGGTGCCAAAGCAAATTCCGCCAGATCAGGAGGTCTGAGTCTGCTGTTGCGGCTCAAGGACCGGGCCGACGACGAGGCCTGGTTTGAGTTCACCGAAATCTACCGGCCGGTCGTATTTCGCATCGCCTGTCGGAAAGGTCTGCAGCCGGCCGATGCCGACGATCTGGCGCAGCAGGTGCTCTCGGCCGTCGCCCGGACGATCGACCGCTGGCAGGTCGACCCGGCCCGCGCCCGGTTTCGCACCTGGCTGGGGCGCGTCGCGACCAACGCCATTATCAACGCCCTGACGCGTGGTGCTCCCGACAGGGGCAGCGGCGACAGCGGTCTCAACGATTTGCTCAACCAGCGGCCCGCGGTCGATGGGCCGACTTCCGATCTCGTGCGCATCGAACACCGCCGCGAAGTCTTTCGCTGGGCCGCGCGGCAGATTCGCCCCGAGTTTCACCCCGCCACCTGGGACGCCTTCTGGCTGACAGCCGTTGAACAGCGCGAAGTCGACGCCGTCTCGCGCGAGTTGCAGCTATCGCGCGGGTCGGTGTACGCGGCCCGCAGCCGCGTGATGCGGCGTCTGAAACAGAAGGTGCAGGAATGGGTTGGAGAAACCGGAGAATGAAAATGCCCAACTTTAAAACCACCTGCAATCCTGACGCGATCAGCCTGTTGCTCGACGATCGGCTCGCCGACGACGAGCGGACGGCTGTCGAAACGCACCTCGATGGATGCCCCGATTGCCGCGAACGGCTCGAGCGCCAGGCCGCCGAGCCGGGGCTCTGGGCCGAAGCCCGCGACTTTCTCAGCTCGGTTGATGATGTGTCCTCTGCCGAGGGCCAGGTTCGTCCCGGCGAAATGTCGGCCGACTCATCCGCCGGCGGGCACGGGGCCTGGCGCGACGATGCCGATCTGGCGCGGGTCGACCACATCCAAAGCTATCTGGGTCCCACCGACGATCCGCGCATGCTGGGGCGGTTCGGCGGCTACGAAATCGCCGGCATCATCGGTTGCGGGGGAATGGGGGTCGTCCTCAAAGGGCTGGATGTCGCGCTCAACCGCTTCGTCGCCATCAAAGCCCTCGCTCCCCACCTGGCGACCAGTGCCGCGGCCCGGCTGCGGTTTGCCCGCGAAGCTCGCGCCGCTGCCGCCGTCGTTCACGAAAATGTAATCGCCATCCATGCCGTTTCCGAGGCGAACGGTCTGCCGTATCTGGTGATGCCCTATGTCCGCGGCACGTCATTGCAGAAACGACTCGACGCGCAGGGGCGGCTGACGACGATTGAGATTCTGCGGATCGGCATGCAGGCCGCAGCGGGGCTGGCTGCCGCGCACGCTCAGGGGCTGGTCCACCGGGATATCAAACCGGGCAACATTCTGCTGGAAGACGGCGTCGAGCGGCTGACGATTACCGATTTCGGCCTGGCCCGTGCCGCCGACGATGCCAGCCTGACCCGCAGCGGGGTGATTGCCGGCACCCCGCAGTTCATGTCCCCCGAGCAGGCCCGCGGCGATTCGATCGACCGCCGCAGCGATTTGTTCAGCCTGGGAAGCGTTCTGTACAGCCTGTGTACGGGGCACCCTCCCTTCCGGGCCGAGACCAGTTACGGCGTGCTGCGCCGCATCACCGACGACCGCCAGCGGCCGATTCGCGAGGTAAACCCGGAGATTCCCGAGTGGCTTTCAGCGATCATCGATACGTTGCTCGCGAAAAAGCCGGGCGATCGGTATTCATCGGCCGAAGAGGTCGCGACGCTATTTGAAGAGTGCCTGGCCCACGTTCAGCAGCCGACTGTGGTGCCGCTGCCTGAGGCACTGCGTTCGTCGCGCAACAGGTTCGCGGCTTCGCCCCGCAAGTTGTTGATGCGCCTTGGTATCGCGGTTGCCGCACTTGCCGTCTTGATTGTGGCCGTTGCAAGCGTCCGGCACGATTGGCCACGACGGGACCACTCAAGCGGTCCTGAGGAACTCTCCGGACCGGCTGCCTCGAACAAATCGGGCGACCTGCCGGCAGCAGTCCCTTCGGCAGCAGCACGCTGGAACGACGGCGTGGCGGAAGGGATTGTCGAGTTGGAGCATGAAATCGGCGCGGCGGAAGAATCAGCCCAGCGCGATTGGCTCGAACTGCCGATCGCGGAGGGAACCGAAAAACTCGAACCGGAGTCGCAGCAACCGCAGCAGGAATTGGAGGAATTTGAATGAGGAAGTGCGGCGGTCTTCCGTCGCAAGCAACGAGGCGAACCAGTGGAGTAGGAGAGGGGCAGCACGATTGCTGCCGCCTCTCCCCTCGTCAAACCGGACTGGCAGATTTCCCGCATCCGGCTTCCCCAGAGACACTCACCACAAGGAATTATGGATTGTCCATGCGACCAGTGACTGTCTTCAGGCGAAGTGTGATAGTCCGTAATGGAATAAAGTTCCAAGCGGCACGTCGCTTGTCGTTTGTCACGACTCTCTGGCAGGGTCCCTTCGCTCCCCCGGCATTACCACTCAACGTCAGGAAACCAAAACATGAAAGCGCTCTCGGCCATTTTGCTCGTTGTGGTCTTCGTGTTTTTGTCGCGGGCAATTGCCCGCCCGAGTCCGCAGGAGAAGCCGGTGCCCGCTGATTCAGCGCCGGCGGGCTCGGGCAGAGCACCACTGGAGGCTCCGACCGGTGCCGCCGGAGTGCAATTGGATGGGCCTCACCAGTTCAATGCCATCGATGCCGCATTCCCGATCGCGAACGAAGGTTTGGATGGTGCGCCGAATGATCACAATGCGGTCAGCCCCGCGAGGGGGGACGACGGGGATGGTTCTGACGATGACGATTTGAATCCCAATGGCGAGCTCTCTATAGCCTTGCACCACTTAGACGCGGCGAAAATGCGAGCAATCCTTGAGATCACCTTTCCTCGCCAGTTTAAGGACAAATCGCTCCGGATCAGGTCCCGCCCGGGAAGCAAGGCATTGGTGTTCACGGGACGAAGTAAAATCCTGGAGCGGGTGTCGAAGGCAGTGGACGTTTTGGACGTACTGGTGCCCAAGGGCGAAGCCATTGATTTTCGGATGCGTTCTATCGTCGTCCATCTCAGCAATCTCACTGTGCGCTCCGTCCTCGAAACTCTAAGACTCGCGTTCGCTGACTCGCCTATGGAATTCGAAGCGGAGGAGGGTGTGTCCAACGGCCTGATGGTCAGTGCGCCTGAAGAGAGCCTTGACACGGTGCAAAAGGCGATCGAGAAACTCGATCAAATGGCAGGTGAAGAACCCGCCGCTGAGGTCAAAATATTCCCCTTGCAACACGCACAGGCCATTGAACTGCGTAATTCGCTCGAGCCGTTACTGGAACTCCTGAATGTGAGGCTCTCCGCAGATCCGCGGACCAACGCGCTGATTGCTACTGGTTCCGACGATGCGATGCAACGAATTGAAGCCTTATTGCTCTATTTGGACAAACCCGGCGCTGCACCAGGAGCAGCGCCGGCCGATGCGGCAGTTCCGGCTGAGGCCGGCGCCGCGAACGAGAACGCGCCGCGAACCGGTGCCAAAACCTTCAAGATCTTCGAATTCAAACACGCCAACGCCGCGGAACTCGTCGATTCGTTCCAGCCGCTGCTGACCTTGTTCAATGTCACAGTCGTCGCGGACAACAGGACCAATACGCTCATCGTGGCTGGTTCGGACGATGCCATCCAGCTCGTCGAACCGTTGTTGAGTCTGCTCGACAAACTGCGTACGGTACCGGCGGCTACGACGGCCGGTGGCGCGACTCGGGCAGAGCGACCGACGCGCGAAGCGGCTGCACGCATCCCGCAGCAGAAATTGGCGAAGGACTATCAGGACCGCGCTCAGGCGGCAGCACGCATTGCCGGCGAACTGCTTCAGCTTCAAATGAAATCCAGTCCCGACGAGTCTCGGGTCCGGCAACTGACGACACAGATGCGCCAGACGGTTGCCGAGCTGTTTGCCGCAAGGCAGCAATTGCAGCGGGCCGAACTGGACCGCTTGCGAACGCGCCTCGATCAGCTCGAGCGCAGCATTCAATTGCGAGAGCAGTTTCGAACCGAAATTATCGAACGCCGCATCGAAGAACTGCTGCATCCCGAACGGACGTGGGACGCCGGCGAGAAAAGCGCGGTCGAACGGCCGCCGGCGACAGCGCCCGGTCGAAATCAAGAATTAGGTGCGCCGACCGGTGCCGTCGATGCCCCAAGGGGGGCGACCGAAAAGAAGACGACCGATGCCGAAGCGCGATCGTTCGATGGACAAATCGAACGTTGGTCGACCTTGGTACAGGCCCTCGCCGACGCCGATTCCGCGATCCGTAAAGCACGCACCGACCTCATCGAAGCTGAAGTGAATTTGAGACGTGCCAAGGTGCATCTCTATAACGCAAATGACCCATTGGGGGTCGTTCAAGGAGAGTTCACCATTGCCGAAGCGCGGTTGAAACAGGCAACAGACGACTTGGCCGCCGCAGAACGCCAGCGACAGACCGTGCTCGCGACAATCGCCGTCCAGACCCGATTGCAGCAATTCGACGTCGACAAGGCCCGTATGAGCGTGAAACAGGCAACTGCCAATCATGCGCGTGCCCGACCGTTACACGAGAAAGGGTATATGTCAATCGCCCAGTTCGAGTCGGCGCAGTTTGCCCTGGAACAAGCCGAATTACAGTTGCAACGAGCCGAAGAGCTGCGGAAACTCTACACCGAGTCGCTCCCCCCGAGTTTGCCGACGCCGGAAGAACGCGCAGACCGGGAAGAAAGTCCGGCCGCAGCCGATGCGACAACACCGGCACCCGAGACCGACCCCCCGAAGCCGGGCAACCCGTAGTAGATCCCGCCTGCCGGGCGGGACTTCGCGCGTCTCGGCGGCTTCCACTCGCCACTGGTCCCCTCCGGCAGAGGGGACCTACTCACGCCGGATACACAGCCGTTGCCAGCCCCAGCCGCTGCACTTGCGCGGCAATCGCCGCCAACTCGCCTTCCGTCAAAGCGCTGACAAAGCTCTCCGCCGGCGGCCGCGCGACCGTGTACACCTGCACCAGCTTGATTTGCCCCCCCGAGGCGAGAATGTCGCCCAGCCGCGAGCAAAAAGCATCGATCTCGGCCGCCGGCGGCTCAGCGCCGTTGATTCGCATGAACAGGCTTTGGATCACAATCGGTCGCACCCGTGCCGCGGCGGCAATATTGTCGAGCACGCGCTGAAAGGGAATTTTCGTCCGTTCGACGAGCTGGTAATACGCGTCGGTCCCCGCTTCGAGCTTGGCCCAGATTTCGCCCTGGTTCTCGTCGAGCAGTTTCAGGCCGCGCTCGACGGCCGGCTTGTGAAACATGCTGGCGTTCGTGATCAGCACCAGCTTGACGTCGGCCAGGCCGTGCCGGCGTTTGAGATCGGCGACCGCCGCGATGATCTCGTCAAAGTTTTTAAACGTCGTCGGCTCGCCGTCTCCTGAAAAGGCGATGTCGTTCAATCGCCGCCGCTCGGGGGGCACCATGCGAAACGCTTCGTCGTCAAACAGGTCGCCCGACGAGACCAGCGACAGCATGTGGTCGATCTCGGCCAGCAGCCGGTCGGTCTCGACGAATTTCGTTTCGGCCTCGCTGCGGCGATCGACCTGGCAGTAGATGCAATCGAAATTGCAGACCTTGTCGGGATTCAGGTTGACCCCGATCGAAATCCCCTGGCTGCGCCGCGACAGCACCGGATACACGAATTTGTTCTCGTGATAGGTGCGCGGATGCAACGTGTGCAGGGTTTGCCAGGTGTCGGTCACGGGGGGAGCGATTCGAAATTTGAGATTTGAAATCATCTGGCGAGAGGGATGTGTCAATCCCTTGATTCCCTCGGCCGAAAGCGATCGCCGTCCATGAGAAAATAGAACAATTGGCCAGGCGAGGCTTGCAAGTAACTTTCCAGAAAACTCTCAAGCGAAGCAGATAGCGGTTCTGATCCTCCGCCATTTCCGTAATCGAGAAATACTTCCGATGTCTCACGATTCGAGTAGCGAACCGAATACCAATGTGACTCAATCAAAAAGTCTGCAAAAATGATAAACGCGCCGGTGGGTGCCGATCTGCCATCGGTGACCCGACTCAAAGGCCACAGGCTCCACTCTTCGTCATCGGATTCGTAGTCGCGAAAGCCGCCGACCGTCCGATACAGTTTGATGACGTCACGAGAAACGGGGAACCGCCCGTTTCGACTGAACGCGTCAAGAATGTCCTCTTCTTCCGTAGGCGGTAGCAGGTTAATGCTCTGGCTGATCCAGTGGTCGCGAACTCGCTGGTAAACGTCGGCAGAGCTCATGTCAAACCGGTGACTTGGTTTTAGGCTTGGTATGCGACTTTCGAATTTGTGATTTCGGATTTGCGATTCGAAATCCCCGGCATGTGGAGTCCGCCCCCTGTTCCCTGACGCACGCCAGAGTGCTCTATTGAAGTATCGCCCATCATTCGGCCGCGGACAAGACGCACGCCTTCCCGACAAATGGCCGGGAACCCGATCCCGCCACGGTTGGTCTGGAACTCAAGCCCCTGCGCGCGGTACCTTTACGTCAGTGCATCCACCCGTCAATGTGGTCATTCGAACCACCACTGGAGACTCGATCCATGAATCCCACACTGTGGATCATTACCGTCGGCCTGTTCTTGTTTGTGGACGATACGCCGAACGCCGCACCGGCGACAGAGCTTGTCGAACCGGCCGTGCTGACGGACGCCGAGGGGGACAAATGGCTCAAGCGGCTACGCGCCGTGGTGCCGGCCGAGGGGTGGAATGTGACGCGCGACGGTGATTTGTTCGTCATCGAGACGATGGAATCGGTCGAACTCAAAAACTACATCGGCGTCCCGGCCGGGTCGGCTGACGAACCGCCGGAAGCGAAGCAGAAGCGCAAACGGGAAGGCGTCTTCAAACGGCATTACGCGATTCGTTTGAGATTTGTATCCAAACTCGCGCAAGACGACTACGATCGGCTTGCCGCAATCAATCTCGAATCGGCACGGCATGTCGATGAGTTGCGCAAGGACCTGACCGGAATTCCGCGGGCAAAGTTAAGTTATTCGCCCGACAATCGGCAGCAGGAGGCCCGCTTGCGCAAATTCAATGCTGCGGTCCGAGGGTTGCCATATCACGAATTACCCGAGTGCTTTTCTGCCGATTTCAGCGTTTTCTATGGTGATAATCGGTATCCCGGAATCGAAATCTTCGACAGCGCGGTTCGTGAAGAATGCGAGCACGTCGAGGGCTCGGTGCGCCGACTTTTTGGCTCGTATGATCCCAGGATCGCGAATGGCGAACGCTGGTCCGGTTGGAGTGAGGACCCGCAGTTTCGCGACATGCGGCGGGGGTTGGTCGAGTTTTCACCCGTCAAATAGAAACAGGGGGCTGACGCCCCCCGCTCGCCGGCTTACGCCCGTTCGACGTGCGTCCACTCGTCCATCGTGACGGTTGTTTCTTCGCCTGCTTCGCCGTCTTTGCGCAACACGATCAGGTCGGAAAACGCCGTGTCGTCGAAGCTGCGCTTGACGTTCAGCCCCGCGCGGCGGCGCTCAGTCCGTTCGACGGTGCCGGCGACCGACGTCGTCCAGACTTTTTGACCGACCTTGATGCGCTGCGTGATCTTCACGCGGTCGCCGGGTTTGAGTTGCTCGAACGGGATCAGGCTGGCGGTGGTGGGCATGGTTATGTTCGGACGCGCACTGCAAGCAGGTGCGGCGAAACGGGATGAGTGAAACCTGACTTACGAATCAACAGTCGATTAGACTTCTTTGGCGTTGATCCAGGTCATCATGCTGCGGAGTTGCTTGCCCACGACTTCGACGGGGTGCGAACGTTCGCGGCGGCGCATGGCCTGGAACGTCGGCTGATTGGCTTTGTTCTCGAGAATCCACTCTCTGGCGAACGTCCCTTCGCGGATCTCCTTGAGAATTTTTTTCATTTCGGCCTTGGTTTCGTCGGTGACGATGCGCGGGCCGCGGGTGTAGTCGCCGAACTCGGCAGTGTTCGAAATGCTGTAGCGCATGTAGTTAAGCCCCCCCTGATACATCAAATCGACGATCAGCTTCAGCTCGTGCATGCATTCGAAGTAGGCCATCTCGGGCTGGTAGCCGGCCTCGACGAGCGTTTCGAACGCCGCCTTGACGAGGGCGCTCACGCCGCCGCACAGCACGACCTGCTCTCCGAACAGGTCGGTTTCGGTTTCTTCGGCAAAGGTGGTTTCGATCACGCCGCCGCGGGTCCCGCCGATCCCCTTGGCATAAGCCAGGGCCAGTTGCCGGGCCGAGTCAGAGGCGCCGGGCCAGAAGGCGACCAGCGAGGGGACGCCGGCCCCTTTTTCGAATTCGGCCCGTACGAGGTGGCCGGGACCCTTGGGGGCGACGAGGGCCGCATCAACTCCTTCGGGGGGCACGACCTGCCCGAAATGCATGTTGAACCCGTGCGAACACAACAGCAACGCCCCCTTCTTGAGGTTGGGCTTGATGTCGGTGCGGTACACGTCTCCCTGAACTTCGTCGGGCAGCAGAATATTGACCAGATCGCCGGCCTTGGTGGCGTCGGCGGCCGACATGGGCTTGAAGCCGTGCTCGACGGCCAGATCGTAGTTTTTCGATCCCGGGCGCTGGCCGATCACGACGGTGCAGCCGCTGTCGCGCAGGTTCTGGGCCTGGGCGTGCCCCTGGCTGCCATAGCCGAGAATGGCGATGGTCTTGTTCTTGAGCAGGGCCAGGTTGGCGTCGTCGTCGTAATAAACTTTGGCGGGCATGAGCGGTGGTCTCGTGGGCGCGGTGGCGAAGGGTGGTTGGGAAATCAAAGGCCGAAATTCAAATCCCGGCGCGCCGGGAAGGAAACGACAAAACTTAAAACAAAAACGGGCGACTCACACCCAACTCCTTTTGTCATTTCGATCCTTCGACTTTCCTTCGACATTCGGATTTCGTCATTCGTCATTAATTCGTCATTCGGATTTAGACATTCGTCAATTTGCTTAGACCGTCGCCTCCGGCGGCGGTTCGGGACTGGGCTGGTCGTCGTCGACATCGTCGCTGCTGGCGGCCGATCGCAACAGGGCGATGCGCCCCGTGCGAACCAGTTCGATGATCCCGTAAGGCCGCATCACGTCGATAAAGGCTTCGATTTTTCGTTCCTGGCCTGCGATTTCAATCATCACGTGAATCGGGCCGACGTCGACGATTTTAGCCCGGAAGATATCGACCAGTTCGTGAACTTCGCTGCGTTTACCTCCGTCGGTGGTGACTTTGATCAGCATCAGGTCGCGTTCGACGAAATTCTCTTTCGAGAAGTCGATCACGCGGACGACGGTGACGATCTTTTCGAGTTGCTTGCGGACCTGATCGAGCGTTTTCTCGTCGCCGTGAACGACGAATGTCATCCGCGACAGCTCGGGGTTTTCGGTGGCGCCGACCGCCAGGCTGTCGATATTGAACGCGCGCGACGCGAGCATGCCGGTGATATGCGCCAGCACACCCGGCTGATTCACGACCAGTGCCGATAGGACGTGTTTCATGCCATCTCAACTGGAATAAATTCAACCCGCACATCGAGTTGAATCAACGACAACCCGCCCGCCCCGGCGGTTCGCGGATTCGCCAGTTTAGTGGGCCAGGCAGCGGCGAACAAGGGATGCACGCCGTAGAAATCTCGTTCCCACGCTCTGCGTGGGAATGCGCCTTCCGACGCTCTGCGTCGTCTGCCGGAGTGGATGCGGCTCAGCGCGGTGCGTCGTACGTGGCCTGTTCGACGCAGAGCGTCGGCACGGGCATTCCCACGCAGAGCGTGGGAACGAGTGTTCATTCTCAATCGGGATACACGAACTCATTCATATTGAAAATCACCCGACACAATTGCACCAGCGCCTGATGTCTGGCGGCGGCTTCGCCAAGCGGCTGGGATGCCGATGTCGATTCTTCCATCAGCCGGGCCGTTTCCTGCTGCACGAAGTCCAGCGCCGTGCCGCGCTCGGCGGCGGTTGGCACGCGACTGAAGGCCAACTGGTAAGCGCGGTCGATCTGCGAGCTGCGGTCGTCGGGGGCTTCGCGCTCGAGGCGCGCGGCGAACTGTGCCGCCTGCTCGTTGACGAAATGGCCGTTGAACAACGTCAGCGCCTGCGGAGCGACGCTGGTCACGGCACGTTTCGCCGACGATCGGGTCGTGTCGCACAGATCGAGAACTTCGATCATTGGGACGACCAGCGAGCGCTTGATGAAGGCATACACGGTGCGGCGCGACGCGGCGACCTCGTCGAAATCGGGCCAGACCTTGTCGGGGTCGCTGTTGGCGGCCAGCGCCTCTTTGGGAATATACGGGTACATCGCCGGGCCGAACATGTCGCGGTTGAGCCGACCGCTGGCAGAAAGCATCGCATCGCGAATGGCCTCGACCTCCAGCCTCCGATACGGGAATCTCCACCACAGCCGGTTCTCAGGATCAGATGCTCCGTAATCGTCGCGCCACTTTTTGCTCATCCGGTAGGCGCTGCTCGTCAAAATCTGGCGATGCAGCCATTTGAGCGACCAGCCGTGACGAATCAGCTCGGCGGCCAGATAGTCGAGCAACTCGGGGTGCGTCGGGGGGTGGCCCATGACGCCGAAATCGCTGGGGGTTCGCACCAGTCCTTCGCCGAAGTGAAACTGCCACACCCGATTGACGATCACGCGGGCCGTGAGCGGGTTATCGGGTGAGGCCAGCCATCGCGCCAGTGTGAGCCGCCGCTGCGTGCTGGTGTTCGACGGCGGGGGAAACTCAGGCTGCCGGGAAGCGAGCACGACCGGCACCCCCGGCGTGGCGACAATTCCCGGACGGGTGGCTTTGCCGCGAAGCAGCACATGAGTCGTCGGGGGGACCGGCGTCGGCTCGTACACGTAATACGCCCGAGGCAGGTCGGGGGTCTGGCGCTTCAACTCGGCGATCGCCCGTTCGCATTCGGCAATGTGTCGCCTGGCGTCTTCCGGCAGCGTGCCGCTCACCTTCTCGTCGAGCGCCTTCGTATTTTGCGTCACGAGCGTCGTCTGTTCCGGTGTGCGCTCTTCGGGCTTCGCCTGGAAGGCGGCAACCACCGCGGGATCAAAACCCGAGTCGCTCAACGCCAGCAATGTTTGCCGGGCGGCATCCCGAACGCTGACGATTTTCGCCAACAGTTCGCCGATTTGCTTGTCGCGTTCGGCCAGCGCGGCAAGCTGCGCGGCATTTCCCACCGGCGCGTCGAGGTCGGCCCGCCCCGCCTGGAATCGTTGCAACGGGTTAAAGATCGCCGTCAGCCGGTAATAGTCGAGCGTCGTCAGCGGTTCGAATTTGTGATTGTGGCAGCGGGCACACGCCAGCGTCAGCCCCAGAAACACGTGAGACGTGGTGGCGACCATATCATCGAGCTGGTCGGACCGATCCTCCGCCGGGTCGGCCGGTTCGTCATCCCACGGACCCAGACGATAATATCCCAGCGCGATGACCGTTTCGGGACTGGCGTCGGGCAGCTCGTCCCCCGCGAGTTGCTCGAGCAGAAAGCGATCGAACGACTTGTCGGCGTTGAAGCTGTTGATGACATAGTCGCGGTACCGCCAGACATGCGGCTTGGCCCCGTCGCGCTCGTAGCCGTTCGTCTCGGCATAGCGCACCAGATCGAGCCAGTGCCGCCCCCACCGTTCGCCATACGCCGGCCGGGCCAGCAGTTCGTCGACCAGCTTCTCGATCGCGTCGGCCGACCGATCGTTGACGACGGCTGCGAGTTCGTCGGGAGTCGGCGGCAACCCGTTGACGTCGAAATACATCCGCCGCACGAGGGCCGGCGTCGATGCCGGTGCCGCAGGCGACCAACCCTTTTCTTCAAGCTTCGCCAGCAGAAACGCGTCGATCGGATTGCGGATCCAGCGACCATCGTTCACGGCAGGAACCGCCGGCCGACGGACCGGCTGAAACGCCCAATGCTCGCGGTCGGAGTCGGAAATTTTCGAATCGTAGTCGGCGGGCCCTGTGGGCTGATCGGAACTCGGTTCGTCGGCACGAACTGGTGCCGCCAGCAGCGATGCCAGCAGAACCGCCATCTTGCCGATGGTTAGACGAAAACGCCGATCGCTGCCGGGCATAGAATCTCCTGAGCAAGGGAACCCCTGCATTTTGCGGAACCCGGCCGGCCGACGCAAGCCGCCGTCGCCCGCGGAGTCGCGGAGTCGCGGAGTCGCGGAGTCGCGGAGTCGCGGAGTCGCGGAGTCGCGGAGTCGAAGAGCCGAAGAGTTCAAGAGTTCAAATCAACGGCCATCCTCTATCTACTATCCACCATCCACAGTCCGCCTTCCGCCTTCCGCTTTCCCCCTCCCCACGCAATTGCCCTGCCCCGTTTTGCCCGGTTGCTATATAATCCCGATGTCGGTGTGATTTCACTCCTCAAACGAGGCGGTTGACGAATGCGACGTTGGATGTGGGTCTGGCTGATTGCCCTTGGTATTGTGCTCTGCATGAGCGCCCAGGGATTCTGCGCCGAGCCGCCGCCGACATCGCCCGTCGAACCCAAGCCGGCGCCTGTCGAGTTGCCGACCGATGGCGAGAACGCGAACACCGACGAGAAGCCCCTGTCCAAGGCCGAAATCCGCGAGTTGATTCAGTTGCTGGCCAGCGACAGTTTCGAAACGCGTGAGTGGGCAACGCGGCGGCTGGAACAGGCCGGAGCCGGGGCGGTGGCGCTGTTGTCGCAGGCGGCCGAGGCAGGCAGCCTCGAAATCACCTGCCGGACGGTGCGGGCGCTGGCCGGCATCGTGCAGCGCGGCGATCGAGCGACGTTCGAGGCGGCACAGATCGAACTCGAGCGACTCGCCGAGTCACAGTCGCGCGCCGCGGCGCGCCGCGCCCGGGCGACGCTGGCCGGGCTGGTCGAAACGCGGCGTCGGCACGCGCTCGAGCGGGTCATTGAACTGGGGGCGATCGTCAAGGCGCGGTTGGTCCCCAAAGCGCTGATGGGCGGCGACGATGAAAATTTCGGCGTCCGACAATTGGTGTTGAACAAGCGCTGGAAGGGGGGTGACGAAGGATTGGTGCATTTCCGCCGCCTCGACCAGTTGGAAACGCTGTATGTCACGACAGGGGCCGGGATCTCGAAAGAAGCGATCGCGCAGTTGGAGCAGGCGATGCCCGGCTTGCGCGTTCAGCCTCGCGGCGATGCGATGCTGGGGGTCTCGTGCAGGTCGGACGGCAAGAACTGCGTCGTCGAAACGATCGCTGCCGGTACGGCCGCCGAAAAGTGCGGCTTGGAAGAGGGGGACGTCATCATTAAATACGGTGGCAAAGAAATCGCCGCCTTCGAAGAGCTGATTGAAATCACGAAAGACCACAGCGCGGGAGACAAAATCAAGCTCGAGATCAACCGCGACGGACAAGCGATAACGCTCGAAGCGACACTCGGCGATTGGCAGTGATCAAAGAGGGGCTAGGGACGAGATGAGTAAGGCGAGCGGGGGGCGTGAGCCCCCTGAAGAGTCGTTTCGCACGCGGAAGGGCGAGGGGAAAGCGGAAAGCCGAGCGAGCCTGGGTTAGAGTGATTGCGTGCGGCTGAGACGTCACTCGCAAACTGCGCCGTCGTGGGTCGCGGCCGGGTGGCGGGGTCAGAGCGATCGCGTGCGGCTGTCGCGCGACTCGCAAGCCGCGGCTTCGTGCGTCGCGAAGCCCGACTTACAAGACTGTCGAGCGATGGCCCCGTGGGGTGACAATGCACGCGACATAGCCGAGCGTCTTGCGCGCCACGGGGCCATCGCTCGTCTTTCCGTTCCGTGATGCCGCAGATTATGCGAATGGTCTCTCGCTGCGAGGCGATCTATTCCGGCGACCGCTCTGACCCCGGCACCCGATTGCGAATTGACCGAACCTACCGCAACCCTGATCTTCGAAACCTGCCCGTCCCGAATCGGGTAACATCTGCGATCGACCTCCCCCGCGCCCAAGGAACTTGCCATGTGGATTCGACAGTGTGAACTCGACGCCGACTCGTCTTTGCCGGCGCCCATTCCGACACGCATCGCCTCGAATGAAGAGTTCGTTCCCCCGCCACAATCGCCGGCCCAAATACAGTATGAAGCCCGCTTGACCGAGATCAGCGATCGGTCGGCACGTCGCCAGGGGCTGGACCGGCGGGCGTTTCTGAAAACCGGCAGCGGGATGGCGGCGGCACTGCTCGCGCTCAACGACGTGTTCGGCCCGTGCTACGCGGTCGACGACGCCGAGGCCGACGACCAGGGGGCGTTTGCCGAGAAATGGCCCAAGCAGCAGTTCATTTTCGACGTGCAGACGCATCACGTCGACGTGGGGCAGCAGTGGTACGACCAAACCCCCGATGGGCAGGTGGTATCGAGCTTTTTCACCCAGTTGCGACCCGATGCCAAATCTCCCAAAGAGGCGCTCGGTCAGCTCAATCGGGCGCATTACGTCAAAGAGGTGTTCGGCGACAGCGATACGATGATGGCCATCATCAGCGGCGTCCCAAGCCGCGATTGGGATAAAAACCCGCTCCCCCCCGATCAGATGGTCGCCACGCGAGATTTCGTCAACGAGATCGCCGGGTCGAGACGGGTTCTGTCGCACGGCCTGCTGCGGCCCAACCTGGGCACCAAAGAATTCGACGAGATGGAGCGGCAGGTCAAAGACCTGAAGATCGACGCCTGGAAGATGTACACCGGCGCCGAACTGGGAGAGAAATCGTGGTTCCTCGACGACGAGAAGGTCGCGTATCCCTTCTGGGAGCGGACGCAAAAGCTGGGGGTCAAAAACATTTGCGTGCATAAGGGGCTGCCGCTGGGCGCGTTCAACGAGAAAGCCTGTACGCCCCACGACGTCGAACGGGCCGCCAAAGACTGGCCCGACCTCAACTTCATCATTTATCACTCGGGCTTTCGCGGGTTCGGCTGGGTGAGTCGAGGCACCGGTCAGCCTGTGACCGACCCGCGCTCGAGCGATCCGCAGGAAATTCCCTGGATCAGCGACGTCCTGCGGATTCTGAAACGCAATCCGCAGCTCAAAAACGTCTACTTCGAACTGGGCAGCACGTTCAACATGACGTCGATGTATCTGCCAGAAATGTGCATGCACATGCTGGGGCAGATGATTCAGGTCGCCGGCGCCGACCACATTCTGTGGGGGACCGACTCGATCTGGAACGGCAGCCCGCAAAGCCAGATCGAACGCCTGCGGCGTCTCACGATCAAAGACGCGCTGATCGAAAAATACGGGTACCCCGAACTGACCGACGAGATCAAGAATCAGATCCTGGGGCTCAATGCCGCGAAGCTGTTCGGCATCGACCCTCAGCAGGCCCTGAAGCAGATCAAGACCGACAAGCTGACGCAAATCCGCGACGACTTCCGCCGTCACCCCCGGCCAAGCAACACGCAGTTCGGCTGGATCTGGGTCGAAGACGGCCACATGCCGACGGTGCCGGTGGGGGCGTAGGCGATACGCAAACCCCAACGGGGGTTTTTCCCAAAGCCCAGGGTCGCGCAGCGCACCCTGGGTCATTGTCCCCCGCGTGCCAAACCCCAACGGGGTTTCGTCAATTTCGGTTGGCAATTCCCACGCTCCAGGCGCTTAAGAAAATCGCGTTTGGGATGCCGCAAAGTAGGTCCCTTCTGCCGTCTACTTACAAATTTCTCAACTCTCCTGCTCTATTCGCCTGGTGCCACAGACAGTCCCGGCGCGCCGGGAGGAGTCGTCCGTGCGAGCGTCGCTGGAGTCCATCCTTTAGGCTGCCGTCTCGACAGCCCCATCGGCCAACTGGGTGAGTATGCGCGCCCCAGCCTCCGCTGCTCGTTCGGGCCGGGCAGTTGACCTGGTCTGCATCGACTCAGTCGTCGCGGGCAGGCCGTCCCAGCTTGGCGGTTCCGGTTCATTTTGCGCCATGGCGGCGGTACAATCAGGCCGCGCGGCATGGGCCGCCGAACGCCCTGCGGCGAAGTGGACGGGCCTTTGGCTTGTCACGGATCGACAATCGTTCGGCGCAACCTCTCGGAGAGACGGATATGGGAGCCATTGCAGAAGGGTTTGTGGCCTACGTGCAGCCGCTGATCGATCAGACCGATGGATCCGAGAAACAGTTGAACAGGGCAATGACGATCGGCCAACTCTGTTTTAACCTCGCGTTGTTGCCGGATGACCAGCAGGATCGGTCGCTCGGCGAGCTGCGGTCGACCCTCGAGATGGATGACGATGAATTCGACGCATTTCTGCGTGTAGTCGTCTTCCCCATGATCCAGAGGCACGAGGAGATGTTCCCGCAAATGCACGTGCATTTTCCAACTGCGACTTGGCAAGAAGTCCCCTCGCCGTGGGAGTACCCGAAAACGGCGGCGCCCGCTGAAAAGCACCCCGTCACCGATCGCTATGCACCGTGTCCCTGCAATAGCGGCCGAAAGTACAAGTTCTGTTGCGGAGCGACGCGTCATTGATTTCCCTCTGGCCTCAAGCTCCCCGGAAAGTGCCGATTGGGATGCCGCAAAGTAGATCCCTTCTGCCGGAGGGGATCTGTTCCCATCGGCCACCACCCAGACGCACGAGGTCCAGCCCGGCAGGATCTACTCTGCACCCGCCCCGGCACTCGTCCAATGCTTTGAACCGAGCGCACAGCAGAGCTTGGGAACGAGGTCACCAAACCGGGTGCCACGGACAGTCCCGGCGCGCCGGGAGGAGTCGTCCGTGCGAACGTCTCGGGAGATGAATGACGAATGTCGAAATCCAAATATCCCCTCGGTCCCAAGCTCCGCTTGGGACCACACATTCCGAAGATCTGCTTCGTCGCCTTACGCTGCCCAACGCCGGGAATCATTAATAGCCCGTCTTCTACTCGTTGCGAAATCCGACGATCCGGGTGAGAATGCCGGAGCTTTTTCCATTTCCCCTGTAGAACCGAGAACCCGATCATGGCCACAGTTCCCGCGAAAATCACGGAACGGATCGCAAACGGAATCAAACGCTTTCAACCCATTCTGGAATCCGCGAAATCACGCGACGTCGGCGAATCGGACACAGTGATCATTATCATCGACATGCTGACCGAGATTTTCGGCTACGACAAATTCTCCGAAGTCACGTCCGAATACTCAATCAAATGTACAACGCCAAAAACGAGAAAAGGGAAACACCGGAAGATCCGCCGGAAACCGCTTCCGTCGCGAGCAGCGACGCAGGGAATGGAATCACAGGAGCGGCAGGACCGATCGGGTAGACGATTTGCATGCGACGGCCGCGCCACAAATTCACCGGTCCAGCAAACGGCGAAAAAAGAAGGCCGACAAAGGGTCGAAATAGAATGCCGATTTACGACGTGTATGGAAAAAGGGATGGTGGATGTGTGGATCGTGGATGGAGGCGGCGGCGTGCGCGGGCGCACTGTGAAAAGTCGTGCAGATACTATAAAACCTCGGGAATTCGAGGAAAACGGCCGCGAAAAAGTTGCGCAGAGACTCGGAGTTGAGCAGATACTCCGCAGGGCAGGGACGAGAAGGTGGCTGGTAGGTTTTGGACGGTGTAACGGGTGGACGCGCCCTCAACTCTTGAACCTTTTAACTTTTGAACCCCCGCGACAGCGGGTCTCGCCGGCCCGTGGCTTGTTGCGCTCTCCGAGCGATTTCGCGGGAAATCGAGGGTTTTCGCCCGGTTCCTTGTTGCGCTCTCCGAGAAAAACCGCGGAATTCTGCAGGTGTTGTTGGCAGCCGCCGGCGTCGCTTGTGGCCAGTCCGGGACGATGCGACGCAACAACATACGTATAATTACTTTACGACGATTTTAGATGGATCGTTTCGTTTGCGGTTTATTCGCTCGAACGGACTAACGGACTAAGAGTCCGTTCTACGACGCTCGCCCCTCGCCCCTCGCCCCTCGCCCCTCGCCCCTCGCCCCTAATTCCTTATTCCGTCTCCGACTTTGCCGCGCGTGTCGGTCGGGCAAGCTTTAACGCGCTCCCCTCGGAAAAGGCGGCACAACCGGTTCGATTGGTTGCCTCGCTGCAATCGTTACGGCCGATCAAGTGAATACAACCGGACTTTTGCGTCCGGGTGCCACCGGGCAGTTTTCGATATTTCGCACGGAGGAACCGGCGATGCGTCACTTGTGGGTCGTCATGCTGGCGTCGCTGACGCTGTTCACGCTCGGCTGTAACTCGATCTCGAGCACACTGCTGAACCGCACCGAAGACGATACGTTTTTTGGAAATTCGAACGGCGACCCGTGCCGTAAGTGCCAGACGCGCCCCTTCAAGGGGGTCCCGATCACGCTGCGGGTTCCGACGCATTTCGATATCGCCATCAAAGAAACGATTCTGCTGCGCGCCGACTCGGAAAAAAAACGCCTGACGCGCGTCAGCACACCCAGGCCGCAACTGTTCGTCGAAGCCCGCATCGTCGAAACCGACAAGGTGTTCACGGTCGACGTGAAACGGCCGGCGGCCGGCACACTCGATTACACCATGGCTTTTGGTGAAAATAAAGACGCGCTCGACAACAGCCAGTATTTCAAGCAGATCAAAAGCAAAATCGTCGACAAGACGATCAACGACGTCAACACGGCCTTGCAGACGATACTGCCTCTGCTGCCCAAGCCCGGGCTCGCCTCGCCCACGGCGGCGGGTGACGGGCTGTCGGATGTGATGTCGGAAAATCGGGTGGTCGCTTGGAAGCGATTCGATCTGGATGCGCCCGATTTCGAACATCAGGTCGCTTGCTTTCTCGAACAGCATATGAACGCGGCCAGCGGCTGCCCGGTGCTCGGCAGGCCGAGCAACGAGACACTTTCGAACCCGGGGCCGCCGCTCCCGTCGGCCGAATGACCATGACCCCATCACCTGAGCTTGAGAACGTGCTGTTGAAAGCGACGCTCGCCGCCGTTTCGCGAGATCGGGCGTCGATTCCTGCGTGCGAACATTTCCGGGAGAATGCCGTGGGTCGAATTCAAAAATCGCGGTGGTGCGCGGCTGTGGCGTGCCTGACCTGCCTCGTCGGCGGATGCACGTCGTTCTCGACGACGATGCTCAATCGCCTCGACGACAACTCGTTCGTCGGCAATTCCAACGGCGAGCCGCATCGTAATGAGAGTGCTCGGGCCTACAAGGGAATTCCGATCACGCTGCAAGTCCCGTCGCACGTCGATGTCTACATCGAGGAGACGTATTTTCTGCAGGAGGCCGAAGGATCAACCACCGATCGGACCATACTCGAAGAGGCGCCGGTCGGTCGCCTCTTCGGCGTGCGGGCTGAGATCATCAAATCCAAGAAAGTGTTTCTGGTCGATTTCAAACGTCCCGGTTCGGGAACTCTGGACCTGGACGCTTCGTTCAGCGACCAGCAGTATTTTAAACAATGTCCCGCTTAACTGCTGGTTTTTGGTCTAGCTTTGATTTTTGATTTTTGCGATTTCTTTTCAGTCACACGGAAAGGAATCCGGATGTCGCGATTAAAGTTGAACGAATCGAAGGTCTTAGAATCTGTTTTGGTTCGAGCGGA
>SIAF01000082.1 GCA_009691905.1 Planctomycetaceae bacterium | reverse complement strand
TCCAAACGCGCCCGATACCGCCCGCCCAACCCTGACAAGAAACCACTGGGCGATCCCACAATCCGCAAACTCAGCGCACGGGAAAAGAAAAAGCTTGATGCCCTAACCCCAAACAGATCCACGGCTTAAAATCCTTCACGGCGTTGCCTACCGGGGCTGAAACGTTTTCGCCGCCGATATTCCGGGGGTTGACACCCCTGGCTATTACATGTCGCCCTCCGGGCTGAAAAAAACCAGCCTCTCGATTGAACAAGCGAGGACGCTTGTTCTACGGGATCGGTTCACCGCCGCTTCTCCGGAACTCGCTGCAGCTTCCATACGTCCTTTTCCATGTTGTTGCCGGCGACCATCCACAGGGCGTTGCCGAACACGAACACGCTCGAGGCGTGCCGCGGCGCCCAGGGGGTGTCGGGAACTTCGTGCCAGGTGACGCCGTCAGCCGAGTGCCAGACATCGTTGCGATTGGCTTTATGAGAGCCTTCGAGCACCCACAGTCGATCGTCGAAGACGGCGACATCGTGGTATTGCCGAGGCTCCCACGGGGCCGCCGCCGTGTTCTGCACCCAGGTGACGCCGTCGGCCGAACTCCACACGTCGTTGTAGAAAAGGCGCTGGGGCTTCTTCGGCGTATCGTACGTGCCGCCCCCCAGAATCCACATCCGATTTTTGAAGACGGCCGACCCGCCGATCATGCCCCGCTGCGACCAGAACGGTTCCCGGGGAACGACCTGTTTCCATTCGATGCCGTCGGCACTCGACCAGATGTCGCGGTAGAACACTTCGTCACCGGGCACGAAGGGAGGCACGGTCTGGCCCCCCATCACCCAGATCTTGTCCTGGAATGCGAGCGTATAGTGCAGTGCCCGCGGGCCCCAGGGAAGCTTGCGGTCGCGGTTGACCCACGTCCACGATTTGCCATCGGACGTGTTCCAAACGTCGAAATGGTAGTGCCCCTGGTTGATGTCTCCGCCGACGATCCACATCTTGTCGCCCAGCACGACATACCCGGCCGTGTGGCGGCCTTCCCAGTCGGCTGCCGGGTCGAACGTGGCATCGAGAAACGTATTGGGCTTTTCGAGCGTCCAGGAGGCCCCATCGCGGGAACTCCACACCTCGTTATTGCAGATCCGGGGGAAGTGTTTCTTGTCGCCGGGGTTCCAGCCCCCCAATAGCCACATGCGGTCTTCGAAAACCAAAGCCCCTGCGCCATCGCGCGGTGCATAGGCGGCTTTGTCGGTGACTTTGGTCCAGGTGTATTTGGGAACAGAGTCGCCGTCGGCCGCAACAGTCGCCCGAGTTTCCTCGGCCGAGACCGGTCGCGACAATTGCGAACCAGTCAGACACAAACACGCGAGGGCGCACATTGATCGAGCAAGCATCAAACGAATCCTCCGTCGGCAGGCTTCAGGCGAGTATTCCTTAGTGGTCCATTTCACAAGTTCGCAGAGCGATCGATTGGCAGGATTCGGGTTCACGTTTTCTCCCCCCCTTACGAAGGGGGGGCAGGGGGGGTCGCGTCCGATTTCAAACCACGCTTTCCATCGCGCCTCGTCCTCCTCCCCCTCAACACGCCCGGCCTGTGTCGCTCCAGTTGCTCAAGAACCGCGCGGGCGATCGCTTCGATTGTTTGCTTTTCGAAGCCGCGTTGCAATGGAGGCATGATCACAGTGCCGCGCGACCCCCCCTGCCTCCCCTTTCTAAGGGGGGAAGTTGGCTGCTCGTTGAAACCTCGGCTGTGATTCATATGATACGGAATGAAACTGCGAGGGGATTCGCTGGGACAGAAAGGCCGGTCGACCATCACACGGTGGAGCGGGTCGTCATTCAAGCATCATTCGTCTGGATTCCGGGAGATTTCGTCATGCTGCGTTCGGCGTTCTTGTGGATTGGCACGGCCTGCCTGGTGTGCAGTTTGACTGCGGCGGCCCAGGCACAGTCGGCGGTCGACGCGCAATGGATCTGGTTCGATGCCGGCGACCCCGCCAGCGAAGCCCCCGCCGGCAAAGTCTGGTTCCGCAAGGAATACAAAGCCGAAGAGCCATCAACCGGCGTGGCCACCGTCGTCTGCGACGACGCGTTTACCTTGTGGGTCAACGGGAAAAAGATCGGTCAGGGGGGCGGGGCAAAGGTGTCGCGGTTCAGCCTGAGCGGCATCGTCGAACGAGGCACGAATGTCTTCGCCGTCGAAGCGGTCAACAAATCGGGCAAGGCGGGCCTCTTGCTTGATGCCGAGATCCGCGGGCAAAGTGGCGGCAAAATCCCCTGCGACACCGGCAAAGAGTGGATGGCCACGACGACCCCGCCCAGGGACACGGCCTGGCTGGCCCCGCGCTTCGACGAACAGGGATGGAAGCCGGTCAAAGTCATCGGCAATCACGACGATTCGCCCTGGAAGGAAATCAGCTTCGTCACGGGCGAACTCGACCGCTTTCAGGTGGCCGAAGGATTCGAGATTCGGAAGATCGCCGGCAAAGAGCTGGTCGGGTCGCTGATTGCCATGACCTGGGGCAATCGCGGGCGGTTGCTCGTCTCGCAGGAACGCGGGCCGATTCTCAACATGATCGACAGCGACGGCGACGGCGCCTACGACGAAGTTTCGACGTATTCCAATGCGCTCAAAAGCTCGCAGGGGCTGTGCATGGTCGGCGACGACCTGTACGCCGTCGGCGATGGTCCCCAGGGGACCGGTTTGTATCGCCTGCCCGACGTCAATCATGACGACGCGGCCGACGAAGTGATTCTGCTGGTCAATCAGAAGGGAGCGATCGGCGAACACGGTCCCCACGACGTCGTGTTGGGACCGGATGGCTGGCTGTATCACAACCTCGGCAATCACGCCTGGATCACCAATACCCCCGAAGCGAACACTCCCTGCCGCAACTACGAAGAGGGCTACCTGCTCGAGCCGGCCTTCGAAGACGCCGGCGGTCACGCGGTGGGCATTAAGGCCCCCGGCGGGACGATCTGGCGGTTCACTCCCGACGGAAAAAAATGGTGGGCCGAGACGGTCGGTTTCCGCAATGAGTATGACATCGCCTTCAACCAGCGCGGCGACCTGTTCACGTTCGACAGCGATATGGAATGGGACGTGAACCTCCCCTGGTACAAGCCGGTGCGAGTCAATCACTGCATCCCAGGGGCCGAATTCGGCTGGCGCAGCGGGGCCAAGAACTGGCCCGAGTGGTATTTCGACTCGCTCCCCGCAACGATCAACGTCGGCCGCGGCTCGCCGACCGGCATCGTCTTTTACGAACACACGCAGTTTCCCGAGAAGTTTCGGGGCGCGTTGCTCAACTGCGACTGGTCGATGGGCCGCATCATCGTCGGATACCTGAAGCCTGAAGGGGCGACATACACCGGCACGTTCGACAATCTCGTGACCGGCAATCCGCTCAACGTGTCCGATATTGAAGTCGATCGCGACGGATCGGTCGTGTTCTGCACCGGGGGGCGCGGCACCGAGGGGGGTCTCTATCGTGTCGTCTACATCGCCGGGGCGGCCAAAACGCCGCCGCTCAAAGCCGAGACGATCGACGAGGTTCTCGTCCTGCCGCAGCCTCAGGCCGCCTGGTCGCGTGAACTGGCGGCTGCCGCAAAGCAAAAGCTCGGCGAGCACTGGGAGGCCGGGCTGGTGGTCCGCCTGAAAAATGGAACCCCCGCGCAAAAGATCCGGGCGCTGACACTGCTCGCGCAGCATGGCCCCAAACCCCAGAACAAACTGCTGCTGGCTGCCGCGACCGACCCCGATGCGGGCGTCCGGCAGTTTGCCACGCTGTTGTTGGGCGATCACCCGACGCGCGAGACGTCGGCCGCGCTGACGAAACTGCTTGCCGACAAAAACCCCGTCGTGCAGCGGCGGGCCTGCGAAGCGTTTGTCCGCAGCGGGCTGGAAGCGCCGGTCGAGCCGACGGTCAGGTTGCTCGCGAGTAAAGATCACTGGCTGCGGTTTGCGGCGCGGCTGGCACTCGAACGTGTGCCGGTTGCGAAGTGGAAGGCGCTGGTTCTCAAGCAGAACGACGCCAATGTGCAACTGGCCGGCCTGCTCGCAATGTATCGGCAAGGCCCCGACGGGTTGCCGGCGAAAGAGGCGCTCGACGTGCTGGCCGCACAATTCGCCAAGAGGCCGGCGGCGCCCAATGTCGTTCTCGACGCACGCCGCATGCTCGAACTGGTGCTGATCCGCGACCAGCCCGACAATCCCGAAACGGTGGCCGTCAAGAAGCAGCTCGGTGAGATTCTGCTGCATCAATTGACGATGATCCCCGGTGCCAACTCGAGCGAGGTGAGCGATGCGCTGAGCCGCCCGGTCTATTGTGAGACGGGCGAATTGGTCGCGTGGCTCAACGTGCCCGAAGCGGCGGGCGCGTTGCTGCACGCCCTCGAAGCGTCGAAATATCAAGCCGTGCAGACGCACTACGCGCTGTGCCTGCGTTACGTGCGCGACGGATGGTCGAGCGACGACAAGCGGCGTTTGCTCACCTGGTACGAGACCACCCGTGACTGGGAAGGGGGCAACAGCCTGCAGGGCTTCCTGAGAAACATCGTCACGGGGTGCCTCGAACGCTTTACTCCCGCCGACCGCCGGTCGTTCATCCTGTCGTGGAAAGAGCATCCGCATGCGGCCCGCTTGCTCCTTTCCGCCAGTCAGCCGGCGCAGGTCGAGAACTTCGATGAAGTGATTTCGACCCTCCTGGCCGAGATCGAACAGCAACCGTCCGGCGGTGGTCAGGAGCTCGCGGCCTTAACGGTCGACGTCTTGAGCAAAAGCGAGACGGCCCAGTCGCAGGAGCTGTTGCGCAAGCTGTTCGACGAGAGTGCCGACCGGCGCGATTTGTTGGCGCGGGCCCTGGCCAAACATCCGCTGCCCGAAAACGTGCCGTACATCGAGCGTGGCGTCGCCGCAGGCGACGGCACAACCGCGCAGCTTTGCATGGAAGCCTTGAGCAAAAGCGACTATCAGCCGACCAAGCCCGAAGAATACCGGGCGGTGATTCTCGCCGGGCTGAAACTCGGCCAGCAGGGGGGCAAAGGGGCCGCCAACTTGCTCAAGAAGTGGACCGGGTTCGACCCTCCCGCGGGCGACAACGTCGACGCCGCGCTGGCCGGGTATCAACACTGGTACGGCGAGAAATACCCTGACGAACCTCCTGCCGAACTGGAGAAAGAGGACACCGACAAGACGAAATACACGGTGCTGCAACTTGTCGAATTTCTCGAGAAGGATCCGGCGGCGGCGAAAGGCGACGTGGCGCGGGGCAAGCTGGTATTCACCAAGGCCAACTGCGCCAAGTGCCATCGTTATTTGAAAGACGGCGAAGGGGTCGGCCCCGATCTGACGACGGTGCGGCGGCGATTCCTGAAGAAGGAAATTCTCGAGGCGGTGCTGGTTCCCTCGCAGGTGATCTCTGACCAGTATTCCGCCGTGACCGTGCAGACGGTCGACGGATTGGTCCACACCGGTATGCCGTTGCCCAACCCGGGGTCGAACAACCTGCTGCTGCTATTGCCCGATGCGACGCGATTGGAGATCGCGCCCGAGAAGATCGAAGAAAAAGTGAAAGCCAAAGTCTCGGTGATGCCCGAGGGGCTGTTCAAGGAATTGTCGCTCGAGGAGATTGCCGACTTGTTCGCGTTTCTCGAAACGAGCAAGAACAACGTCGAACCGGCGGGCAATGGAGTGGGGAAGTAGATCGTGGATAGTAGATAGGGTATTGGGGCTGGGTGCCACGGACAGCGACCAACGGGAGTCGTCCGTGCGCGCGACAATGACGAATGTCGAAATCAGAACGACGAAACAATGACGAATCCCGAATGACGAGGCGCCAGAGCGAGCCGGTGGGTTTATTCCACCGGAGTCGGCGTACCGGTGGGATAAACCCACCGGCTCGCTTTCTTCTCGCTTATCGGACATTCGGTTTTCGACATTCGTCATTCATGTCCCGAGACGCCCGCACGGACGACTCCCGTTGGTCGCTGTCCGTGGCACCCGACCCTTTTTTCCATCCACTATCCACTATCCACCATCCACTTACCTCTCGCTCCCAGCGGCCGCGAGCTTCTTCTCATTGCGACCGCGCGGCGTCTCCCGCGCCTCGGGGGGCAGCGGGTAATCCAGCGGAAACTGGTTCTCGACCTGCGGCTTGAGCAGGTGGCAGTTTTCATTCAGCGGTTCGAAAAAGCGCTTGAACCACAGCATGCGGCGGACGTTGGGCTGCGGCGTGTACAGCCGAATTTGCACGCCCGCCTCGTACCAGTCGAAAAGCATCCCGAAAAATCCGCTGGGAATGTATTTCACGTGAGTCATGTCGATGCCGATCGAGCGCCGTTTTTCGGCGGTGATCAGCCGCGTCAGCGATTCGCGCAAGAGGGCCATGTCGGCCCCGTCCCAGATTTCCATTTCGCCCAGATCGAGCACGGTCGTGCGATCGTCGGGATAGACACGCAGATACCTCTTGTTCGCCATGGCCTTTGCCTCCTGGTAGCTGTCGGTTGCCGTCGGAAACCCCGGCCTGCCTCGCCGGGCGAACCGGATGCTGAAGGCAAACCCCGCGCCGCTCGCTTCGTGACTTTCGAGCCGCGCGGCCGTGCTGCAACCCCTTGGCCGATCGGCAACTACGGATGCAGATCCGTGCGTGCCGACAATGCCGAGAGCAACGCGCCGTTGCCGGCGGGCGTCAATCGGCCCGAGGCGCGTTGAATTCAGGCATCAATCGCATCGAGCGTGGTAAAGGCCGGCCGGCTCGGCACGCTGACACTCAGCACGCTGGACGCGACAACCTAAACCCGGTGTTGTAAGCTCATCGGGCGGCCTGGCGAGTCCTGATCACCCGGGAAACCGTCGCAATGCGACTTTGGCACGTGGCAATTTTGTGTGCGGGCGCGATTCAGCTTGTCGCCGTCCCCGACGAGGCGGGCGCGGCATTGCGCTTCGCCGCCCAATTGCAAAGCGGCAAACGCATCGAAGGCAACGAATTACGCGGTTGGCATGAGACTAAAGCCGAACCGCGATTGGATGCTCAGGAACTGTTCAATCCCGCTGACCGGGCGGTTTGGATCGAAGATCGCGCGGCACGGTCGATCGACCCCCCGGCGGCGTTCATCGAGTTCACCAATGGCGATCGGCTGCCGGGGCGTGTCACCGCCTTTCGCACTGGCCGCGAATCGGCATTTCGGCATTTGCCGCCGCACTTCCTGATCGCGGCCGCGATCGACGTCGACTCTCCGGACAACCTGCGGTCGGCCGGGGTGCCCATCCGTGCAAGCTGGCTGCGGCGGGTCGTCTGGCAAAAATCCGAAGACGAACGGTATCAGCCGGGGACGCTCTGGTATCGCGATGGCCGGCAACTCGCTTACCGGGCGCTGCGCTGGGCGGCCGGGTCAGTGCGGCTGCTACTTGAACAGGAAACGCGCGAGATTCCCTTTGCCGAGATTGCCGAAGTGCATCTGCCGGCCGCTGACCCGTGGGAAGCGTGGCTCGAGCAACTGGCTCTGATCGCTCCCGCCGGTACCGGCCGCCTGATCCAGATCGAAACCACCGACGGCGTGCGGTTGACCTGTTCGATGGAGCGATTTCTCGCGCAAAGCCGCGATCCGAGCAAGCCCGAACTGTGGCAACATGGTTTCCAGCCGGCGTGGAGCGTCGAACCGGTGTGGCTCTGGCATCGCACAATTCGCATGCGGCGGTTTTTCGATCCGCAGCAACCTCCCCTGACGTTGTTCGAACCCTCGCAGGTTGTGCAGCGGGCCAATTTTATCGTCGGAGGATCCTGGCAACGCAATCGCAGCGTGCAACGATTGCCGTTGCGATGCAGCGGACAATCGTTTGCCTGGGGGCTGGGGGTTCATGCCTACTGCGAACTGACTTTTGAGCTGCCGTCGATCGTCCGAGGGTTTCGGTCCCAGTACGGACTCGATCAGGCGGTCGGCCGCGGGGGTTGTGTCCGCGCGGCGGTCTTCGGCGGGCCGCCGACAGGCGCCGCGTTGCATCAGAGTGCCATCGTGGTCGGGTCGCGACAACTGTTCGACACGGGCGTCCTGGCCCTGCCCGATGCGGGTGGGGGCCGACGACGGCTGACGCTGGTGGTTGACCCGGTTCTCGCTGAGCGACCGGCCGGGGCCGATCCGTTCGAGATTCGCGACATGTTCGACTGGTTGCAGCCGACGTTGGAGCTGGATTTGGCCGCACTGCAATCGGCGATCCACGAACGATCGGCTCGCATGGCGCCCGTCTGGCACGACTGGGCGCTGGTACCGCAGGAACCCGGTAATGTGCTCCTATCCAACCTGCTCGACCCTTTTCGACCGCAGGCTTTACGATTTGTCACCGAAGTCGCCCCGCGCGCCGGCTGGCTGGGATTCTCGCGGCAGCTTGAGATTCAGCCCGAGCATCATTTTTTGTTGCTGGCCGCCAGCCGCTTCGAAAAAGAGACCGCGCCCAGTCGAATTCAAGTTCGTGTCGAAGGTCGGGCCACTGCCGAATTCGAGCTGCCGGTCCGTAACAGTCTGTTCGAGCCCGATCCGCTGCTGGTTCCGGTCGACGGCAGGTCGGGGAGGAATGTGACGTTCGAAGTTTTCCAGATCGGTGATACTCCGCAGGCGCGGGTCGAATGGCGCGCGATCGACCTGGTTGCTGCGAACCCGGTCTTGTATGCGCTGTTCGACGAAGCCAACGCCGCGGCGTTTGTTGATCAACTTCAACCTGGGCCGGCCGCCGCAAGCCTGGCCACCGAAGGGTCGTTCACCGGTCCGACAAACCTGCAGTTCGGCATTGGTACCCGCGAAACGACGACTCTGCCCACGACTTTGCCGGGTGGCAAACTTCGGATTCGTAATGTCCCGCAATTGGGCGAGTACCGGTTCATTCGCTGGGCCTGGAAGAAGCGCGGTGGGCGGCAGATCGCGTTGCATCTGGCCCACGATGGCGAATGGGGCGTGACGGGGGGGAACAACGCGCGGGCCGGCTTTCGTTACCGGGCGGGCCGCGATGCACAGAAAGACCTCAGCCCCGGCATCGACCTGCGCGACTCGGCTCCCGAACAATGGGATGTCGTCACCCGCGACCTGGCGGGCGAATTCGGAGAGTTCGACCTGACCGGGCTGCGCTTCGAATGCGGCGACGGCGAGGCGGCACATTTCGATCAGATTTACCTCGCCCGCCAGCAACACGAATTCGATCGCCTGCCGGCCCCCGGCAAACCTTCCGCGCCCGACCCGGTCGAGAGTCTGCCTCCCGATCTGAAGCCGCTGGTCGAGAGAATTGTCATCGAGCCGACTCGTTTTGGCGAATTGCTGGCAAAGGTTGCGCCGGCATTTTCGACCAACGCCTCGGAGCAGGGAGTCTGGCAGTACCGCGAGCATTTCGGCAGGCAGAACGTGGTCAGGACGCATCCCGTGCGACAGGATTTAGCCTGCATCCTGCGCGCGCCGTTGTATTTTCCTGCCGGGCAAAAGCGGGAATTGCGAATCGCCGCTTCCCATCACAAGGACGCTGACTGGCAATTGATCGTCAAAATCGGGCCGGACAAACTCTACGATCAACCGATTTCGGCAGCGACGACCAAAGACGGCTGGGCCGACGTCAACATCGACCTCTCGCAATACGCGGGCCGAAATGTCGTCGTCGAAGTCCACAACCATCCCAGCGGCTGGTCGAACGAATTCGCCTTCTGGGGCAAGGTTGAGGTCATCACACCGTGATGAATCGTGCTGTGGGGTCTGTTCCGGCAAATCGATAAAAGGTGCCATCAACAGCGTTGTTTGTGCCGAACGTTCACTTGCTGGAATGCCCCCGCCGTTTGTTTGCAATAGCTACCCATTCTTTCACAATGGGTGGAAGCCGTTCCTTAATCTCGCTCCCGAATAACACCTCGTCAACGTATCCCATGTGAAGCATGTCGACGATTCGGCAGAGATAGGATCGGCCGCACACCCACCATGTATAATGGGCATCCACCATGAGATAGTGCTTTACATCGATCTTCTCTTCTTCTCGCAGTTCTTCGAGTTCCATGCCATCAAGAAGAGTTTCATAGACTCCATCGGCGACTCGACTGCCAAACGTGGTTGTGTAGTAGTATTCCTTGATTTCCCACACGGCAACCGGATTTACCGGCGATGGAAAGGCACCGTCGACTCGGCGAGCCAGGGTACGGACCGGCGCATTATGCCGGGTGACGGTCGTGAGTATTCGCGGGTCGTAATCGACCGGATGGCCTGCGGCGTTCGCTTCAATCAACATGTTGATACTCGCCGTGAAGTATGCGGGCGCCTTTTTGTCTCCCTTCTGCTTGTTCATCGGCACCGATCGCTTTATCGGGAGTTTCCCTTGAAGCTCCTCGAAAAGCGACTTGGCCTTCGCGGCATCCATCAGGCGTGGTTCAACGAATGTATTCAGTACGTCGGCGCGATGCCTGAAGTAGTCGAGCACCGTCTTTCCAAGCTCAGTCGGACGAGATTTATCATTCATCAAATGGGCCGAGGTCAGCCCGAGCGACTCCATGCATCCCCGCATTTGAATGGCGGTTGGGATCGAGATTTGCCCTGTTCCTCGTTTCGTGTAGCCGATTTTCTGGCTAATCGTTCTGATATTCGCCCAAAAGTGCTTGCGCTGGTTCAGAAAATGAGGATTGGGGATCATGGCCGAGATTTCTCCAGCCGGTCAACAAATTCACCGAGGGATATCCCCACCGCATGGCAAATCTGACGAACCTCCAGCAGGTCGAGCCGACGTTCTCCCGATTCGTATTTGCTTACGAACGACTGAGGTTGCCCCAGTTTTTCGGCCAGGTCGGATTGCCGCAGCCCTGCTCCAAGCCGTATCTGGCGAAGAAGCTCTTGCAGGTTCTCCTGTGCCGACGTGAAGATGCTTTTTTCCATGAAAAGCAATTAGCGCATACTTGATTTTAAATCCCAAATTAGAATATAATGATGAATCAGTTGATGACTGGTGATTGTTGACGGTAACTGTACATGTGAATACAATGCCCGGCTGGTTGTTGACTCCATGGGAATTGTTCGATGCAGAGAACGCTTTTCAATCCCGAGCAAGCTGGGTCGTACCAGGTGGTGCCGTTCAAGGCGCAGCTACTCAAGTGGATTGGCAGCAAGCAGCGATTCGCTCACGAGATTATCTCGTATTTTCCGCACAAGTTTGGGATGTACATCGAGCCATTTCTTGGAAGCGCCGCGGTCCTGGCGACGCTGTCTCCCCAAAATGCGTTGGGGTCCGATGTTTTCGAGCCTCTGATTGAGATTTGGCAGACGCTCCACGATGCTCCCGAAACTCTCATTGAATGGTACGGGGAACGTCGCCGAGCCATGATGGCGGGCGAGAAGGTCGCCGAATACGAGCGGATCAAGGCGTCATATAACGCCAATCCCAATGGTGCCGACTTTCTCTTTTTGTGCCGGTCTTGCTACGGCGGGGTCGTTCGGTTTCGTAAGGCTGATGGTTACATGTCAACTCCCTGCGGAGTCCATACGCCCATTCCGGTTGATTCCTTCTCCAAACGAGTCCGGGAATGGAGAAAACGGACGGCAGCGACAGAGTTTCGGCTGTTAGACTATTCCGACGCCATGCGTCTCGCCAAAAAAGGCGACTTGATCTATTGCGACCCTCCTTACCAGGACTCACAGGCCATCCTGTACGGTGCCCAGGCTTTCAGCCTTACGAACCTGTTCGAGAGCATTCTTTATTGTAAGAACCGTGGTGTTTACGTTGCATTGAGCATCGACGGATCAAAGGCCTCGGGCAACCGGATCTGCGACGTTGCTGTTCCAGAAGGACTTTTTGAAAGAGAAGTCAGCGTGAATTGTGGTCGTTCCATGCTGCGGCGGTTTCAAATGGGTGGGCAATCGCTCGAAGGAGAAGTCGTCGCTGACAGGCTGTTACTCACGTACTGACAGCATTCTTGCCCGTTTCATTGCAAGCCCAGGTCGGCCAGGTCGGTCTCGCGCAGCGGCGAGCGGGCGATCCAATCCTTGAGCTGCGACAGGACGTAATGCTTGTGGTTGGCAATCGCCTGTTCGGAAAGACCCAGGCGGCGTGCGACATCTTTGTTAGGCCAGCCCAGCACGAACAAAAGTTCAATGCACATCAGCCGCTCGAAGTCGCCTCGCTCGTGCCACTGGCCGATCAGCATCGCCAGTCCGTCGCGGACGACGCGCTCTTCGGCAACGCGCCGCTCGCCGCTGCGGGCCATGCTCGAGGCCATGCGCTGGCTGCCGGCAGGCTCGATCCCGCCATCGGTTGCGTCGCCCAAGTGTAGGGGGAGCGTCGGTCGCCGACCCTGTCGCCGCAGGACATCGGTCAACTTATGGGCGGCAATCGAAAACAAAAACGTTTCGATCGGCGTCTGATCGTTGAAATTGGGAAGGCCCATCAGGAACCCGAGAAACGTTTCCTGCACCACGTCTTCGCTGGTCGCTCGATTCCCGAGGCGGCTGTCGACGAACGCCAACAACCGCCCCTCGAACCGGGCGATGCATTCGGCCCAGGCATCTTTGTCGCCCGAGCGAATGCGGGCGACCAGCAATTTGTCGGCTTCGTCGGCAGGCATCGGCTTTTGATGTGAGTTCGCGGGACGATTGAGCGGTCGTTATTATAGCGTGTCGGTAAACCCTGATCCCACGGAAGAACCCGGCGGATCGCCATTTTCTCCATTCGGCGGGACGATTTGCATGTCAGTTCTTCGCTCGCAGTCAGGCAGTCTTGGCCTTTTTCTGGCAAGCTGGCTGGCATTCTCGACAAACCTCGGTCAAGCCGGTGAGCTTCCGCGATTCGAGACCGTAGAAATCGACCCGCATGTCGGTGAAGTCTGTTATGCCGTCACGCTGGCCGACGTCGATGGCGACAAACGGGACGACATCGTCGCCGTCACTGAGAATCGGGTGGTCTGGTATCGCAATCCCGACTGGAAGCCGCGAGTGATCGTCGCCGATGCCACGCAGCGCGACAACGTCTGCATCGCGCCGCACGACATCGACGGCGACGGCCAGGTCGATTTTGCTCTCGGGGCCGGTTGGCTCAACAACAAGAACCTGGGCACGATCTGCTGGCTGACACGCGGCCCATCGCTCGACCAGCCGTGGTCGGTGCATGCCATCGCCCAGGAAAGCTGGACGCACCGCCTGCGCTGGGGCGACCTGCTCGGCACGGGCACCCCGCAACTGGTGGTCTCGCCGCTCAACAAGACGACGGGGAACGGCGTCCGCGTGCTGGCTTTCGAGATTCCGCAGGCGCCCCGAACCGACCGCTGGAAAGAGACGATCGTCGACGAGCAACTCAACGCCATGCACAACCACTGGCTGGGCGATCTGGACGGCGACGGCAAGGCCGACCTGATTACAGCCAGCCTGGAGGGGGTCTACTTGTTCCAGCGCGGGTCCGACGGGAAACTGCAGAAAACAAAAATCGGAGAGGGGGCACCCGGCCCTAAAGAGCCGCAAAAGTCGGGGGCGGGAGAGATCAAAGTCGGCTGGCTGCAAAAGGGACGGCCGTTTCTGGCGACCGTTGAGCCGATGCACGGCAACCAGATTGCGGTGTACACCCCGCCCGCGGGATCGGTCGGCTCGGCGCTGTGGACCCGGCACGTTCTCGACGCCACGCTCGGTCGCGGTCACGCGGTGGGCGTGGGCGATCTCGATGGCGACGGGACGGAAGAACTGGTCATCGGCCACAGCAATAAGGGCAGCGGCGACCCCGCGGGACCGGGGGTCTTTTATTACAAAGCGGCCGATTCCAATGGGACGTTGTGGAAGAAGCACGTGATTGACAACGGCGGCATCGCCACCGAAGACCTGATCGTCCGCGACCTCAACGGCGACGGTCGCCCCGACGTCGTCGCCGGCGGGCGCGAGACGCATAATGTCAGGCTGTATCTGAATTCGGCGAATTCAAAGTAGAGCTCTTCCTGCCTGAAACACAGTTGCCATCATGGGCCTATTCGATCTCGTGGAAAAGTTACTCCCTGTGGGGGGGATTGTCCTCTCGTATTGCGTTGCCTACGAGGTTTCAATAGCGCTGCACGAGCTGGGTCACGCAATCGTCGGCAAACTTGCCGGACTTCGCGTGGTTGCTTGCGGCATCGGGATACGACGACCTTTGTTTCATTTTCGCCTGGGAGAGACGCACTACTTCGTCGCGCGGCCATTGTCAGGGGGCGTGACGCTGCTGCTTCATGATTCGATTCGAACTCCGCGCTGGAGGATGATCCTCTCGGTCGCCGGCGGACCGTTGGCGAGCCTGCTGACGGCTATTGGAGCTGCGACCTGGATTTACATCGACGAACGCAGTCACTTTGTGACGGGCGTTGCGGTCATATCGACGTTTTTCTTTGTGACGTCGTCGATTCCGAAATGGGCCCCCTTTGGCAACATGGTCCTTGCAAACGATGCGGCATTGGTCACGGCCTACTTGCAGGACAAAGCCCATTTGCTCGAGCAACCCGGACGTTTGTTGACAACGTGCAAGGCGATGCGGGATCTGTCACGGGACCTTGGTTCCGTTATCGGAGAAGTGTACTACACTCTCGGCACCGCATTGATGCAAAACACACTGGAAGATGCGGAGGGCGCTCGCGAAAGTCTGGCGGCCCCGATTCTCAATTCGGCGAATCGAGGGACCGCCTTTCGCAATCTCGAAGCGCTGGTCCGATCACTGCTGGCTTTGTCAGCAATTGACTGCAATCAGGAAGAGATCCTCCGTCAGGCTGAAATCAGCTTGCACGGCGACAGTTATGCCCTCGCGCTGGTTGGCATGGCCGCGGCCGATCTCGCGAACTCGCAAGGCGAACGTTCGACGCCGAGCGTTGCAGTGGCGAAAGCTGTTTGTGAAGCAATGCGAGAGCGCCATTTCAGGACGAGTTTTGAAGCGAAGCGACTCATTGCCAGGCCGCCCGAAGACCTGGCGAAATCTTGTCGAGAGCTGTTGGCAAGACGAGGCGCCGCGGAACTTGATCCGATGCGCGCTTTGTGGCTTTCGTCCAGCGCCGCACAGTTGCTCGCTACAGGGGGTAATCGACGAGTAGCCCGCATCTTCTTTCACGACGCCATGTTTCGCATGAACGCAATCGCGCGCACAATCAACGACGAGAGTGTCCGGGAGAAATTCCAAGCCCACTATGCAGTACCATTAAAGGCGGCGGTCGCCGCATTCGACGACGGCGTTCCGCTGTTTATTTCGAATCGAAATGACGCCGACGAGCTTCAGGCTCGCGCGGTTCGCCGGAACGGGTTCACTCCGGTTGGTAAATTCGCCATCGTGTTCGCGGTTTTTGTTGCGGGACTGCTGCTGGGGGCAGTCTTCGTGATCTCGGTCGACCAAAACAGGGAATCGGAGAAGGCTCTGAATCGTCAGGCGCTCGAAATCGACGATGGGTGACCTTTCCGTCCATACCGACTGGTAGCATGGTGCCATAGCATTCACACGATCGACACGAGCCGTCGCTGCATTGACTTCATGCAGCATTCATCCGCCGCTGGTACAACTCATGGATTTCCTGCAACTTCAAGATAAAACCATCCTCGTCGTCGGCGTCGCGAATCGCAAAAGCGTCGCGTACCACACAGGCCGCGTGCTGGCGGAGGCGGGGGCCCGGGTGATCTATTCCGTCCGCTCGGAAGAACGCCGGCAACAGGTGGCCAAACTGCTCCTCGATTCGCCGATCCACGTCTGCGACGTCGAGCGGCAGGAAGAGATCGATCGGCTGCGTGAGACGATTGCCGCACAGCATGGCACATTGCATGGGTTGGTGCATTCGATTGCGTTTGCCGACTATTCGGCGGGCTGGCTGCCGTTTCACGAGACGCCACGGCCGGCGTTTCTGCAGGCGCTCGATATTTCGTGCTATTCGCTGATGGCGCTGGCCAATGCTTTTCGCGACCTGCTCGATCGGCAGCAGGGGAGCGTCGTGACCGTCTCGATTTCGACCACGCGCATGGCCGCTGAGAACTACGGCTACATGGCCCCCATCAAGGCGGCCCTCGATTCGACGGTCTGTTTTCTCGCCAAGTCGTTCTCGCAGTTCTCGCAGGTGCGGTTCAACGCCATCTGCCCCGGTCTGTTGAAAAGCTCGGCCTCGGCGGGAATTCCCGGCTATGTCGAAAGCTACCTGTACGCCGAACGGGCGACGCTGCGCAAACGGGCCGTGCAGACCGAAGAAGTCGCGAATGCGATCGCGTTTCTCCTAAGCCCGCGCTCGTCGGGGATCAACGCCCAGGGCCTCGTGATCGACGCGGGGATGAGCATCAATTACTTCGATCAGAAGCTGGTTCGCCCCGGCGAGCCGCCGGGTTGACGCCGAGGGATCGTTCTTGACCGGTACCCCGTGGATCGGTAGTCTCAAAGTCCAGGCTGCGACCTGCGGTGAGAGCTGGTTTAGATCATGAGCACGTCAACTCAATTGTTAACGGCCGATGAGTTGTGGAACCTTCCCGATCATGGGGGTCGATGTGAATTGGTTCGAGGAGAACTGCGCGAAATGGCTCCCGCTGGATATGACCACGGCAGCATCACCGGACGGCTTACTATCAAACTGGGCTATTTTGTTTTGACGGCTAAACTCGGTGACATTGTTGCGGCTGAGACCGGCTTTATCATCGCGCGCGATCCCGACACTGTCCGCGCTCCAGATCTCGCATTCATTCGGCAGTCACGAATTCCACAATCCGGTCGACCGATCAAGTTCTGGATTGGCGCACCCGATCTCGCCCTCGAGACGATGTCTCCGTCAGACACGGTTTTCGATGTTGACGAAAAGGTCGAGGAATGGTTGGCCGCAGGGACCGAGATTGTCTGGGTCTTAAACCCGCGGCAAAAAACGGTCACTGTTCATCGCAGCGACAAGAGCGTGCAGCGTCTGGCTGTCGGCGACACTCTCGATGGCGAGGCGGTCATACCTGGATTTCGAATCCCGGTCGCTGAAATCTTCGAGTGACCCGCACTCGCGAGCTGTTTCGCCGGGTCGCTTGCGACGCGCGATGATGTCTTGCGCGTTGACGTGATGCACGATGCGCGCCGAGCAAGCTCGGCGGCGAAACGGGTGCAGACACCTTGTCGCACCATCGGCCGCTCACGCAAGGATTTCAGGGACGACAGAGCCCGCCACGTCGGTGAGCCGGAAGTCCCGACCGGCGTAGCGATACGTCAGCGCTTCGTTGTCGAGTCCCATCAGGGCCAGCAATGTCGCGTGCAGATCGGTCATGTGCATACGGCCCTCGACGGCCCGCTGGCCATACTCGTCGGTCGCGCCGTGCGAAAACCCCGGCCGAACCCCCGCTCCCGCCAGCCACATCCCGTAGCCTGTGATGTTATGTTCGCGACCATCGTCGCCCTGCGCGGTCGGTTGTCGTCCGAACTCGCTGCCGAACACGACGAGCGTCTCGTCGAGCAGCCCGCATTGCTCGAGGTCGCTCAACAGCGCCGCGGTCGACTGATCGGTCCTGGCGGAATTCTGAATCAGGCCCTGATGCAGGTTGGTGTGGTGGTCCCACCCCGACTGGCAGATTTCCACATACCGCACCCCCGCCTCGCTCAAGCGCCGCGCCATCAGGCACTGGCGGGCGAAGCTCCCCTCCGAACCGGGCTTCACGCCGTAGGCATCGAGCACCGCTTGCGGCTCTTTTGAGATATCGAGCAGTTCGGGAACGGCGCCCTGCATTCGGAACGCCAGCTCGTACGACTCGATTACTCCATCGAGCTCGTCGGGTGCGCCCGGCGCCGACGCCATGTCGCGGTTCATCGACTGAATCAGGTCGAGCTGCCGGCGCTGCAGGGTCTGGACGGTCTGGGTCTTCAGGTTGGGCACATACCCGGAATCGTTGATTCGCGTTCCCTGAAAATGCGCGGGGAGGAAGGCACTTCCGTAGTTGACCGCCCCGCCGAAGTTTGGTGACGGATTGATCGAAATATAGCCGGGCAGTTCCTGGTTCTCGGATCCCAACCCGTACAGCAGCCATGACCCCATCGACGGCCGCGTGAGCGACGCGAGGGCGGCGCCCGTGTGGAGCTGAATGACGGCCTGCGGATGCGCGGGCGTGTCGGTGTGCAGTCCGCGAAGAAAGCACAGCTTGTCGACCTGCCGGGCGAGGTTCGGGTAGAGCTCTGAGACCCACGTGCCGGTCAGGCCATGCCGGCTGAAACTGAACTTCGACGCCGTCAGCTTCCCTCCGCCGGGGCCGCTCTTGCCGTCGTCGGCTTGCAGACGCGGCTTGTAATCGAACGTGTCCACGAGGGACATCGCCCCCTCCATGAACAAAAAGATGACTCGCTTGGCCTTCGCGACGAAGTGCGCCGGCTTCGGAACGAGCGGACCGGCAGCAGGCGGCCCGACGCCCGGGGCCGGGCCCGCGCTCGCCCGACGACCGGCGTGCCCCAGCATCCCGGCCAGAGCGACCAGCCCCAGACCCGCACCGGTGCTCTTCAGGGCCTGTCGGCGGGAGAACCCGGTTGCGGTCGCCAGCCTCGGAAAGGGTCGATTCAACATGGCATTTTCCTTAGGGGTCGGTCGCACAAGTTCACGTAGAACGGACTCTTAGTCCGTTCGAGCGAATGAACCATTAACCCGGATTATTCATGTAGGGTGGGACCAGCTCGCGCAGCGTGCGCCGGCCCACCATTCGGGTCGCACCGCATCGGAACCCGCATGGTGGGCCGGCGCAAGCCGCTCAATGACGACCGGGCGCGCTGTCTGGTTCGAGAGTGTTTTCAGAAAGCGAAGGCCCATAGAAGTTCTCGGCTTGCTGGTCCCACCCTACATCAGCATGAATCATCCGTGTTAACTCGGCAAAGCACGTTTGGTACAAGATCACCGCAGGTAACGGAACTCGGCCGCGCCGAACAGCGCCTGGCAGAAGCTGGCCCAGGCCGCGGCCCGGGCGTCGCGAACCGCGATCGGCTCGTCGCCGAGCGACTCGTCCGCCCGCGGACGTTCGTCCGGGTTGACGCGAACGACCGGTTCGGGTGCGGGCGCTGCCGCGGGACTTTGAGCCTGCTTCCGAGCGGCGCCCGCTCCCTTGCCGGCTCCCGCCATGCTCTTTGTATTCGCGGGCGTTGCTGCGGCACCCGAATTCGCAGCGCGTTTGGTGCCCGTGGCTTTCGACGTTGTCGGCGTGGCGGCCGACGCCGAGGGGCGGGTTTCGGCAGACGCCAGCAGCGCGCGCTGCGCATCGTCGTACTCCGACAGGTAGAGTCTGGCTCGATCGATTTCGTGCGAAGTCGGGGTCCGGCAGAACGTCAGCCGGTAGGCCCGGCGAATGCGATCGAGGTCGTCCCGTTCGGCGTCGTCCCGTTTTGTCGCGTCCCGTTCGAATTGCGCAAAAAGTCGTTCTGCCAGCGCCAACGACTGGTCCCGCACGAAGGGATCGTTGAGCAGGTACAGGGCCTGAGGAGCGACGGTGGTCTGGTCGCGGCGGCCGGTGACCATTCCCTGCTGGGCGAAGTCGAAAGCTTCGAGCGGGGCCGGCGTCAGCCCTCGCAGCAGCGGCAGATAGACGCTGCGGTGCAGCCTCAGACCTCCTGATCTGGCGGAATTTGCTTTGGCACCGAGTTTGGATTGGCGGGCGGTGCTAAGGAGGTGAAATGGAGCTGCAGCTTGGTCCCCGGATACGCGAAAGCAGCGTCATTGAGGGTGCCGATCAGATGTTGAATC
>SIAF01000081.1 GCA_009691905.1 Planctomycetaceae bacterium | reverse complement strand
AGGAGCTGGATTGCCGAGATCGCCGGAATGAAACCGCCTGCCGTTCTCATCAATAAGAGTGAACTTTTCTGCAATGTAGGCTTGGTAATCTGGTGAGTTCATATTGTACTGGGTAATGAGCTCAGTCTTGTCAGATGCCGCATAATAGAAGATCACATCAGTGCAGACACCAAATCGGTTCGAATCGTGAACGGAACTGCTGGTGCCGAGCCGCCGCTTCCAAGTAATTTCGTTTCGAAAATTGCGGCTACCGAACTCTTCGTCCAGAACTGCTCGGATGTATGGGCTCACCCGCCAATCACAATGCACGTAAATGCTCCCATCTTCGGCGAGAAGATCTCGCATTAGGATCACCCGTTCGTAGATCATGGAAATGAACGAGTCCGCCCCTTTGCCCCAAGTGTCACGGTAGGCGATTTCTTCCAGGACGTTCGGCTGCTTTGTGAACGTGTCGTCGCCGATTTCAATCTCCATCGAGAAGTCGGCGCCCACGTCGAAGGGGGGGTCGATGTAGATCAGCTTGATCCCTCCCTGGGCTTCGATCTCCTCCCGCAATGGGCCGTTCTTAAGGCTCGACAGAATCAGCTTGTTGTCGCCCCAAATCAGTTTGTTCGTCCAGCCAGTGAGTTGCCGACCGCGATCGTCCAGATTGAACAGGTTGCGCTGTTCTTTGACCTTTTCGGCGCGCGGCTCGTCCACCTGCTCGATTACCTGAAACGGCAGCACGCTGTTGCAAACCTCGCTCGTCTTTCCATTCCAGACCAGTTCGACTTCGCGTTTGTCGTCGAACAGCAGAAAGCGATACTTGTCCGGGAGTGGCTTGTCGGCCTCCAAAAAGCGGATCACGTCTTGCTTTTCAGCCGGTGTCAAAACGGCCATGAGATGTCAACTCGCAACTTGAGAAAAGGGAGACGATGCCGGCGCGGCCGGTTTCCGGGTATTGACGTCGATGATCGCAAGGCACTGTCCGGCACGCTGCACGGATTTTCTGCTCGATCAGCCCGGCGGAACCAACGGGTTGAAGTGTGTAAAGGCCAAAGTCTACCCGTTGTTTTGGGGACGCGACAGGCCGCACTGGGCTGACGGCAGTTTCAAACCGAGAATGACCGGGGCGGATTCAATCGGGGCTGAGGTCAGCGCGGGCCAATCTGTCGGTAGTTACCCTCGGCCTCACTCGATTCGTGAGAGCGAATTGCTAAAGAGTAATCGCTCCGCTAGAAGGCATTGGTTCGTTGAAGTTGCTACCGTGCTGGCACATTACGTTCCAATTGAGCATCGCCTTGAAATTTTTCGCGCCGCGGCGGGTCTTTGTTCTGGCCACCATTCGGTAAAAGTTGGGATCGTAGTCATTGGTCGGCCCGGCGTTGGTGAATGGCGCTCGCTGCATGATGGACCTGCGGACGACGACACACCCGAAACCGTTTCCACCCACCGGCAGGATTCCGGCCCGTCTGGTCGAGTACAACTGCCCGTCAATGTCCCATGCGACGTACGTGTCCTGGAATCGGGACCGATACGCGCCAGAAACGCTGGCGACGTCATCGTCGAACCCCTCCAGCAATCGCTGCGCGGCGTCGAGCGGGGGCAACACGTCATCTTCGACGATCCACACATATTCCGTCGTCGCCTCTCGCGCGAGCCGGTTGTAGATACGGGGCATGGCCCGTTGCACCTGGGTCCGGACGTCGGCCGCGCGGCGGTTTTCGTCGGCCAGTCCGGGCAGTCCGACCTGGTGTGCGTAGTAGCGCGCGTCGCTGTAATCGCATTCCGATAACCAGTTTCGCACCATCGCTGCGAATCGCGGGTCTTGACTCGTGTCGCACAGAACCAGGCTGGTCTTGTCATGTGGCCAGAGTTGTCGCTCGAGGAAATCCCTCATCTGGTCCCACAGCTTCACCCGGCCGGCCAGTGGAATAAACAGCGTAATGGTTTCATGGGCAAGGCTGGCCAGGTCGAAGTAGCTCATTTTTTTGGCGATAAGTTCAGTCGTGTGGCTAGCCTCGTGCCGGCGGTAACGATAGATCGCTGGGGACTTGGCCAGCGTCCAGCCGGCGGCAACGATTCGGCGCCACAGATACCAATCGTCCTGATTCTTGCGGGTCACTTCCTCGGGGGCCGCGAATGCTTCGGAACATTCGAGGGCGGCCCTTCGAATCAGCGACCCGGCATAGGCGTAATTCTGCTGCAGCATGTCCTGACCGGCCGGCATGGGGAACGTCACGCGGCCTGACTCCGACCCGAACTTCTCGCAGTCACTGTAGACGATCCCCACCCTTTGGTCAGCAAACAGCGGAACGCCTCGCGAAAGGTAGTCGGGGCACAACACATCGTCGGCGTCCAGAAACAGGACGATTGGCGATGTCGTCTCCTGGAACCCTGCGAGCCTCGCCAGCGTCACCGCCCGATTCTCAATCCGGATGTATCGGACGCCTCGTTCCGCGTAGCACGCGGCAACCTGGGCGGTCTCGTCTTCGCTCGCATCGTCGACGACCAAAACTTCGGCGGGCTGGTAAGTTTGGGCAAGTACGCTTTCGATGGCTTCTGCCAGAAAGCGGCCATAGTTGTGGCTGATGATCACGATGGCGACGGCGAGCCAATCGGTGGACTTCCGGACTAGTCCGGAAGCTTGTCGACTCGCACCTTCCGCGGTCGGCAGTTCTCCTGGCCACTGCCGGTTGGGGCAGGTTGCCGCCTTCGGCCGCGCCAAAACGCTGATGAGTTGCCCAGCCGGTTTGCACTCGTGGAAATTCCGTAGCGGACATTTGAAGCACTTCGTGACGCGAGCACCAAACAAGGGGGCGTCAGCGTCCTGGGGGCGGGGCTGGTAAGCGGCGGTGAGTTTCTGCGGTGTCATGGCCAATACGGTCGGACGGTCACGAGGGCGGGGAAGGCGGAATAAACGGCGTCGATCTGCGTGAAGCGGTTGGGATGGAGACAGCGGAACGGTTCGTTGAGGTCCCACCCCTCGTGCAGGTAGGCAGACAGGCCGTTGTAGTTCGCCGCGTCGGGGGGCAGCAGATTTGTACCGGGCAGCGCTCCCGGGTCACCCGTGTCGACGTAATCAGCAAACCCGCCGGCATGCAGCGTCCATTTTCCTGTCCACCAGTCCAGACCGGGACTGAACGGGTCGGGGAAGTAATCGAAGATCAATTGCCACGGCGAACCGTACCGCGTGCCACCGAGCCCCAGATACGGATCGAGGTCGACCATCGGAGCCAGCCAAACACACCGGGCGGACGGCTGATCGATCGCAAGCTTGCGGGTCAGAACGAAATGGCCAGTCCACGGCGTGAAGTCCACCGGCCCATTCGGGACGACAACGTCAAGCTGCCAGTATTTCGACAGACAGCGGCACTCACCGCATCGGCCCTGAAACCAGAACGTACCAGGTCCTGCGGACGTCTCCGGCTGGCATCCAGGGGCAGGCGGGTTGAAAAGATGGATACACATTACAGGTAGTTCACAACGGCTATGTCGCGGCATTCGCAGGCGTGGACGCCGTAGCCCAGCCCGGGATACCAAAGAACCAGCGCAACGGCCCCCGCGCGGGCCGGTGTCGGAGTTCCCACCGGAATCATGTTGTGGACCGTCTCAATCTCGCCGGAGTCGATCCAATGCGTCGTTGCCTCGGTGATAATGGCAACGCCGGTCGTGCTGTCGGTCGCCGTCAGCAGCGGGACATCGGTGTCGGCAAACTTCCCAATGAAGGCGACCAACCACACGCCCGGGTTGTGCGGTGTCTCGCCGGTCGTCGTGCCGATCGACACGAGCACGTTCCCCGCTCCAATCGATTCAAGCTGCTCCAGCGCGGCCTGCATCGTCTCGGCGGACACGTTCCACGGCAGATCGATGGTTTCCGACCCCTCAAAAGCCAGTTTGAACGTCCCGCCGGTCGCCGTGCCGACGATCGAGACTTCCTGCACCTCGGTGGTCTCGATCGGAATCGTGATGGCCGCGTCGGCAGTTCCTTCGCTGTCGAGGTTGTCCAGCAGGATCACCCGGGCTGGCGGGCGGTCGCGCAGGTCGACGCGCGGCCGGCGAACGGTCGGCGGCTTGTCGGCTCCCCGCTCGAACCACAGCAGCATGCGTTCAAGCCGGTCCCAGGCATTGCTGGAAGGCAGAACGACGTCAGGATCGTTGGCCATCGGTTACCCTTGCAGCTGCAGGACGCCGGCAATGTCGGCATTGTTGGACGTCAGAATCCCGCCCGTCTTGTCGATCGAACCGACGGTCACGCCGTCCCCCAGTTCGAGCGTGCCGCCGCGCTGGATGATCGACACCACGCTCGCCAGTTCCGCCGCGAGCAAGGCCACCCCGACGTCGCCCGACAGGACCTGCAGCGTGTTGGCGGCGTTCGTCCCCTTCCAGACGAAGGCCGATGCTTCGGCGTCGATCGAACCGCCGCTGTCGTAGACTTTGACGGCGGTCTGCTGGGTGCCGGTATCGATCTTCAGCCGGCCCGAACCCGTTCCCTGGCCGACCCCGATGTTGACCAGCGTGGCCCCGATTTCGAGATAGAGGGGCCGATATTCACGGTTGTCGTCGTCGGTATGCGTCGGCAGCCCGACCGTCCCGGTATACCGCAGGCAGTCCCGCAACTCGGCCAGCAGGACTTCGATCGTTTGAGTGCCGGTCCCGGCGCCGGTGATGTTGACTGCCGCGCCACCGCGGGTCGCGGAGAGTTGCAGATATGCGTCGCCGCCGACTCCCACGTTCAGGGCGTAGTAATCAGTCGCTGCCGCCAGTCCGGCCGGCAGCGCCCCGCCGGCGTTCAGCACGCGGACTTTCTGTCCTTCGGCGAACGTTTTCCGGCCGGTCGAAAGAGTCAGCCGGTCGGTTGCGGCGTCGGCCGTGAACGTGGCCCGCTGTTTGATCCCATATAATAAGGAGGCCGACCCCGATTCGAGGTGGGCCACATCGCCGGTTTCCGGGACGCCGTACGGGTTCCAGTTGCCCGGGTCGTCCCAGTGCGACGGCCCGCGGCTGAGCGTCGTCTCGGCCATGATGATCGACACGCCGCCTTGAATGGTTTCGCCGACGGTCACCGTCCCGTTATGCAGGGTCGGAACGGCAATCATCGGCGCGAGGTTCCCCAGCGAATTGGCGAAAACACAGGTCATAGCTGCACCTGGGAACGGGCCGCCGCTTACGACGCAGTTGCCGCCCCCGACGCTGGCCAGCGCGACCAGTGCCGCCTGGACCGTTGCCGCGTTGGCGTTGTAGGCGATACCCGTCGTCGTGTTCGCGCCGACGGTCAATGTAAATGTTCCCGCGAACGGGCTGCCGGTGATCGTAACCCGCTGCGTCTCCTGAATGCCGGGGACACCCTGGACCAGCAAGTCCACCGGGGCCTTCATTGCCGTCACATCGATCGTCATCGCGGCCACGTCGGTCGCCTGTAAGCCGTTGCCCGAAAAGGTGATCGTCACCGGCGTGCCCGGCAACGCCCCGCCGCCCCCCGTGAGACCGCCAGTTCCAATGTTGCTCAACGCCTCAAGGGCGGCCTTAACCGTCGCGGCCGAGGCGTTGTAGGCGATTGGGGCCGTCGTCTGGCTGTTCCACGTGAGCGTAAACGTCCCGGCCGTCGGGGTCCCGGCAATGGCGATCTGCTGAACCTCGTTCGTCCCGGCGGTGGCAACCTGCACCGTTGTCGTGATCCGCGTGTCGGCACCGGGCGCCGGCCGCACGAAGTTCAGGAAGCCCCACATCACCTCGTTGGTCCATGCGTTGACTGCATGCAGGGCATTGATAAACGTGATCCGGAATGTCCCCGCCCCAAGGTTGGTCACGCTCACGCAGTCTGTCGAGGGGGTCACGCCAGTCGAAAAGAAGATTTGCACGAGGGCGGTTTTGACTTGGTCGGCGCTCGACTCGCTCGATAGCGGCTGGTCGCCCGTGTAGGTCTGCGACGTCGGGACGTGGTAGAGAGTCGCGTAATAGTACAGGTACCCGCTGGGAATCAGCGCGTACGGTGCCCCCAGCGTTACATCGACAACCAGATCCTGCCCGTTCACGCCGGGGGTCGGCGTGGTGATCGTCCCCGAAAGCGTCCCCCCGATCCGATTCCGATTCAATTGGCGCGAACGGTGAGCACGCGAGGCGTCAGGGACACGACTGACGTTTACTCACCGTCCGTCCCCGCGGTTGAGCGGCCTGCCCCCCCCTGCTCCCGGGGGCGTTTTCGTTTCCCGCCTCCCGCCCACCGCGGTATGATTGCGGGATGAGCGACGAAACCACAAGCCTGCAAGACCAGGCGACAGAACAACGGCAAGTTCTCACGGACGTGCAACACGCGTTGACATCATCGCGTTCCTTCAAGGCACTTGCCGAAGAAATGCTGGGCAAATTGAAACGACGCGACTCGTCGGATTCAGTCGCCGAAAGGCAGCAAAACGGATGGGAGCGGCAACTCGCACGCACGGAGATGCGGATAGCAAAATCTGAGAAAGAGATCAGCGAGCGGACACGCTTACTCCGCCCGAAGCATCTGCCCTGTTGCGAGCCAGTGTGCCGCACGAATCTCATTCGACGAGGTACACGAGGTCGCTCTTGGCGATGTGTTCGTTCGTGGTGTCAATGGTGAGAGTGCCATTGCCAGTGATGGTGACGTTTTTCACGACGAATTGCGCATTGAAGGTGCCGTTGCCCGACAGGTCGAGCGGGGCCCATTTGGCATACACCGAACCTGTCAGCACGTCGGACGACCCATTGCCTGCCAGCTTCATGGGCTTCGTGTTGATCCGGCGCTGGTAAAAGACGATGCCGTCGAAGGGACTGGAGGCGTTGGTAAAGGGGGTGAGATTGACCAGCGCATTGCCGGTGATTGACACCGCGCCGAAGGTCGCGCCACCGGAGTCCGAAGGGGAAGCTGCTCCATCTCCGGAATCGGGGAGCCCGGTATTGACGTTGTAGTTGTTCCCGGTGTTGTAAATCATCACGTTGGAGCCGGTGAGCGTCGCATTGCCGGTCATCGTCAGCCCGCCCCCCGCAATGACGTACACCCCCGGGTTCAAAGTGACATTCACGTTGGCCGAGACTTCCATCGAGGTGTACACGCCGGGGTTAAGCGTGACGTTCGCATTTCCAGAGAGCTTGATCGCCCCGTAATTCGTCGCCACCGCACCATTGTTTGTTGTGGGGGACGGTAAAAACTGATAGGGATCGGGCTGAGCGATGGCTCCGGTGTGCAGCGGACTTTGAGGATTGCTGGTGTCGTAGTTCTTGATCTTCGAAATATTATTGACTCCCCCCGTCGACTCAACGTCGCGAGCGTAAAGATTCCCGTTGCCGGCTGTTGTAATGGCATTCCCGGAGCCGCCGTTATTGATCGGTTGACCATACTGATTGAGCCCCCCCCCGTTGGAGTTCACGACGACGGTGCCGTTTACCCTCAATGAACCATTCCCGACCAGGGCAAGTCCGGGGCGGGCGTTGGGATCGAGGGCGATCACTCCCGCGGCGACCGAGACCCCTTCCCAGCCGGCGACGGCGCGGGCGGTCACAGCGTGCGTCCCCGTAACCCCCGGCACTTTAATAAACCGGGTCGAAACGGGGTAACTGACGATCACCTCCGCAAAGTTCGAATTCCCTTGGTGAGCGCCGCTCACCGGAGGAATGCTGGTCGTCACCGTGGCGGATGCCAGGGCGTTGTGCTGCTGTACGAATGTCGTGGCCGTGGCAATCGCGGTGGCATTGGACTGCCCGGACAGCATGTCCATCGCCGCGGCAGTCGCTGCCGAGTCCGCGGCATTCTGAGCCTGGCGATGCGCAGTCATGAGCTGACCGCCATCGATGGTCAGTCCCAACAGGGCGACCAAGGCAGTCAGGACGATGGCCGTGACGACGAGGATTGTTCCGCGGCGGCGGTTGGCGGTCGGGCGGTGGCTGCGATTGGAAACGAGCTTCATTTGTTCATTCCTGTTCGTCTCAATGGAACTGAAATCTACCATCGCGAGACGGATTTAATAGCATCGTGACGTCCTATCAAAATCGGGTGAAAGATGATTTACGTGTGCGGAAATCCCCCACGGGCTAGTGCTAGGGGATTCCTCGACACGGCAATCAGAGATTCCGCCGCATGGCAATCAGTAGTCCCTTGACTTCTTCTTCCGGCAATCGTGTCAGTATGACCCGGCAATGAATCGGTGGTCCGCTCCGTCAATGTTTTTCGAGGCCGTCTCGCGACGAACGGCCGGGCGTGTTGTCGGGTTCGATTTCTGGAGATTCAAATGACCACATGGGCAACCATGGTTCGCCGGCTTGTTTCGCGGATTCGTCACACACAGCGAACGATTTCCGGCAGAACTTTGCGCAGACGCCTGATGCCCCCTTCGGTAACCACGGTGCTCGAGGTGCTGGAAAATCGAGCCTTGCTGGTCTCCTCTCTCGGGGTCGACGCCACCACCGACGTGACGCTGCTCGGCAACGACCTGGTCGTCACCGATGCTTCGAACGGCGGGCAGATCGACAGACTGACGCTCCAGTCCGATGCCGCGAACAGTCAAGTCGTAATCTTCGATCCGCAACAGCATCTGAGCACCCGGGGAATCGCCGGGGCAGTCGTGAGCGACGACCGGCATACTGTCTGGGTTCCGTTCAATAGCGTCGCCGGCATCATCCGCGTCGATACGCTCGGCGGCGACGACAACCTGACGATCGACTACACGCTCGGAACTTTCAGCAAGGAAATCAGTTTCAACGGCGGCACGCAGTCGTCGACCGTCGGCGATTGCCTGACGCTCGTCGGCGGCACGTTCGCCGCCGGAACGTTCAGCTTTACCGACGACAGCGCCGGCTCCATTGACCTCTCGGGCAACGCGCCGATCAGCTACCGCGGGCTCGAGCCCATTGACACCACCGCCACGACGATCGACGATCTGGTTTTCACGTACGGGGGCGGAGCCGAAACGATCGCGCTGACCGACGCAGGCGGCAATACTCTGACGATCGACAGTTCGCTCGGCGAGTCGGTTACTTTCGCCAACCCGGGAAGCTCGCTCACGATCAACGCGGGATCCGGCGACGACATCGTCAATGTCACGAGCGTCAATGCGGCTTTCGAAGCGGCCCTGACGGTCAACGGCGGCGCCGACAACGATACGGTCAATCTCGACACGGGCATCACGTTCGCACCGGGCAGGAATCTCGACGTCGATTTGCAGAACGACGTCGGCGCCCCGGGGACCGATGCGATTCATGTCGGGGCCGGCGCACACTATTTGCTTTCGGGCACCGGTTCGGCCAGGCTCACTGCGAGCGGCAATGTGGCGCTGGCGATCGGTTCGAGCGTGGTTACGGTCGACGGCGATCTGACGATCGAAGCCAATCAGCAAGCCCTGCCGACGCTGTTCAGTTCGATCGGGGTCGACGTCAACAACGCTTTGATTCAATCGAGCGGGACGGGGCAGGTGGCTGTGCGTGGCAGGGGAGGCGACCAGAGCGGTGGATTTCAGTACGGCGTGCTGCTTTCAAATGGCGGAATCATTGCCGGTGGTACGACCGGATGGTTGTCGGTTGAGGGAACCGCCGGGGCAGGCACAGGTTATTTCAACTACGGCGTTCTACTCGCCGACACGGGTTCGACCATCACCTCCAGCGGGGCCGACGTGTCCGTTGCGGGAATCGGCGGAGGTACGGGCGACTTCGGCGTCAACTACGGCGTTGCAATCCAGGCTGACGCTCAGATTACGGCCGGTGGTGCCGGTACGGTCGCCGTCGCCGGAATCGGCAGTGATACGACGAGCCTCTTCAGCAGCAACTACGGCGTGTATGTCACAGATGCGGGTTCGAGCATCAGTTCCAGCGGGGGAAATGTGTTGATCGCCGGCATCGGTGGCGGTACCGGCGGCGGCACGGGGGAATTCAGTTCCAATTACGGCGTCTCGGTCCAAGCTGCCGCTCGCATCGCAGCAGGGGGCGGCGGTACTGTCTCCGTCGCCGGAATCGGCAGCGGCACGACGGGCGATTACAGCAGTAACTACGGTGTCTATGTCGCCGATTTGAACTCGATCATTTCATCCGGCGGGGGTGATGTGTCGATCACCGGCGCCGGTGGCGGCTCAGGGGAAAGCAGCTCCAACTACGGCATCGCCGTGCAGGCTGGAGCTCAGATCAACGCGGGTGATGCCGGCACCGTGAGCGTCGTGGGGACCGGCGGCGATGCAGCCAGGTACGGGAGCAGCAATTTCGGCGTTTATGCCACGGACCCGGGCTCGAGAATCAGTTCCGACGGGGGTGACGTGTCCGTCCAAGGCTCTGGCGGCGGCACGGGTGACTACAGTTCCAACTATGGGGTTTCCGTGCTGGCGGCCGCTCAGATCGCCGCGGGTAACCACGGCGCGCTGACTGTTGATGGGATCGGCGGCGACCAGGCCACGGTCGGAAGCACGAACTTCGGCGTCTACGTCGCGGACGACGGTTCGAGTATTTCTTCCGGCGGGGGTGACGTATCGGTCACAGGGATTGGCGGCGGCATTGGAGAATTCAGTTCCAACTATGGTGTTGCCATCCAAGCCGCCGCTCATATCGCGGCGGGGGGTGGCGGTGCGGTCGCCATTGCAGGGATCGGCGGCAACACGACGGACAGTTGGAGCAGTAACTTCGGCGTCTTCGTCAGGGATTCGAGCATCAACTCCGGCGGCGGCGACGTGTCGGTCACCGGCGTCGGCGGCGCCACCGGGGCAAGCAGCTTCAACTTCGGCGTTCTGGTACAGGCTGCGGCCCAAATCACGGCGGGAGCGACCGGCGCCGTCACCGTATCAGGAACCGGCGGCAACACCACGGATTCCGAGAGCAGCAACTACGGCGTGCTTGTCACCGATTCAAACGCAATCATCGACTCGAGCGGGGGCGACGTGTCGGTCACCGGCACAGCCGGCGGCGAGGGAAGCAGTTTCAACTATGGCATTGCCGTGCAGTCCTCCGGGCAGATCGCGGCGGGGGGCGACGGCACTGTTGCTGTCGAGGGGACCGGCGGCAATACGACCGATCCCTCGAGCGCCAACTACGGCGTCTTTGTCACCGACTCGAATTCACTCGTCACCTCGGGTGGAGGCGCCGTGTCGGTCAAGGGGATCGAAGGGGGAGGATCGTTTGGGATTGCCATCGTCGTCGAGAATTCCGGGGCGATCGACACTGCCGCCAACGGTGGGGCCGCCACGTTGATCGGCAACAGCATGCATTTCGACAACACGGCCACGATCAGCGCTTCGGGCAACAGCAGCGTCACGCTCAGGCAATTCACCGACATCGTCCCTATTGATCTGGGCACCACCACTGACACGACAGGCGGCCCGCTCGGCCTTAGCGACGCCGAACTCGACCGCGTCACCGCCGGTACGATCAATATCGGCGATACGAACAGCGGCACAATCACTGTCAGCGCTGATATCGCGCACCCGCCCGGCGCCGACGTGCAGATTGTCGGCGGCGGAGACATCGTGATCAGCGGCGGGCAGTTCAACACGGGCGGCGGCACGTTGTTGCTCCATTCGGGCCCGGGAACGGCCGCCGTCAGGCCGATTCATTCCGGCGTCGACGTCATCGCCAGCCGCGTGTCGATCGGCGGAAATCTGGCCATCGTCATCAATGGCCCGACCGTCGACACCCAATTCACACAGCTCAATGTCGAGGGTGAAGTCAATCTGACAGGCGCGGGTCTGGTGCTTTCCGGTTCCTACAAACCAACCGCCGCCAACAGCTTTATCATCGTCAAAAACGACGGCACCGACGCGGTCATTGGCACGTTCAATGGATTGCCGGAACGTACCGTCGTGGTCGTCAAGGGAGTGCAGAAGCTGACCACCTACGTTGGTGGCGATGACAACGACGTCGCGCTTAACCTTTTGGGCGCGCCGAAGATCACCCTCACCGCGCCCGATGTGGTCTATAACGGCAGTCAGTACACCGCCGCGGTGGCGACGATGAAAGGGATCACCAATGTCCCCAGCAGTACGCTTGAAGAGGTGGGGCTCGCCTATACCTATTACGTCGGATCCACTGTGACCGGAACGCCGATTGACGCGCCGATCAATGCCGGAACGTACACGGTCGTGGCTTCTTTCGAAGGCAGTGTAAGCTATCTCGCCGCCAGCTCGGCGCCGGCGATATTCCACATTCTCAAGGCTGATGCGACAGTCGTGGTCACGCCGTACAACGTGACGTACGACGGCAGTCCGCACACGGCGACCGTCACCTCGATCGCCGGCGTGAACGGCGAGACGGGGGCCACCGTCGGCAGCGTCACGCTGGACACGACGCACACCAACGCCGGCACGTACTCCAGCGACACCTGGAGCTTCACGGGCGGGGCCAACTACAACGACATCGCCGCGACGACGATCACCGATACGATCAACAAGGCCGACGCGACGGTCGTGGTCACGCCGTACAACGTGACGTACGACGGCAGTCCGCACACGGCGACCGTCACCTCGATCACGGGTGTGAACGGCGAGACGGGGGCCACCGTTGGCAGCGTCACGCTGAACACGACGCACACTAACGCCGGCACGTACTCCAACGACACCTGGAGCTTCACGGGCGGCAACAACTACAACGACGCCAGCGGCACGGTCATCGACACGATTGCCAAGGCCGACGCGGTGATTGTCGTCAACCCGTACAGCGTCACCTATGACGCCACGGCACACACCGCCACCGGCACTGCCAAGGGAGTGTTGAACGAGGACCTGAGCGGCCTGGTTCTGACCGGCACCACGCATACCAATGCCGGCATCTACAGCAGCGACCCGTGGACGTTCACCGACACAACCGGCAACTACAACGACGCCAGCGGCACGGTCATCGACACGATTGCCAAGGCCGATGCTGTAATTGTCGTCAACCCGTACAGCGTCACCTATGACGCCACGGCACACACCGCTACCGGCACTGCCAAGGGAGTGTTGAACGAGGACCTCAGCGGCCTGGATCTGACCGGCACGACCCACACCAACGCCGGCATCTACAGCACCGACCCGTGGACGTTCACCGACACAACCGGCAACTACAACGACGCCGGCGGCACGGTCATCGACACGATTGCCAAGGCCGACGCGGTGATTGTCGTCAACCCGTACAGCGTCACCTATGACGCCACGGCACACACCGCTACCGGCACTGCCAAGGGAGTGTTGAACGAGGACCTGAGCGGACTGGTTCTGACCGGCACGACCCACACCAACGCCGGCATCTACAGCACCGACCCGTGGACGTTCACCGACACGACCGGCAACTACAACGACGCCAGCGGCACGGTCATCGATACGATTGCCAAGGCCGATGCGGTGATTGTCGTCAACCCGTACAGCGTCACCTATGATGCCGCCGCACACACCGCCACCGGCACTGCCAAGGGTGTCCTGAACGAGGACCTCAGCGGCCTGGATCTGACCGGCACGACCCACACCAACGCCGGCACGTACAGCAGCGACCCCTGGACTTTCACGGATACGACCGGCAACTACAACGACGCCAGCGGCACAGTCATCGACACGATTGCCAAGGCCAACCCGACGATTGTCGTCACCCCGTATAATGTGCTTTACGACGCCGCTCCGCACACCGCCACAGGTACCGCCAAAGGCGTTCTGAACGAGAGCCTGAGCGGACTGGTTCTGACCGGCACGACGCACACCAATGTCGGCATCTACGCCACTGACCCCTGGACGTTCAACGACACGACCGGCAACTACAACAACGCCGGCGGGACGGTCCTCGACAGAATTGTCAAGCCGGCCTCTTTGTCGGGTTACGTCTATGACGACGAGAATAACGATGGCTTGCGCACCGGCGATGTCGCCATCGCGGGTGTCACGGTCACGCTGACCGGAACCAACGACCTGGGGGCTTCGGTCAGCGTCGTGAAGACAACCAATGGCAGCGGGTTGTTCCAGTTCAGCGGTCTGCGACCGGGGACGTACGCGCTGACCGAGACGCAACCGGTCCGATACCTCGACGGCCAAGATACGATCGGCACTCCCGGCGGGACGACGACGAACGACATGTTCTCGGCGATTGTGCTGAATGAAGGCGTTAACGGCGCCGAGAATAATTTCGGCGAAATCGGCGCGACGATCAATGGAATGAAGTACCTCGACGTAACCGGAAACGGCCTCAGCAGCGACGACACGCCTCTGGCCGGGGCCACGTTCAGGCTGTTCGTTGACGCCAACGGCAACAATACGCTGGACAGCGGCGATGGCGCGGCCCTCAGTTCGACGATCTCCACGTGCGATGGCACGTTCTCGTTCGGAAGCCTGCCGCAGGGCGTCTATTTCGTTCAGGAAGTCGCGATGTCGGGCTACGTCAGAACCGGCCCGACGCTGACTGACTACTATACCGTCAACGCTCAGGCCGGGTCTGGCAACGGCGTCTACAAGTTCGCCAATGCCAAACTCGGATGCGACTGTGCGATCGACACCTCGAGTATCAAGTTCTACATCAATGGGTCCGCAACACCGGTCACTGACTTGCGCGGCAAAGTCAACTCCGGTGACAACGTCGAAGTGAGGTTCAACGTCACCGAGGTGGGGGCGACGTTCTCGCTGGTGAGCTATACGGCCCCTGGTGCGTCGTTTGACGCCAATACCGCGTACCTGCAGACGTTCTTTGACACTGACACGATCACAAATGCACCGCTCGGGACTCGCAGCCTGAAAGTCCTCGTGCCCAACTCGTATTTCCAGGTCGACTTCGTCTGCGGCCTGCCGATCGACAAATTCGGGCCGGCCGGCAGCAATATCTTTTATACGCCACAGGGCCGGCTGTTCAGTGCCGATAACGACGGATCTCAGCCCTACGCCGCTTCGACGCTTTCAGGTTACGTCTATCGCGACAGCGATAACGACGGCTGCAAGGATTCAGGTGAAAAGGCCATCGCCAACGTCACGTTGACTTTGACGGGCAAAGATATCAATGGCAATTCAGTCTCGGCGACCGTCAAGACCAACAGCTCCGGATACTATGTCTTCAACAATCTCAAGGCGAGCGATCTGGCAGGATACAAGATCTCCGAAACGCAGCCGTCAGGATATAACGACGGCAAAGACACCATCGGCAGCCTGGGGGGCACGGTCGTCAACGATAAATTAACGACCTATCAGCTCAATTCCAACAAAACCGGCCTCAACTACAACTTTGGCGAGCGCCCGTATTCGCAAATCACAGTCGGCGGGACGGTTGCTGAGGAGGAATCAACCCCGCTCGAATCGGGGCATCACTTGCTGACCGGAGAGATCCAGGTCGCCGTCGACGGGTTGGAGGGCGATCAGGCCGTCGCGCAACTCGCCCGAATCAACGACGCGATCGGCATGCTCAACGCACAAATGGCATCGTTCGATGTTTACTTTGTGCTGGTTTCCAGCGGGGTCGCCGAAGCGCAGGTCCACCTGCAGCTTGCCGACAGCAGCGAACTGGGAGGCGTCGCCCAGGGAGTACTCGGCGTCACGAATGGCGCCGAGATCACTTTGATCAACGGCTGGAACTGGCACGTCGGGGCCGATTCGACATCCATCACGACCAGCCAGTTCGACTTTCAGACTGTCGTCATTCACGAACTCGGGCACGTCCTGGGGATGGGACACAGCACCGACGCGTCGTCGGTGATGTTCGCGGAACTGGCAACCGGCCAGGTACGCCGGACGCTGAGTGCCGCCGACCTGATGCTGATCGGAGAGGAAGCAGCCGACGAGGGACCGGAAGCGCTGATGGCCGCGGCGCCAGCCGTTCCGGACGCAGCCATCCCGCAACCGGCGGTGTTCGCGGCACGGTTTGTCGCGCCGCCCACAGCTCAGCCCGCGCTGGTCCCCTCGAACGCCGGACAAATCCTGATTGCGCCCGATGCCGGCATCGGTCGCGACCTGCGCGGAATTTGGGAGACCATGAGGTCGACTCGCACGGCGAATCCGCCGGCGGACGGCCCCGCCGGGCGCGCCAAGGAGCCGGCCGGGCAGGTCACATCCCTCACGGAGACGTTTCCGCAGGGATTGGGGACCGCCCAGCTCGATGTCTTTTTCAGGCGCCTCGGAACGGGCCAGTTCCAGGTCGCACTATCCGATCGGGGCTTCGAAATCGTCGGGTAGAGTGACACCGGTGAAACGAACGGGCCGACTTGCGAAGTGGGTCGCCCGCGAGGCATTCCACCAGGTCGGCGTACACAAAACCGAAGCGACCCCGTTCGTTTCGCGTGGACGGAATTCGTGCGGACGATCCCGGGCACACGAGGCCATTCCGGTGACGGGCCCCAAGGTCGAATGTGTGATCAGCTACGAAGTCATTATCCAATTGATCGCCAGCACCACGACAGACCAGGGCTTGCGGATCAAAGCCGAACTCGACACCCACAGTTATCCGACCGGAATCAAAGTCACCAAACAGGAACTCGCAGCGGTTTGCCTCAAGACGCAGACCGCGGAGCAAAAGGCCGCTAAATGACGGCGCGAGTCTGGCCAGACAATCCGATTCACGCCAAAGCTGCCGGTGGCACGTTTGATCAGCGATTGTAGGTAGCTCGAGGTAGCTCTCCTATTTCGAATAACACCGACCCACTTCGCGCATCCTGGGTCAGTGTGACCCGAATTCGATAACCATATGTGTCGATATTGGCCAGCGATTTCGCACCAGAATGGGGAATCTGGATAACCTCCCAGAAGCGACTCCTGCGAATTTGAGCCTGAAATTTACAGTTCGCCGATCGCTCCCCGTTTGGTAATTTACCCAGTGTGACGCGGGGACTTGCCGAAACTGGACCTATTGATGCCGAATCCCGCCCATTCGCGTCCCAAACCGGGCCTTTCCATGCCGAACGGGCGGGGTTTCAGGTGTACACGAACTCGACCGTGAAGTCCGGGCGATTGGCATTGGCGATCAGGTCATTCGCTGTCCGAACGGCCATCTCCAGGGCATCGGGGCCATCGTCATGGTCCCCGGTCGGAAAATCCCGGAGCTGCTCGACCAGGAGCCGGGCACCCCCTGAGTTGGCTTTGAACTTGATCCGCCCCTGGGCCAATAGCGCCGTCAACCGCCGGATGCGGACGATCTTGGGGACCTGGTTGTTGATCGTATAGAGCGGCAGATACATCCGTCGCTCCATCGCCAGCCGGTTTATCTCCGTGGCCAGCAGTTCCTGAAATTGGTTGACTTCGATCGAGAACCCGTCCGGCTGGAAGGACCGGCACAATTCCAAAGCGGTCTCGGCGATGATCGACACGTTCCGAACGGCCAGGTCGGCATCGACGTAGCACGTACCGTCAGCCATCAGCTGCAGCATCGCGAACGCCGAGTAGTCGCCGAACTTGGCGTCCCGGCCCTTGCTCGGGTCGAGGGCCATCGCCCGGCACAACCATTCTTGCGGCCACTCCTCGAACCAAATCGAGGGGCCAAAGAACGCTTCGGGCCACTCGGTGGAGCCTTCCGCCAAGGGGTCCTGCTGATACAGGGCTCGCCAGTAATAGTTCGTCCGGCTGGACTTCACCCGCAGCAGGTGGTCTTCCGTGTAGACTTCCGGCCAGAGGGGTTCGCCCGGCGCCCGGCCAAGGGGGTCGCGGTCTTCGGCAAGTGCCGGGAGGCGGACCTCTCGCCAGCGTTGGCGATTTGTTTTGGCTTCCCGCAGGATTCGGCCGGCCAGGTCGTCTCGGTGCCAGCGGGTTTGAACGACAACGAACAGCCCTCCGGGACGGATACGCGTGCTGGCGGTCGACTGCCACCAGTCCCACTGTTTTTCCCGATGGGTGCTGCTGCGGGCTTCCTCATCATTTTTGACGGGATCGTCGACGATCAATAGGTGCGCGCCACGGCCAGTGATTGGTCCCCCGACCCCGGCAGTCGTCATGCCACCGTCTCTCCCCTGCAGATCCCAGCGATGCACGGCCGACGATCGCTTCGAGACCTGGACGTTGAACAGCCAACCCCACTGTTCCAACAGGTCGCGGGCTTTGCGCCCCCATTGCGCGGCGAAGTCCGCTTCGTAGCCCGTCAGAATTACCCGGCGATCGGGGAATGTCCCCAGGTACCAGGCGGGGAGGTATTTGGAGCACAGCTCGCTCTTCCCGTGCTGGGGAGGCATACAAACCACCAACCCGTCGAGCAGCCCCGCCTGGGCATCCTCAATCGCCGAGAGCAGCGTCTGGTCCAAGTAGGCCGCGTGGCGGGCCATCTTCCAGCGGCCTTCGCTCGTCCCGGTGGCCAACATTCCCGGGCTGGAGGTGAGCAGGTCCTTCTCCAGCGAAGCCAAGTCGTTCGCGCTCGCTGAATGCAGCGAAGAGGGCCAGCACCCGTTCCCGACGGACTTCGAGACTGACTGGGACATCACCTGTTCCTTCCGTGGCGGGGGCCGGAAACGCATCCAGTCCCAGCAGCGCCCGGCGCTGGGAGACGCACTTGCTGATCTGGTCGAGAAAGCGTGGGTCGCCGATCTGATGCTTGAGCGACTTGCGCGTGTGTTGGCCGTTGCCGGTCCCCTGGTCGGTGACGACGGCCGACTGCGACGGTTTTTGGGAGCGATCCCAGGCAGCCCAGGCCTGGCGCTCGATGTAATCCAGCTTCTGCAATTCTCGAGCGCGCAACTGATCGAAATTCCGGAGCGTCGATTGCTCCCATTGCCGACGGACCTGCTGGATATCCTTGCTGATCGTCGACTGGGCCGTCTCCAGGTGGGCGGCGATCTCCGCCTGCGACCAGCCCTGAACGTACAGCTCGGTGACTTTCTGGCGCCGCTCGGCGGCGGCGAAGCGCCGGTTGTGTTCCGTTGACATTAGCCCCTCCTGCCTCCGTGACCCGCTCCCATCCCAAAAACCCCGATTCCTGCGTCAATTGTACCCGTTCGTGGCACCCGGAAAATCCCCGAATTCCTGCTGGAATCAGCGGAATGTGGCTTAGCGTTTGGGAGATGGTGAGGTAGTCGTCTGCTCGTTCGATGTTGACCACCGGCGGAGGTGGTCGAGCCCATCGACTTCGAATTCCTCCACCAGACGGAGAGCGACGAATGCGAATCAACACCTATCGCGTCTTGACTGCTAACGGGGTTACCTGCCGCGTCCGAAACTACGCCGCCGCAATCAAGGCGGTCCGAAAGACCTACGGCTGGCGGGCCGTGGCGTCCCCCACCTGGAAGCCGGTCCGCCGCAACGAGGACATCCAGCCGGTCTGGCTCGACGACGACGAGACCGAACAGGTGGCGGTGATCACCAGGGTCTGCCTCGGCACGGACTGTTAGCGACCTCATAATTACGCCGGCATTTCGCAACGCTCCACGTTCGCCACGCTGGGGCGTTTTTGCGTGGATGGGGGATTGGGTCACGCCACGCCCTCCCCCCGCACTGACGCCAACGTGGGTGGGTACGGGCCGAGCGGGGCGCGATACCAGACCGGCTTGCCGAACTCCGTGGCTATTTCGATCTCGGCCCGTACACCGGCGCTCTCGGTCCATCCGTCGAGCATCAGCACGAGAATTTCGTTGCAATACTCCAGATGCCGCAGATCGAAATATTGCCAGAAGAACCAGTCGATCGGCAGGCCGAGGCGCGTCAGCGGGTGGCCGTGGACGACTGGCGAATAGACGACTTGGCCCTCGAGCATCATGCGGGCCGTCATCGCGCATGCAGCTTGATAGCGCTGTTCACGGACGGTGGGGTCGGAGTGCGAGTAGGGGCTGCAGAGGTAGAT
>SIAF01000080.1 GCA_009691905.1 Planctomycetaceae bacterium | reverse complement strand
TTCCTTCCGTGGACTGCGGCTTGAATTACCAGCAGCTTCGCGGAAGAACGCCGTTTTTAGCAAGATCACTTTCGAGCTCCCCGCCGATCAAGTCCTATTGAGAGTCGTTTTGCGTTGTTTTTCGTGGGATTGAGTGAATCGCACCCTTACGAACGGAGTCATCGAACTGGATCCGATCACCATTCTGCCCCCGAGCGAAACCGATTCGGGAATGGAGCCGTTTGCCGGCCAGGCGGAGTTTCAAATGGGCGACGTCGCTGCCGAGGCCGAACCGATCCACCTGCGAAGCGTTCCCGCATTCCTGCTGGACCGGACCGAAGTCCCGATCGAACGCATTCGAAAATTGGACCCCGGATATGCCGAGAAGTTCAAGGCTGAGAAGGATTTGTACGCTTTGACGGATGTGACCTTCAATAAGGCGCTGGAGCTGGCCGAGTCCCTGGGGAAACGGTTGCCGGAGGAAGCGGAATACGAGTATGCGGCGACGAACGGCGGCCAGACGCAGTACCCCTGGGGCGAGCAGCCCATTGACCCCCCAGGCTGGCCGATTGATCCCGCCGGCAGGCCGCAATTCGATCGGTGTCGCGACCATACGTCAGTCGCCGGGCTATATTCCAATGTGCTGGAATGGACGATCAGTCCGTTGCGTTCATACCCCGCATCGACAACCGCAATCACGATGAGGGCCGCGGACAGCGACCGGAAGATCGTGAGAGGTGCGCCGGTATCGGTGCTGCTGGAACAGGCCGACAATCCTGAAGAGTGGGCGCGCGGGCCCAGGCAGCGATTCGGTATGAATGCTTCTGCAACGCACGAACGCCTGGGATTTCGCTGCGCCCGGAGCGCGAAACCCAGGATCAGGGAAGCCGACTTCGGACGACCGGTTTGGAAGGATTGATTGCTATGGTTGCGGTTTTGTGCAGATGACCTCGAAGATGATCTTTTGGATACCGACGAAATACCAACCCGAATCAGGATCGGTGTCCTTCTTGACGGCAAAAACGAGGGGAACGACAAATTGGTCGGCTGGAATTTCGGTCACTTCATAGCCTCTGGCGCTGAGAAACACTGAGCCGTCAGCGAACTTTTCCTGCGTAAGCCGCAGCTCGCAATTCACCATTTGTTGCGCACCATGTGACGCCGGTCGCAGGAACTGTGTATAAATGCGGTCCAACGCCTGTTTTCGACCGTGAATTTCGTCACTTTCCGGCGGCAAGGGGTGTTCGATCGCATTACCTCCCGTTACGAGTTCCGCTGCTGCTTGCGCTTGCGCTGTCGCTGGTGCTCTCTCGGTCTCGCCGTCATCATTAAAAACGGCGTCGGGAAACGCGCAGGTAGGGTTCGGGCAAGCGTAAGGAAACGCGATTGCAAAGTTTTGCTTGCTGACGAAACTCGTCGCAGTGCAGTTGTACGGAGTTACGGTGGGGTCGTACTCATTACCCGTGTAATCGTACCAAATGATCGCGGGGCTCCCAGGTTCCACTAAGTAAACAGATTTTCTCTTGGCGCAGAACTTTTTCGAAGTGGCTGAAGCGGCCCGTAGGGCGACTTGCGCCTCAGCACCCGGTTCTTTGGCAACAGTCGCCGGTCGTTGTTCTGAGCAAGGCGAGCCACCAACGGCAAGCAACAAACTGACGATTGAAATTCCACGAGCGAACATAGTTGCACCCTATCTGCGAGTTGAAATGAAATCCCGTGCCCGAGGGCCCTATTCGATTATGCTAACTCGCGCCGTAACCTATGACAATTAAAAACTTTGGAATTTTACAGCCTTAGTCGATGCTTCGAAGTCGCGCATTGCGATCGACTCATTCGCTGCCTGAAATGGACGTGGTATGTCTCTAATTCAACTCGACCGCCTCTTCCCAATGTTCGTAGAGCTCCCTCAGCCTCTTCTCTAATTCTTCAAATTGCTCCTTAGTCTCTTTCACCCGCGGGCCGTCGCGATAGATGTCGGGGTCGGCCAGGGCCGCCTGCAATTCCTGAAGGCGCTGCTCGGCTTTAGCGATCTCGGCTTCCAGGTCGTTGACTTTGCGATAGGGAAATTTGCGTTTGCGGCGGGGTTTGTCGGCAGCGGTGGCGGAGGGTTTGCGGGAGAAACCGGAAGCTGACGCATCCGGCTCGACTGGGGGGCGCTCGCCGGGGCGTCGCTGGTCGGAGGGGCGTGCGGCGGCTTTGTCGGGCGCGGCTTCGGCGGCGGCGCGTTTCATTGAGTCGGTGTAGTTCGTGTAATTTCCCTGATACAGTCGCCAGCGGGTCGGCTCGAAGGCGAAAATGTGCGTCGCCACGCGGTCGATGAAGTACCGGTCGTGACTGACGAACAGCAGTGTGCCGTCGAAGGCGCACAGCGCCTCTTCCAGCGCGGCACGCGACCAGAGGTCGAGGTGGTTAGTCGGTTCGTCGAGGACCAGGACGTTGGCATTCAGTGCGGCGACCCGCGCCAAGGCCGCTTTGCTTTTCTCGCCGCCGCTGAGACTGCCGACTTTCTGGAAGACGATTTCACCTTTCAACCCGAACCGCGCCAACAGTTCGCGAATCTGGGCCGGGGTCATCGTGGGGTTGTTGGCGGGGCGAATAACGTCGACGACATTCAGTTCAGGATCGACACTGGCCAATTGCTGGTCGTAATAGGCGATCTCGACGTTCGTACCGAGGCGGACTTCGCCGGCGTCGGGAGTCAATTCGCCCAGCAGCGTTCGCAAGAGCGTCGTCTTGCCCGAACCATTGGGGCCGTACAGGCCGACCCGCTCGCCACGCAAGATTTGAATCGACACGTCGCGAAACAGGGGGGTCCCGAAGCCCTTCGCCAGATTGCGGGCTTCAATGACCCAGTCGCCGGTGCGGCGGACTTTAGCGCCAAAGCCCATCACCGGGGCGACGATGATCCGTGGTCGCTCGACCCGCTCGAGCCGTTCGAGCTTCTTCTCGCGGTCGTGCGACTGGACGTGCTTCGGGCCGTAAAAATTGCGGCGAATGAAGTCTTCGGTCTTGGCGATGAACTCCCGCTGCTTTTCGTAGGTTTTCTCCAGGAGCTCGTTCTGTTCGGCTTTAAGCTTCCAGTACGCCGAGAAATTGCCGGGATAGTCGGCGGTCGTTCCCTGAAACAGCTCGAGCGTGCGCGTCGTGACCTTGTCGAGAAAGTAGCGGTCGTGGCTGACGATCAATGCGGCGGCTTCGCAGTGGACGAGATACTCTTCGAGCCACTCGGTGGCGGCGATGTCGAGATGGTTCGTCGGCTCGTCGAGCAGCATCAGGTCGGGTGCGGCCAGCAGCAGCCGCGCCAGCAGGACCCGGTTCTGCTGGCCGCCGCTGAATTTCGGCATCGGCCGGTCGTACTGATCGCGGCTGAACCCCAGCCCCAGCAAAACTTCGTCGACGCGGTGATCGATGTTGTACGCCTTGAGCCGCTGCAACTCGTGCTGTAAAAAGTCAAAGCGACGCTGCAGCTTGTCGTGAGCGATCGGCTCGGTCTCGGCGGCAATCTTGTGCGCGACCTCTTCGGCTTCGTGCTGCAACGCGTATAGCGTCGCCAAGCCGTCTTTGGCTTCGTCGAGCAGAGTCTTCTCGTCCGAAAAAATCGCCGCCTGTTCCAAAAGGGCGATTCGCGCCGAGGGATGCAGCACGCATTCGCCCGTGTCGGGTTCATCGAGCCCGGCGAGAATTTTCAAGAGGGTCGTTTTGCCAGCGCCGTTGGGGCCGACCAGACCGATCATTTCGCCGGGGCGGACCTCGAACGACAGCCCGTCGAGCACAGGGGCCGCATCAAACTGACGCGTGACATTGTGAACGTTGAGCAATAACATGCAAAATTAATTCGTTTAGCCGTTTAGCCGCGAGGCGCAGCCGAGTCGAAAAGTCGATCGACGATAATCGCGTCACTGTCGTTTCAACAAATACGCCAGCAGGTCGCGCAGTTCGTCGGGGGTTTTGACCAGTCCGGCCGGCATGGGGGAGATATTCTGCAGCACCCGATCGTCGATGTCGGTGGTGGCGATCGTGACTCTGTTCGTGTCGGTCAGAATCATTTCGAGTTTCTCGCCGGTCTCGCCAATGACCAGGCCGGTAAAGGTCTTTCCTTCCTTTGTCACGATCGTCGTCGCTTTGAAGACTGGCGAGATCGTCTTGTTGGGAAGAAGCACCGATTCAACCAGGTGCGCGACGGTGAACCGCTTGACCGCGTCAGCCAGGCTTGGGCCGCCGGTGACCGCCGATTCGGCGGTTTCGGCGTGGCACTTGGCGCACCCCAGGCCGCTGGCGCTGAACAGTTTTTTTCCACTTTCAACGTCGCCCCCCTGGATCGCTTCATCCCAGTTGACATCGAGAAATCGAGGGTCGAGTTTCGTCTGGTCGGGGTTCGCGGCGGCTTCTTTGAGGCGCTCGGCGAGCGTACCTCCCGTCAGAGCTTCGGGAAGGTCGATCGCAACCGGCTGCAACGATCGGGTGTGCAGGTAGAGGCGGCAGTCGCCCACTGATCCGCGGACTCTTACGAGCAAATCGTTGCTGCCCGGCTGCAGATCGAGCGCGACGACATCCTGAATCGGCAGGGCGCTTCGCTGCGACTCACTCGCGGCGACCGGGCTGCCGTTGAGAGCGATTTTGTACGAGGAGTCTGATCCCACGAGCAGTTCGATGCGCTGCTTTGTGCCGCTCTCGATGCGCAGGAACAAATAGCACGATGTGCCGAGTGAGGCTTTGAAATCCTGGCGAAAATCAAAGTAGCGGGCATTGATCGACTTGATCTTCGTCCACGACAGCGATTTGGCCGCGCCGATGGGATAGGTTGTCGTCGGATCGAACGGCCGAGTTTCGAAGTCGTGTCGCTTGTTCCACCCGCCAATGGCCTCGTCGTCGAACGGGCCGATCGCCCAGGCAGCGGCGACGGCGGTGATCGGCGCGGTCCCCAGTCGATTCTGGTGTATAGCCGCCCGCAAGACGGCGATGACCGGTTCGGCTCGTTCGTCATTGAGCAAGTACAGGAAATGTGCCGCCTGAAGGCGGACGTTGTCGTCTAGGTCAGGCAACCGCGCGGCAAGCAGCAAAAATAGTTGCTCCTGCTCTTCGCTGTGTTTGCCGGCCCTCCAGTGGTCGGCGACGGTGTAGGTGCCCAACCGTCCATAGTCGCGCAAATCGACTTTTTCGTCGATGTACTGGATGATGTACGCCTCGTCGGAGTTGCGCCAGGGGGCGAGCGGCAAGTCGTCGCTGAGCGTCCCGGTCGCAGGGGGCAATGTCAGCCGAAACCCGGCGGCGAGGACGGCCGCCAGTCGTGTCAGGGGATCGTCGGACTGCGTCATGGTCGCCAGAGCGTCGATCGACGACTTCTCAGCCAGCAGGCGCGTCGCGGACTGCCGCAGATACGTGTCCCGACTTCGGACGAACCCGTGCATGACTGCTTCGGGGATCGTCTCGAATTTGCGGAATCCGGCGATCAGCCCGGCATGACGCACCAGGGGATCATCGTCGTATAGCGCGTTGACGAAATGACTTTCAGACGCGTATTGCAAACCAAATTCGGCAAGCGCGCGGGTCGCTTGCAATCGAACGTCGGCTCGCCGGGGTTCATTGAGCAAGCCGAATTGAGCCGTCCAGAGAATGCTCATCCGCTGGAAAATCGACGCCGGCTCGATTGTGGCGGCGCCGATCCAAACGAGATGGGGAACCGACTTGTCGGCGAGATCGACGGTGAGGATTCGCGCAGGAGCATCCTGTCCGACGTCGCTGCCACGTCGCAGGATTTCGATATGCGCTTCCTTCCGCCGTGACCATGAGTCATTCGACAACTCCTCAAAGAGTTTCTCCGTCGTCGCCGTCGGCGCATCGTACGCCTCGAACGGATGATCGTCGGCATCGTCAGCCCTGGTGATCATCACCAGGTCGCTCTTGTAAACCGGCGAGCCTTCGTTGTGGGCCATGTAGCAAATGCTGGCGAAGATCCGTCCGCCGCGGCCCACCGTGACGTGGACCGGCCGGGCAAGATCGCGGCCGGAGAGCAACTCGTGCTCGTCGCAGTGGAACGTCGCGCCGTGGTGCTCGAGCGGATAAAACGTAATCTGCCGTGTACACCAGCGAGCCACCAGCAGCGAGTTGCGGTATTTTTCGGGGAGGTACGTATCGTCGTAGTACGCCTGCCCGACGGGAACGAAGCGGCCCAGGGCGGTGTTCATCGTGTCGAGCAGGTCCATTCGATCGGGGGTTTTCGTCAGCATCCAACCGCGCGGCCAACTGAAATCGCTGTGCGGCGTGACGTGATTGAGCCGCCCCGGCACGTACTCAGCCGGCATCGACTCGTGATCGTTGTCGTTCGTGAACAGGTTCCAGTCGCGATCGAACGCCAGCCCGCAACTGTTGCGCAGGCCCCGCGCGACGACTTGAAACCCGCTGCCGTCAGGTTTGCAGCGAAATACCCCACCGACTCCGTTGTAAGGGGTTTTCTCCCAGTCCTCCGCCGCACCGTCATCGTTCCCATTGGCAGCCTTTTTAGTGCGGGCACTGGGTCCGACGCGAAGAGATAAATACTGGGAGCTCTGATCTGTTTCGGCACACATACCGGCACTCCCCCCCTTAGCAGCGCCGTTTCTCCCCCCCTTAGCAAGGGGGGGCAGGGGGGGTCGCTTCGCCTGCCCTGTCGCATTCCTCCCTCGCTCAACCCCCGCCCTCTGATTCGCCCGCGTCCCCTTCCGACTGAAAAACGTCCAATGCCCCCAATGATCGGGCCGGTTGAAGTCGCCGTAATACCACAGCGGGTCTCCCATCGCGAAATAGAGATCGCCTTCCGGTCCCCACGTCATCCCGTGGAAGCACTGATGGACGTGCCCCAGCGGCACCCCCCAAATCAGCCGGCGAACTTCCAGGCCGTCGCGTTGGATGCGGGCGTCGGGAATCAGGTACAGCGCACTGACCGTCAGTATGTACAGATCGTCGCCGCGAATTTCGATGTCGTATACCCACGTATGATCGGGAAACGTCAGCAGTTGCTGCCGCGGGTGGTATCCCCCTTGGTCATTCGGCTCGTAGACGAACAGCGCCTCGCGGCCGCCGACAAATAGCCGGCCTGTCGTGTCGGCTTTGATCGCCAGAAATGATTCGGTGGGGGCCGAGTCGAGTCGGATGACCTTGAGCAGCGGGTCGGCGACGTCGTAGTCGGGCGCAGCGGCAGCGAAGACGTTCAGGGGAACACAGACTGATCCGAGCAGGAAGAGAGTCCGCAGAAGCGGTCGGGGCATTGGGGAGTCCTGGTTGGTCGGTTAAATCGCGACGAGGTAAACCGGCGGCTATTCAACTTTGCGGTGGCGTACGGTACTTCGTATCACGCACGGCACTCGTCACTTCGCCTTCGCGGGCAATACCAACTCGCCTTTGACCCCCAGATCAATGCGAAACAGGCCCCCCGGGCCGGCTTCGACGTCGAGGCCCCCGGTGATGAACAACTGGTCGCGATTCGGCCCGCCGAACCCCACGTTGCTGGTGGTGCGGTTGCCGCCGGGGTAGGTCCGCAGCAGTTTTCCCTTGGGGTCGAGCACCTGCACCTGCTTCATGCCGTAGTGCGCCACGTACAGATTTCCGGCGGCGTCGAGACACATCCCATCGGGCTGGTTTTCTTCCCATTTGCCATTGGGATTTTTGGGCAGGTCGGCAAAGACCTTCATCTCGCCGACTTTGCCCGGAGAGAGAACCGGGTATTCGAGGACGCGGTTCTTCTGGCTTTCGGCCAGCAGGATCCGTTTTCCGTCATTGGTCAGCACAATGCCGTTGGGGTACGCAAGGCCGCCGGCAACCAAATGCGTCTTCCCTCTCGCGTCGACGTAATTGATGGTACCGATCGGGTTGTCTTTGCCTGACGGGCCGGGGTCGGAGAAATAAAACCCCTTGTTGGCGGTGTCGAGCGTCAGATCATTCGGCCCCAAAAGCGGCTTGCCGTCGCATTCTTTGGCGGCCGGGTCGAGCATCTTGCCCGTAGCATCCAGGTGCAGGACGGCCAGGTGGCTGGGGCTGGCGTCACACACAAGATGTGTGCCATCGCCCAGAATCTTGTGACCGTTGGGGGCGCCGGTGACTGCCCACGGCTTGTGCTTGCCGTCGAGTGTGAACTGCGAGATCGTATCCTTCCACGAGATGTACCCGCGCCCTTCGTGATCGAACACCACCCCCTCACAATAGTTGGGGACTTCCAGCAACTTGACGACTTTGACCTTGTCGGCTTCCGGCAGATCGGCGGCACTGGACATGGTGATGAATCCCAGGAGTGAGGCCAGAGCGGCCGATGAAACCAAAGTGCGGTTGAGCATGTTCATCCTCGGTGCGGTGCTGGTACGGGTCTAAGACGTTACGGCCGATATCTTAACTTGACGGGCAGAGTCGCGGTAGCGGTTTGATTCAGCGGCCGGCGGCATTAGCGGGCCGCGCTGCTGCGTTGGCAGGCATTTGACGCACTGGCGGCGAATAGAGTTTTGCGCTACTGTATCGGCGTTGATCGAGCCGCGCGTTTGGTGCTCTTTCGAAGGAATGACGTTCATGCTCAAGCGGCTCGTACTGATCGTTGCCGCGGCCTTGTTGCTGGTGGCGGGGCTGTTGTATAGCCAGCGGGCGACCGGTCCGCTCAAAGTGTCGGGATTTGTCGAAAGCGACGAGATCCGCATCGGGTCGCGCGTCGGCGGGCGCGTGGCGAAGGTACTGGTCGAAGAAGGCGATGAGGTTCGCCGCGGGCAGCCGCTGGTCGAGCTCGAACCGTTCCAGCTTCTGGAGCAACAGGCGCAGGCCCGCGGTGAACTGGCACAGGCCCAGGCCGAGTTCGACCGGCTGTTTGCCGGTTTTCGCGTGGAAGAAAAGGCGCAGGCCAAGGCCAAAGAAGAGCAACTGGTGGCCGCCCGCGACCGGTTGGCCGACGGCGAAGAAGACATCGCGGCCGCCAAAGCCAACCTGGAACTGGCGCAGGCGCAACTCGAACTGGCACAGCTCAAGTACGATCGCACCGAAAAGCTGATCGCGAAGAGCAACGCTTCGCAGTCGGATCTGGACGAGGCGAGTGCCGAGCTGCGCGTCGCGCGAGCCACCGCGCATGTGCGGGGGGAGGAGTTGGGCAAGCTCCAACGGACGCGACCTCAGGATTTGAAGGAAGCCGACGCCCGCCGCGAAGAGGCTTATCAAGAATGGCTGCTTCGGGATCACGGGTATCGCAGCGAAGACAAGAAAAAGGCTGAGGCGGCCGTCAAGTCGGCCCAGGGGGCTTTCGATGCCATCGAGCGACAACTCGACGAACTGACGATTCGTGCGCCCAGCGACGGGTCGATTGAAGCGGTCGATTTGCGCCCCGGTGATTTGGTGGGGGCGAACACTCCGGCGATCTCGATGATTGAAGCCGGGCGTCTGTGGATCCGCGCCTATTTTCCCGAGAATCGGCTCGACGTGCAGGTCGGCCACGAAGTCACGGTCACGGTCGACAGCTTTCCGAACCGGAAATTCGAGGGTCGCGTCACGTTCGTCGCCCGCCAGGCCGAGTTCACTCCCGGAAACGTCCAGACTCCGGAAGAGCGCTCGAAGCAGGTGTTTCGGATCAAAGTCCTGTTGCAAAGCGGCAGCGACGTGCTGCGCCCGGGAATGGCAGCCGACGTCTGGCTTGGCCGGTGAACTTCAAACGAGTTGACGAGGGAACCACGAATCTCACGAATCCGACGAATGACGGAATGGAACAGGAGAAAACAGAGAAAACAGAGATCTGCACCGAGCGTCGATCGAAACAACGCCGTCTCTGTTTCCTCTGTTCTCTCATGTTCAACTTCTTTTGATTGCGGCCTCAAGGTGTGTGAGCGCAGGCATCGAACCGTTCATCCCGAGATAAATGGATGCGGGTTTGCACCGAAAGTGAGCTGTACCATAAGGAATAAAACCCGCCGTGAATGAGATCCCGCCACCCGTCATCGACGTTCGCCATCTCGGTCGACGGTTCGGCAAACTGATCGCCGTCGACGACGTGTCGTTTCAGGTGCAGCGCGGGGCGATCTTCGGGCTGCTGGGGCCCAACGGCAGCGGCAAGTCGACGATCATCCGTATGCTGTGCGGCGTGTTACAACCCTCGGCCGGCGAAGCCAGCGTGCTCGGGCATGACGTGGCCCGCGAGTCCGAGCAGATCAAGCGCCGCATCGGCTACATGTCGCAGAAGTTCAGCTTGTATGCCGACCTGAGCGTCCGCGAGAACATCGAATTTTACGGTCGCATTTACGGCCTCACGCCGGCGCGACTGGCCGAGCGCTCGCTGGCTGTCCAGAAATTGACCGGCATCGGCAATCGGATCGATCAGCTCGCAGGCACCCTTTCCGGAGGCTGGAAACAGCGCCTGGCGCTGGCCTGCGCACTCGTGCATGAACCGGAAGTCGTCTTCCTCGACGAGCCGACCGCCGGGATTGACCCGGTCGCCCGCCGCGACCTGTGGGATCTGTTGTTCGAACTTTCGGCCCGCGGCGTGACGCTGTTCGTCACCACGCATTACATGGACGAAGCCGAGCGCTGCACGAATGTCGCGTATATCCACATGTCGACGCTGATCGTGTGCGGACGCCCCGAGGAATTGAAGCAACTGCCGGACGTGACTCCGGTCGGCACGAAGCGGTGGGAGCTGGATGTTCCCAATCCCACCGAAAACCTGTCGCGGCTTCGGCAAATCCCGGGGGTTTCCGACGCGACGTTGTTCGGCCAGGCGATTCACGTCCTGGCGGCTGACTCATTGGACGAGGCAGAAATCTGCCGCCGGTTGCACATTCCCCGTGACGAACACCGGCTGCGGCCGATCGCCCCCAGCCTGGAAGATGTGTTTGTGACGCTGACGCGAGCGCAAGAACGGCATCAGGCGAGCGGGGGGCGTCAGCCCCCTGAAGCGTCACATTCGGTGAATGAGTCGTCAGGTCGCGCGTCGGCTTCGACGGAATTGGCGAAGGGTTGGTCGCCATCGGAGGCCGTTGCGATTGGGAAGGCTTCAGAGGGCTCACGCCCCCCGCTCGCCCCGAAGACCGGCGCGACGTGGGGGTTGACGGCCATGCTGCTCAAAGAGTTCTCGCATATCCGCCGCGATCCGGCGACCATTTTCTTCATGCTGGTCGTTCCCGTGTTGCAGACGATCATCTTCGGGTATGCCATCGAGACCGAGATCGAAAACATTCCAATGGTCGTGTACGACCTGGACGGGCGGAAGGCGGCCCGCGAATTGATCGACGCCTTTCGAAATACTCGCACGTTCGCCGTCGCCCAGCGCGTCTACGACGACGAGTCGTTCCGCCGGGCGATCGCCTCGGGGCGGGCCAAAGTCGGCGTGCGCATCCCTCCCGATTACACCGAGCGGCTGATTCGCGGCGAGCAGGTGCAGGTTCAGGTGCTGATTGACGGCAGCGATTCGCAGGTGGCGACGACCGCCCTCAATGCGACCAACCTGTTGGGAATCGCCAAGTCGAAAGAGCGGGCCGTGCTGATTGCCGAAACCCTGCCCGTGGCCCCGGCGAGAAATGCGGTCGGCCGGGTGGCAATTCCGATCGAAATGCGGCCGCGGCTGCTGTTCAATCCCGATCTGAAAAGCTCGCATTTTTTCGTGCCGGGTCTGGTCGGGATCATCATGCAGCTCGTCACGCTGTTTCTGACGTCGTTTGCCATCGTTTGCGAGCGTGAGCTGGGGACTCTCGAACAATTGTTCGTGACCCCCGTCGGCCGGCTGGGGCTGCTGTTGGGAAAGCTGATCCCGTATGCGATCGTCGGCTTTCTCGAGATGCTGATCGTGCTGACGGTGATGGTCTATGTGTTCGGCGTGCCGATTCACGGCAATCTGTGGCTGCTGCTGGCCCTGTCGCTGTTGTTCCTCGTGTGCGCCCTGGCCCTGGGTCTGCTGATCTCGACCCTTGCGCGGACTCAACTGCAGGCGATGCAGTTTGCGTTTCTGATGATGCTCCCCTCGGTGCTGCTCTCGGGATTCATGTTTCCGCGAAGCGAGATGCCGCTGCCGATTTACATTCTCTCGTGCGGCATTCCGCTGACGTATTTTCTGGAGATTCTGCGGGGGATCGTGCTGCGCGACGCCGATCTTGTGGATTTGGTCCCGCAGGTGCTGGGGCTGACCGCTTGCTGTCTGGTGATACTCGCCCTGAGCGTGGCGAGGTTCAGGAAGCAGCTTGCGTAGGGTGGGACCAGCTCGCGCAGCGTGCGCAGGCCCACCATTCGCGTGGCAAGTGAAGCGACCCGCATGGTGGGCCGGTGCCAGCCGCACGATTGCCAGGAAGGTGATTCCTGATTCAAATGGTAATGCGGTAAACCACACCCCGTCTCGGCTGGCTTGTCCCACCCTACACCTGAAATCATGCGTCTGGGCATTTTTGGCGGAACGTTCGATCCGGTCCATTACGGGCACCTGTTGCTGGCCGAGCAGTGCCGCGAGCAGTGCCAATTGGACGAAGTCTGGTTTCTGCCCTCCGGCGCCCCTCCGCACAAACTGGAACAGCCGATTACCCCGGGTGCCGCTCGGGCCGACATGCTCGAATTGGCGATTGCCGGTCACGACCGCTTCAAGGTCGACCGGCGCGAGCTGCGCAAGACGGTTCCTTCCTTCACAGTCGAAACGCTGGCTGAACTGGAACAGGAAGGCCCTCAACGGGAATTGTTCTTTCTGATGGGGGCCGATTCGCTCCGCGACTTCCCGGCCTGGCGCGAACCGGCTCGAATTCTCGAACTGGCGCGGCTCGTGGTCGTCAACCGTGCAGACGAGCCGTTGGCTGACCTGCGCGACCTTTGCCGTGCGCTGGGCGATGATGCGGCGAGCCGTGTGCAACTGGTGACGATTCCTCGAGTCGATTTTTCGTCGAGTGACCTGCGGCAGAGGGTCGCCGAGCAGCGGAGTTTGCGGTATATGACGCCGCGGGCGGTCGAATGCTATCTGGAGACGCACGTGTTGTACCGGTCGAATGCGTAGCGCCCGCGCCAACCAAATATGGGGAGATTCACTCGTTCGGATGGATTAGAATCGGAGCGTGGATGTACTCTCGATGCAGAACTCGATTTATTTGTGGTTTCCGCTGGTCTATTACCTGATCGGCGTGGTCATTGCTATTCGTGGCTTTATGGCAGAGGAGCGCAAGCCAGCCGATCGATTGCCATTCTTGGTCAGGCTGGGCGTTTGGGCGAACATCGTTTCGACGTCGGCATTGCTGTGGCCGCTGGGGGTGCTGGCCCGCGCGGTGACTGCTGCGACGCGCAAACGCAACACCGTTCGTTCTGCCTCTCTCGGCGAGATCGGTTCCCCCGACACCGAAACCGATATTGCGGATTTCGTCCCGGACGACACGGGAATCGTTCAATTGGCACGCATCAGTACTGTGGGAATGATCGGAATCGCAATTGTTTTTATGGTGGTGCCGGTTCTGTTCGTGATCGGGTGCTGGTTTCAAGAGCGACGAATATCCGCTTTGTTCGTTAGCTGCGTCGGCTTCACTGTCTTAGTGTGGGCTTTAATGTGTCTGTCGATCCGTAAAGCCTGGTTCGAACGCGCCGGCTTGCGATATGCCAACCGTACACTGCTGTGGACCGAGGCGGATTCGTGGACTTGTCTGTCGTTCAAAGTCCCGCTCGAGGATGTCGAGTCGATTCATTTTGTGGAGACCGATCCAATATTCTTCGAAACGGGGTTGGCGCTCGTTCTGCGAGAGCAATCTTCGTGCAATGGAAACGTTCACCCCAGGTTGGAGTCGGATGAGTTGCATCGCACGTTGTCCGAGCTCTCTGGAATCGACCCCGCAATTGCACTGCGGCGGCTCATCATCTGGGCTGACGAAGAGTGGGTCTGGAAGCCCGAGCAGGTCGCAGCGTGGCTGCAACTTCAGATGGCCTCGAATCCTCGTAGCGTTTGAATATACCTCGTGCGGCCGTGTTCGAGACATTTTCCAGCTCAATCTTGGCGGACGCAACGGCCCAACCCCATCCGGACGAGCCGGATGGGGTCCCAACCAGCTAACGACCGGTCGGTAAATATGTCTCACTCGTGACCGCTCGCGGTATATCGACCATTCTCAGCCCCGACGTAGTTTCCAAGCGACGATCGCCTTGTACGTCTCGCTTCGACTGCCGATAATGCCGTGGTGAGTGCTCGTTCCGAAAGTATGTCGTCAGGAGCCGGTGATGAATAGAGCCGTCTGCGTTTTGGTGGTCGTGCTCTGTGGTTGGCGATTGGCCGGGACGGCAGCCGCTGCGCCGCCGTTACCGCGCGTGCCTGAAGGGTTCGAAATCGAGGTCGCTGCCGAGTTTCCGGTGGTCGAACGGCCGGTAATGGCCTGCTTCGATGAGGCCGGGAAACTGTATCTGGTTGATTCAGCGGGGGTCAATGAGCCATTCGAGAAACTGCTCGCGAATCCTCAGCATCGAATCGTCGTCATTGAAGACACCGACGGCGACGGCAAATTCGACAAGCGGACGCTGTTTGCCGACAAGCTGGTGATGCCGCAGGGGGTGCTGCCCTACGGCGGGGCCGTCTATACCGCCTCGCCCCCCAGCGTCTGGAAGCTCGAAGACACCGACGGCGACGGCGTGTGCGACCAGCGTACGGCGATCGTCAGCGAGTTCGGCTCCAACGGCAATGCGGCCGATATTCACGGGCCGTTTCTCGGTCCCGACGGGTGGTTGTACCTGTGCGACGGCCGGCACGGGCATAAGGTCAAACTCGAGGATGGCACGATCGACCAGGGACTGGCCGGGGGGATTTTTCGATTCCGCACCGACGGCACCGGCTTCCAGCGGATCTGCGGCGGAGGCTTCGACAACCCGGTCGAGATCGATTTCACCGAGGCCGGAGAAATTCTGGGGACGGTCAACATCCTGCACACCAACCCGCGGCAGGATTGCCTGATGCACTGGATGGAAGGGGGAGTCTATCCCCACGGCGACCAGGAGCAGTGCATCGCCGAGTACAAGAAAACCGGCGATCTATTGACCGAAGTGAAAGCGTTCGGGCATGTCGCCGTTTCGGGGATGACGTTTTATCGCTCGTCAGTGTTCGGCCCGGAGTATCGCAATAACCTGTTCATCACGTTTTTCAACCGGCACCAGGTCATCCGTTCAATCGTCGAGCGGAGCGGGGCGACGTTTACAACTCGAGACGAGGAATTCCTCGTCTCGGACGAGAAGGATTTTCACCCGACCGACGTTCTGGAAGATTCCGACGGCAGCCTGCTGGTCATCAACACGGGGGGCTGGTTCCGCCTCGGCTGCCCGGTGTCGGAAATCGCGAAGCCCGACGTGATGGGGGCCATCTATCGGATCAACAAGAAAGGGGTCAGACGCCTGCGCAAATTCCACGGCGCGCGGGCCAAAATTCGCGCCGACGAGCGGCAGTTGCAGTCGTTTGCTTCCAACAACGAGACGTTTCGCATCGCGGCTGCCCGACAATTTGGCCGTGCCGAATTCGCGAACGACGACAATTCCCGGGCGCAGGCCGTCGATGCCCTGATTTCGCGGGTCGTCAAAGACACCCCAGCCGTCCGCCGTGAAGCGGCAAATGCGATTGGCCGGCTCGTCAGTGCCGGTGACGAAGCCGGTCGTTCGACAGGTCGAAATCGTGCCGTCGATTCGCTGTTCGAATCGATTCGCGCCGGCGTGACCGACCGGGTGCTCGAGCATGCTCTCATCTACGCGCTGATCCGGATTGACGCCCGCGACGCGACAAAGCCGTTTCTCAAGGATGCCAATCCTCAAGTCCGCCGGGCCGCACTGATCGCCCTGGATCAAATGGATCACGGCGACCTGACTCGCGAACTCGTGACGCCGCTTCTCGATACCGACGACCCGGCTTTACGCAAGACGGCATTGGCCGTGATCAGCGCGCGCCAGGGCTGGGCCACCGAACTGGTGGGACTGCTGCGCGAGTGGCTGGCCGACAAAGAACCGACCGACGAACGGTTGTCGCTGCTGCGGGGGGCGCTCGTCGCGCAGGGGGCCGACCCCGATATCCAGAAGCTGATTGCCGAGTCAATTCAAAGTCGGGCAACCCCTCAATCGACCCGGCTGCTATTGTGGGAAGTCATCGATCGCGCGCCGGTCGCCGCGCTGCCCGAATCGTGGCTCGCCGCGATTGCAACGAGCCTTGGCAAGGGGACCGCCGCCGAGAGCGAGCAGATTGTTTCTGTCATTCACAGTCGCGGGCTGACGCAGTTTGACGAACTGCTGCTGCAAATCGCAGGCGATGCCAGCGCGACGCCCGAGCTGCGCGTCGATGCCCTCGCCGCGGCGTCACCGCGTCTAATATCGCTCGATGATCAGTCGTTCACGCTGCTGGTGGACCATCTGAGACCGCACATCGAGCCGCTGCCGCTGCTGGCCGCCGCGCGGGGCCTGGCCGACGCACCCTTATCTGCGGCGCAATTGCAGCAACTGGCGGCAACACTCCCCACGACGGGTCCCCTTGCGCTTCCCATCCTGTTGCGGGCATATTCGAAGTCGGTTGACGGCACGGTAGGGATCGCCTTTGTTGCCGCACTTGGCAGCTCGTCGTCAGTCGAGAATCTCTCGGTCGACGAACTGGCGGGCATCCTGCGGAAGTACCCCGGCCACGTCCAGAAGGAAGCCGGCCCTCTGCTCGCGCGGCTGGGTGGCAGCAACCTCGAGCAGCAGAAAGCCCGACTGGGAGAACTGGCACAGTTGCTCGAACCTGGCGGGAATCGTGATCGGGGAAAAGAGGTCTTTTTCGGCAGGAAGGCCGCTTGCGCCAGTTGTCACACCGTAGGAGCCGACGGCGGCCGCGTCGGACCCGACCTGACAAAGATCGGCTCCAGCCGCGCTGGGATCGATCTGCTCGAAGCCATCGTTTTCCCCAGCGCCACGTTTGCCCGCGAGTTTCGACCGTATGTGATTCTCACGCGGGATGGCAAAGTGCATACCGGCATCATCAGCCGTCAGACCGCCGACGCAATTCACCTGCGTACCGCCGACCTGGCCGAGATCCGCATCGTGAGGAGTGACGTCGAAGAGATGAAAGAATCGAACACGTCGATCATGCCCAAAGGGCTGGACACGGCGCTGTCGGCCGACGAACTGCGCGATTTGATGGCGTATGTGCGGGGGTTGCAGTGACAAAGATTCACCTGGCCCTGGCCGGGCCTCTCGTGGGAGAGAATGCCGACCTGTATCGCATCCTTGATGCCGCCGCGAATCGCGCCCGCGAAGGTTTGCGGGTTCTCGAAGATTATGCCCGCTTCAGTGCCGATGATCGGCATTTAACGGAGATCCTCAAATCGTTGCGGCACCGTCTGGCTGAGGCGCTTGAGCTTCTGGACGATCGCGCCCTGATCTCGTGTCGCGACACGCGGCACGACGTGGGGACGAGCGTCCACACGCGGCGTGAAGCCACCCGCGAGTCGCTGGCCGACGTCGTTCGCGCCAGTTGCAAGCGCGTGCAGGAAGCCACTCGCACGCTGGAAGAGTACGGCAAGCTGGTCTCTCCGGAGTTCGCGGGCGCCATGGGCGAATTGCGCTATGCCGGCTATACGATCGAGAAAGCGCTGCTCACGACGTTCGAGGCGCGCGATCGGTTGAACGAATGTCGGTTGTACGTGCTCGTGACGCAAAAGCTTTGCCCGGGCGGGGCAGGTCCCGTGATTCGAGCGGCTCTCTCGGCCGGGGCGGGCGCGATTCAGGTTCGGGAAAAGCATCTTTCCGATCGAGAGCTGGTCGACTGGGGTCGTCGCGTCCGGGAATGGACAGCGGCCGCGGGGGCGGTGTACGTCATGAACGACCGGCCCGATCTGGCGGTCCTGACCGATGCCGACGGTGTCCACGTCGGGCAGGACGAACTCACGGTTCGCGACGCGCGGCGAATTGTCGGTCCCGATCGAATCGTCGGCGTTTCGACGCGCGATCTCGACCAGGCCCGGGCCGCTGTTCTGGATGGTGCCGACTACATCGGCGTCGGGCCGGTGTTTCCGTCCGCAACGAAATCGTTCGAAACGTACACCGGGCTCGAATTCGTGCGCCACGTGAACGCCGAGATCACGCTGCCGGCGTTTGCGATCGGCGGGATTGACGAGAGCAATATCGCCCAAGTCGTCGCCGCCGGCGCGACGCGCGTCGCCGTGAGCAGCGCGATTTGCGGGGCGAACGACGCGGCGCAGGTTACACGCGAACTGCTACAGCAGTTGACGCCAAGCGAGCCGGGGGGTTAATCCCCCCGGTGTTATTGCCCGGTGTTGGCCCGGTGGGATAAACCCACCGGCTCGCTGGGTCGGCGTTCGCTGCGCGAGCTGATTTCACCCTACTTTACTTTTTGCCGAAGCAGAACAGATGCTCTTTTCCGCGAATCAGGAGGCGGCCGTCGGCGACGGCCGGGGTCGCGCGGACCGCTTCGTCCAACTCGCCTTCCGACAGCTTTTTGAAAACCGTTTCGGCTGCGAAGACCCGAATTGAACCGATCTCGCTGACGACATAGACGCGACCGTCGATCAACAGAGGCGAGGCGGTCACGTCGCCGATGCCCAGCCGCTCTTCCCAGATCTTTTTGCCGGTGCGGGCGACGTAGCTGCCGGCGATCCCCGCGTCGTTGACGAAATACAGGTGCTCACCCTGCGCCAGGAGGCAGGGGACATACGGAAAGACCTTGCGGGTTTCCCAGGCGAGTTGCGAGGCGGGAAGCTCGCCCGCGCGATCGTCCAGCCGCACCGCGACGGCATGCCGATCTCCCGGGCCGTTGCCGCCGGTGAAAAACACCATGCCCTGGCTCACGATCGGCGAGCCGACGGTGCGCAGCGACTTGTCGTTGGTCGACCACGGCCAGTTCCATTTCTCCGATCCGCTACGGGGATCGTAGCCGGTGACCCCCGCTGTGCTGGCCACCACCAGTTCAGGCTCGGCTCCCGGTTCGTCGAGCACAAGCGGCGTCGAGTAGCAGGCTTTGAATGGCGGCCGTCCCTTTCTCCACGCGACACCACCGTCTTCGGCGTGGAATGCCACGATCTCTGACGTGCCGTCCTGATCGTTCGCCAGGATGACCAGATCGCCGACGACGATCGGCGAATGCCCGGCGCCGTGCTGAGCCTCGAACGTTCCCAAATCAACGTTCCACAGGGACTTGCCGTCGAGATCGTACGCCGCGAGCGAGAGGTGTCGGCCGTCCCAGAAGGGCATGAACACCCGACCATTCCCGACCGCCGCGGTGCAGGAGGCGAGCGTGTTCTTCTGGTGAACTTTGACGTCGGTGCCGGGGGCACTGCGATGCCAGATCGTCCGGCCATCGTTCAGATCCAGACACACGATGCGCCGCTCGCTGCCGTCCTCGCTGGCGGATTGCAAAAAGATTTTCCCATCGGCGACGATCGGCGACGAGTTGCCGGCACCGGGAATGGCGACCTTCCACAGCAGATTCTTGTCGGCGCTGATCTCGATCGGCACGTTCTTGTCGGACGAAACGCCGGAACCGTTCGGCCCTCGGAACCGCCTCCAATCGTCAGCCGAAACCGACCCGGCGACGCCCAAGCCGCTGAGAATGGCCAGCGAAAGAAGAGCCGAAAACCGGAGTTTGTGAATCACGTCGAACCTCGATGATCGGGAGCACTAGTTTCGGCATTCCCCGGATGGGAAATCGGCGATAACGGATCGTTTATACGTTTTCGGCTCGGGGAAGGAAAGTTGACCGACGTCGGATGGCAAAAATGACCGCAGTTGCGACCACCGTTGCGACGTGCCAGAATGCCGATTGAGTCGGCGCGCGGCGGGAATCTGCCCGCCCACTGTCGATGGACTAACGTTTTCACGCGGGAGCGAATGAGCGCATGCGTCTGGTGACATTCGGCGAAGTGATGTTGCGGCTGGCCCCGGAGGAGTTTCTGCGGCTGGCGCAGGTGCTGCCGGGCCGTCTCGAAGCGACCTTTGGCGGCGGCGAAGTCAACGTGGCGGTATCGGTGGCGCTTCAGGGCGGCCAGGCGGCCTTCGCCACGGTCCTGCCCGATAACGCGCTGACCGATGCGTTCGTTCAGGAGTTGCGAAAGTTCAATGTCGAAACCAACCTGATTCGACGGTCAAAAACGGGCCGCTTCGGCGTGTACTTCGTCGAGACGGGCGCCAACCAGCGGGCGGGAACGGTGACCTACGACCGCGATCAAAGCTCGATCGCCATCACCCCGGCCGGCGACTACGACTGGAACTCGATCTTTGCCGGTGCGACCTGGTTCCACATCACGGGCATCACCCCGGCCCTGAGCGCGACCTCGGCCGATGCCGCGCTG
>SIAF01000079.1 GCA_009691905.1 Planctomycetaceae bacterium | reverse complement strand
TGATGCCCTCGCTGGCATCGGGCCAGTACGCTCCCACTCCCGGCATGACCACGCCCTCCTTGGCTGGTGTGTGTTATGCCGAGAAATATAGGAAAAGACGTTCATTGAGTCACGATCAAACCCGGTATCTTTGCTACAGTCTCGATATTGATCACGCGAGTTTCAGAAGGGCGCCGGTGCGGCGACGGGCCTGTGCCGACCTCAGTTGGAGAGTAAATCAATGCCTACGGCTGAAGAAATTTATACAAAAGTCAGTGAGACTCTCGTCGATGCGCTCGGTGTTGACGACGACGAAGTGACTCCCGACGCGACGCTCGTCGGCGACCTCGGGGCCGAGTCGATCGATTTTCTCGACATCGTCTTCCGGCTCGAGAAGAATTTCTCGATCAAGATCCCGCGCGGCGAACTGTTCCCTGAAAGCCTCGCGGCCGATACGACGCTGGTGAAAGACGGGATGGTGACTCCCGCCGGCGTGGCCGAGTTGAAAAAACGCATGCCGCACGCCGATGTCGACAGCTTCGCGAAAAACCCGAAAGTCGAGAACATTCAGGAATTGTTCACCGTGCAGATGATCGTCAACTTCGTGCAGAGGAAGTTGGCAGGCACGAGCACGTGAGGTTGAGCGTCGGCCCGATTGGCAAGGCTGCTTCCCGCTGGTGATCGACAACCTATGCGCTGGATCTGGATTGACCGTTTCGTCGAGTTTCAAAGCGGGTCGCACGCCCAGGCGATCAAAAATGTAACGCTGGCCGAAGATCACCTGCACGATCATTTTCCGGGATTTCCGGTGATGCCCGGCTCGCTGATCATCGAGGGGCTGGCCCAGACCGGCGGGATCCTGCTGGGCGAATCGAAGCAATTCAAGCACATCGTCATTCTCGCAAAAATCCCGAACATTACGTTTCACAGTTGGGCCTGCCCCGGCGATACGCTGACCTACACGGTGAAGCTGGCCATCTCGCGCGAAGACGGCGGAATGGTCGAATGCCAGGCGCACGTCGGCGGGCGACTGGTGGCTGACGGCGAAATCTTTTTCGCACACCTGGCGCAAACCGACGGCCCGAAAATCGATCAGAAGAATTTTGTATTCACCACCTGGCTGCTGGGCGTCCTCGACGTGGGCCGGGCCGGTGACGGCACTGGCCCCGACGGCACTGGCCCGGCGGCAGGCGGCCCGGCCAGTGACCCGGGCGACGCCGATTCAAAACGACCGTAACAGGAACTGGCACTATGAGACTCAGACGGCGAGTCGTCGTCACCGGGATGGGGTCGATCACTCCGGTCGGAAATGACGTCCAGTCGATGTGGCAGGTGCTGCGCGAAGGTGGCAGCGGCATCGGTTACATTACCCACTTCGACGCCAGCAAGTTTCCCACCAAGATCGCAGCTGAGGTCAAGAAATTCGACCTGTCGCGGTATGTCGATAACCCCAGAAAATTCGCGTATTCCGGCCGCAACGTGACATTCGCCATTGCCGCAGCCAACGAGGCGGTGCGCGATGCCGATCTGCTGGCGGCAACGATCGACCCGACCCGGTTCGGCGTGTACCTGGGCGCCGGCGAAGGCCAGCAGGATTTTCCGGTGTTCATGAAACTGATCAGCGAAGCCCGCAAAGACGGCGCCGTCGATCTCGAACACTTTACCAGGGCCGGTCTCCGCAAACTCAATCCCCTGTTCGAAATGGAACAGGAACCGAACATGCCCGCGGGCCATCTGGCGGCCTTGTTCAACGCCCAGGGCCCCAACCTCAATTGCCTGACCGCCTGTGCCGCCTCCAGCCAGGCGATCGGCGAAGCGACCGAAATTATTCGTCGCGGCGACGCCGACGTCATGCTCTCGGGTGGCGCTCACAGCATGATCCACCCCTTCGGTGTGACCGGCTTCAACCTGCTTACGGCCCTCTCGACGCATAATGCCGAACCGACCCGCGCCTCGCGGCCGTTCGACAAGAACCGCGACGGGTTCGTTCTGGGAGAAGGCGCCGGCATGCTGATTCTCGAAGAACTGGGGCACGCCCGGGCGCGCGGGGCCAAGATCTGCGGCGAAATCGTCGGTTACGGCTCGACCGCTGACGCGTTTCGCATCACCGATACGCACCCTGAAGGGCGCGGCGCGGTGTCGTGCATTCGAATGGCGCTGCGCGACGCACAACTCAATACCGATCAAATCGATTACATCAATGCGCACGGCACCAGCACCGATGTCAACGACCGTGTCGAGACGATGGCGATCCGCCAGGCCCTCGGCGCCGATGCCTATCAAACTCCGGTCTCGAGCATCAAATCGATGATGGGACACCTGATCGCCGCCGCCGGCAGCGTCGAAGCCATCACCTGTCTGCTTGCGATCCGCGACAATGTCATTCCTCCGACGATGAACTACGAAACGCCCGATCCCGAGTGCGATCTCGATTACGTACCCAACCAGGCCCGCGAAGCGCCGGTCACGACCGCCCTGTCGAACAGTTTCGGGTTCGGCGGTCAGAACATCTCGTTGATTTTTGCGGCCTTCGAAGGTTGAGACCGGCGCGGTTTCTGCCTGGGAACCCTGCACCGGCCCGTTCGGGAGACGAATTTGCTGCCAGCAGTTCTGATCATCATCGTCGTGCTGCTGCTGCTCGTCTTCGAACTGCTGCTGCAGTTTCTGGTGATTCGGGTCGCGTTGCCGATTTTCGACGGTGGCGCACCGCTTCAGGCCGAACGCTTTCCCGCCGACCCCTCGGCCGAATCGCTGACGATTGCCACCTCGTCGGGGCTGCGCCTGGCGGGCAGCCTGTTCCGCACGCTGCAAGGCGAGCCGCGCGGGTTGATTCTGTTCTGCCATGAGTTCAACTCCGATCGCTGGTCGGCGCTGAGTTATTGCGAGGGACTGCTGGCCGCCGGCTTTCACATCCTGGCATTCGACTTTCGCAATCACGGCGACAGCGATCATATGCCCGGTTACCGGCCCAACTGCTGGCTGACGCATTTCGAGGTCGATGATGTTCTGGCCGCCGTCGACTGTGTTGCCGGTCGCCTCGACCTCGAATATCTGCCCCTGGGCGTCTTCGGGGTCAGCCGCGGCGGCGCCGCCGCCCTGATGGCTGCGGCCCGCGACCCCCGCATTCGTCGCGTCGCCACCGACAGCGTCTATTCGTGCGACGAGATGCTGCTGCACTTCATGACGCGCTGGGAAAGCCTGTATTTTCCGGAATGGGGACTGAAGCAGTTTCCCCGCTGGCACTGGCGATTGACGTTTCTGATGATCCGCGCTGTCAGCCAGCTTCGCCGGGGCTGCCGCTACGCAAATATCGAGGCTGCGCTCACCCGATTGCGGGACACGCCGCTGTTCATGCTTTCCGGGAAGCGCGATACCTACGTCGGTCCCCCCATCACCGCCAATCTCTATTCGCGCAGCGGTCAGAACGCCTACCCCGTCTGGATCGTCCCCGACGCAAAACACAACCAGTCGCGTCCGACGGCGCCCGACGAGTACGATTGCCGACTGCTCGAATTCTTCTCGGGAATCGAGTCGATCGACGGCCGGCCGCAGCCCGCAGCCGCCGACGTGCCGACAAGTCTGGCACCGATTGCCACGAGGGAACCCGCGGTGCCAGCCAGTTCGCCGGCGTGACCGGCCCCCGACTTCTTGACGACTGCGAATTGTCCGTGCTACAAGTGGTCAGGGTTTCAAGTTACCGTGCCGTATTGTTTCGTTTTCGCAGTTGCGCCATGGCCCGTATCACGATCCAGGTGCTCGAAGGTTTCGAACGGGGTCGCGTCTATACCGAACTGGCGACCCCGGTGACCATCGGCCGTGAAGAAGACAACACGATTCAGCTCAACGACGAGCGAGTCAGTCGTTTTCACGTCAAAATCCAGGAGGACGGCGGGCGGATCATTCTCACCGATCTCGAAAGCACCAACGGCACGCGGATCAACGGCCACCCCATGCAGGTTCGCGTGCTGCAGCACGGCGACCAGATGTCCATTGGACGATCGCTGTTGTGGTACGGCAGCGCCAAAGAGATCGACGCTCAGTCGCGCGACGGCAGTCGAACAGGCCCCGACGACGATTCCGACGACGGCGCCCCGGTCGCTCCCGAACTTCGCACCGTCAGCAGTCCCCCCGGCGAATTTCCCCTGGAGAATTTTTCTGGTGAACCCTCCGGCCAGGATTCTCGGCAGGATCTGTTCCCCCAGGGGCCACCCCCGCTGCCGGTCGACATGCGGATGGCCCAAATGGCGCAATTGTCGGACGTACTGGCCTACATTCACGATCAGTTGGCCTTCGTCGCCGAGCAGGCCGCTGAAGTCAGGCAGGGCAGTTCGGGCGAAATGCGCATGGACCGACTGACCTGGCAGCGCATGCTGCGCTTGGAAATGCAGTTGGCGGCGTACCTGCGGCAGATCACCGACCCGCCGACCTGAACGCCCAGATGCCCCTCGTCAACCAACCTCGCGGCGACTATCGCTTTCTGCCGGGAATCGCCCCGTATTCGTGCGGCGTGGTCGCCTCGTCCGGTTTCGAAATCGTCCACGTGACGCTCCAGCGGCCGATTCCCTATCGCAGCGGCTTCGACCGAATCTTGCGGCATCTGGCCGACGAGCAACGTCCGCGCGCGGCCCTGTGCGCTGTCGAGCTGCGCTCGCCAAAGCCCTTCACGTTTCCCGGCTTTGCCGAATTCAACGGCGCCTATGCCGCGATCCTTGAACGCTGGGGCCTGTTCGTCGATGGCGTCAACCCGGTCGCGAGAACCAACGTCGCGCCCGCCACCGCTCCGCCGACCGAGCCTGAGCTTTACGGCTTTTCGTACACCCAGCCCTGCCAACCGAACTTGCCGCCGACGTTTGTGGTCGCAGGCGCCGGCGAACTGCCCGAGGGCCTTCTGTCGGCTGACGCCATCATTGCCGGCGGCGACATTTCTGTGAGCGGGATCCGGGTCAAGGCCCGGTTTGTCATGGATCTCATGGAGAGCCGGCTTGTTGGACTGGGGGGCGAATGGTCGCAGGTGACGGCAGTTGACATCTACACGGTACACCCGCTGCACGATTTGCTGCCCGAGATCGTCCTGGGGCGGATCGGCCCGGCCGGCGCTCACGGTGTCCGCTGGTTCTACACCCGGCCGCCGATTGAAGGAATCGAATACGAAATGGACCTGCGCGGGATCCGCAGCGAATTGCGCCTGGGTTGAAGGCCGTTGGGCGCCGCTGCCGTGGCAAACGATGCGGCGTGTCAGACGATGACGTCGCCCCTGGGCAATGAGTGGATCGCTCACTGAATTGCGGTGACCGGGCATCCCGATGTGACTTATCGTCCGTAGACTCATTGTCCATCTCTCGCCTACCTTCCCGCGCGTGGATCAGACGATGATGGATGTACTCTTCCGGTTCGGTCAGCGGGTTCGAGAAAGACGAACGGCTCTCGGCTTGTCGCAAGAAGCGTTCGCCGACAGGTGCAAGCTGGATCGGACCTACATCAGCGGGATCGAGAGGGGCAAGCGCAATCTCGCGCTTCGCAACATCGACGCGATTGCGAAAGCACTCGGCACCACGATTTCAGAACTCACGAAGGGCTTGTAACGTCTTCGATCCCGGTGAACTGGCGATCAACATGCGCGCTGGCACAAGGGTCGTTACTTTTTCCTCTAGCCCAAAGGCTTTCCAGACAAGTTGATCGAGCTGTTTTTCAATCGCAGGGTCAGCCTTGCCACCGTCAACAAGGCGTGACACGAGACGCACGATCTTGCTGCCGCAGGCACCTTTCAAGGATGGCAGTGGAAATCCGCTGACGTACTGAGTCATGAATCGCCGCCGACCAGAGTAGAGCTTGTTGTGGTACACGGCATCGTAGTACCGAGTGATGAAGGTGGAGTTTGCCACCGCCAGCATCAACAGTAACCATTCTGGCTCGACCCCTTCATTCAAGGTGATCCAGTAGCAGTCGCCGTTGACGATGGCCCCGCTCGTGTCCAGGAAAAACCGGGGCTCCTCCGAAATATCTGGGTAGACAATCTTGTTCCTTTTCCAATCCTCGGGATTCTGCGGAACCCAGATTTCGTACCACTTCCGTCCGGAATCAATCACGTACTTCCGACTCTTCAGTCGGGCTTCGTGGGATTTCAGGTAGGCCGCCGCAAGCGGATAATCGTCAAGCTCGATTGGCATCCGCCTTCCACCCTTGACGAGGTGTGGGTAGAGAACGCGTTTGAGCTTTCGACGGGAATCGACAAACCAGCGATCCGCTTCGTAGTGGGTAAGAAGGCGCCGCAGCAATGCTTGTTCCGGGCGAATCGTGTCGGGTAGGCTGTCCCAGTCGTCTCTTAGGAAAACTTCATCCGCCGTGGTTTTGATTCCCACACGCACTTTCCCCAGATCGGAGAACGAGCACTCGCGATTGGCGTGGATGGTTTGCAGCCATCCGTCCACTGCCGGCGTTGACAACGACCATGCCTCGTCCACCGCAACCGCGAGAACGCCGCGTTCAACGGAATAGAGACCTTTCGGGGTCCGAACGATCCCATTGCAACTTCGGTCCTGCAACGCCCGCAATATGGTGGAATAAGTGCTGTGCGGTTCGTCGGCAGAAGCCCCGTTTCTACTCTCGTAGACCCGGTCGAAGAGGCAATCGGGGGAGGTCCGCGTGCGTTGCTTTTTCGCCACCACAACGACGGGAAGAACTGCCGCCGCGAACAACTTCGTATCCCCGAGGTCGTAAATTGCCTCCAGCGCGAACTCACTGCGCAACAGGTGACGTAGTGATGCCCCTGACTTCACCGTGAGAAAGCGGTTTGAGGTAAGCAGTCCCAACACGCCACCCGGATTCAGCACGTTTGCCATCGCCAGCGCAAACGCGTGGTAAAGATCAACCCTCCCGGTCAGACGGAATCTTTCTGCTAAATGTTGGGCTTTCTTGGCCCCTAACACCTGCGTACGCACATACGGCGGGTTGGCGATCGCGGCGTCGAAGCGCTCGCCGACCGGCTCTTCGAGATCGAACAAACTTCGATGTCCGCATTCGTTACCTGGGTCGACACCTTCAACGGACAAAAAGTCCTGTTCTCGCAGAATGACCTCTTGGACTCCAACAGTGGAGAGGTCGCGTTTGGCCTTCGCCAGCGCAGCCGCGTCGGTTTCGTAGCCGGTCAGGATGAGCCGGCAGCGCAAGCTGACGGGCATCGCCTCGCTGAACGCTCGCAGCAGCCCACCATCCCCGCAAGCTGGGTCAAGCACATGGATCGATCCTTCTTTTTCACTGAGGGCTTCGACAGTAACTTCAGCCAGAAAGCGTGCCAGTTCAGGCGGCGTGTAATGGACGCCATTCGCTTTGGCGTGACTCGGCTTTCCACTTTTCCAGGTCGAAGAACGCATCAGTGTGAGAATCCCCCGTTGCCAGGCAGTCTAAGCAAGAATCGCATTGTAGACTATAAGTAACACGCGCTCGTCAAACGCTGCTGTTCGACATGCATGTTCTGGCGAGTTTTTGCCACCGAAAAATCGAATTTGCCTAGAACAATGGGCCTGTGCGGGATCAGCAACGAATTGCGCCTGGCTTGAAGGCCATTGGGTGCCGCGGCGCGCATCAGACCATCACGTCGTCGTTGCGCGGCCGGGGGATGAAGCCCAGCGCCACATCGTCGATCTGCACGAATGCTGAAAGGCCGGCCGGCACGACCAGCTCGCCGGGCGCGGTGCGTTCGACCAGTACGGCGACGCCCACTCCCATTTCGATCTCAGCGGCCCCCCCCTCCTGGCTGCGAAGCTTGCGCGTCAATGTAAAGGGCCGGTACGCGTACGGAGCCGACTCGCCCAAAGACGCCAGATCGATCGACGTCGAAGCGAACTCACGAAAACCCGGCACTGGATTCTTGGCCAGGTTTTGATAGCCCAGCAGCAACAGCCGGCACGAGAAATTTGCCGCAAACCACTTCCAGTCGGCCGGTACACCTCCGGCCGACGCGTACAGCGAAATGGTGTATGTGCCTGCCCGGGGATTGCGCAATTCCTGCGTCAGCAGGATTCGAGCGCCCGCCGCCAGAGTTCCCGCGATCGTCGGCTTCGTCGCCCCAAGACCCATCACGGCTTGGGCGGAGCCGCGATACGGCCGACCGACGTTGCCTGAGGCAATCTGCGCACCGAATTCGAATTGGTTCGGGGCGGGTTGCGCCACCGGCTGCGCACGCCAGCCTTTGAGCCGCTGCTGCGTGTCGAGCGTCGACAGCCCGCGGCCGTCTTCAAAATCTCCATCCCGCAAGCGCTCGGTCGTATAGGGGGGGACGAGCGCCAGGTTCCCTTCGGGCAGCACTCGCGCATCGGTCGCCGGGCTGCTTCCCAGCAGCGCGGCGATCGGCTCGCCAAAGGTGGCATGGTACGGGCGGCCGGTCGCGTCGGGAAACGTCGCCTGATGGCCGATTCCCAACAGGTGCAGAATCGTCGCCGTCAGATCCTGCGGCTCAAGCCGACCGTCGCGCGGATACGCCCCGTGCTTATCGCTCGATCCGTAAACCTGTGCGCCTCTGATGCCGGCGCCGGCCAGCGCAAAGCTGAACACGTGCCCCCAGTGATCGCGGCCCCCTTGCGAATTGATTTTCGGGGTCCGGCCGAATTCGCCGATCACAACGACAAGCGTTTCAGCCAGCAGCCCGCGCTGGTCGAGATCGTCGATCAGGGCCGTGAACGTCACGTCGAACTGCGGACAAAGCACATCCTGCAGACGGTCGGCGTTTTGGGCGTGCGTATCCCACATCGGGTTGTTGACCGCCTCGTCTCCCCCTTCGCGCGGCCAGTTGACGTGTACCAGCCGCGCCCCTGCCTCGACCAACCGCCGTGCGAGCAGCACGCACTGCCCCCATTTGTGCCGCCCGTAACGCTCGCGCGTGGCGGGCGTTTCACGGGAAAGATCGAACGCCTGTCGCGCCTGTCCCGAAGTCAATAGACCGAAGGCCTCGTTCGTCTGCCGATCGAATTCGCCCACTGTCGGCCCGCGCTCGACGGCCTCGAAGTGCCGCTCGACCTGCGACAACAGACTTTGGCGCGATGCCAGGCGCAGCGCAGGAATCTCGGCCGGCAGCGTCAATCCCTCAATCTGAAAATTCGGATCCGACGGGTCGCAAATCACACGCTGCGGATCCCAGCCGACCCCCAGAAACCCCGCCGTCTGCCCCGCCGGCTGGACGTTGTCGTTGAGCCGCATCACGTCGGGCAGCCAGACCGACGTATACGACGGCAGCGTCGGGCTGGGTGCCAGTCGGCGAATCACCGAACCCAGATACGGCCAGTCGCGGGGGCGATCGATTTGCCGCGACTCGCGACCCAGATACTTGTAGCCCGTCAGGATCCAGTACCCGCTGGCGTCGTGCAGATCGGAATGCGTCGAAAGCGAGCGGACGATCGCCAGCTTGTCGGCGATGGCCGCCGTTCGCGGCAACAGCTCGCTGAATTGTATCCCGGGCACGTTCGTCGCGATCGGCGAGAACTCTCCGCGGATCTCAGCCGGAGCCTCGGGCTTGGGATCGAACGTCTCGTGCTGCGGCGGCCCCCCTTGCAGCCACAGATAGATGACGTTCTTCGCCCGCCCGAACGTCGCGCTCCCCGATTCGTCCGCAGCGAGCGGTCGGGCCAGAGCTTTCGCCCCCAGCAACGTGGGCAACGACAGGCCCAGCGTGGTCAGTCCCCCGACGCGCAGCAACTCACGGCGGGTAATGCCGTCACACAGTCGATAGCCGCGATCGTGAATCGAGAACATGGGCGCTCCTGGGAGCCTCCATTGTAACGCATCAACCATGCCTGATGCAATTCCGATCGGGCTATGCTTTCGATGCCGAACAGTTCTGCGCCGGCAACCCGCATGGACTTCTCACGGCGCGGACGACTGATCCGTGTACGACGATACCTCGCGCGGCCGTGTTCGAGACATTTTCCTGCGTCATAAGCAGCGTCGAGCGATACTTTCGTCGAAGTCGGTCGCCTTTCTGGTTGCAACCCGAAGGCCGGAATCTCTGCTTCCTCTGCTTGCTCCTGTTCAATTTTGATATTTTGATTGTACAGCGAATTGCACGTCGCCGACTCGGTTGTCCCTGTTGCGTTTGACTCGATCAGCGGTGACAATTGAGGCAGAGAAATCCTGTTCCGGGATCACCACGTCTTTTCCAGTCGTCGCAGAACCCGTCTCCCGTTCCTTGGAATCGTGCCGTGATGGGGCTATTCATCGTCTCCAGCGTGCTTTCGCTCGTCCTGATCTGGGTCACTTGCGCTCTCGCACGCAGCGAGTATTGGGGTCCGGCCGGGGCGTGCTTGTTTGCCGCCCTGGCGACCATTCCGTTTTTGTTCTGCTTCTTTCCTGCGCTGGCGCTGCAGTCGCTGCTGACGTTCGTCTTTTTGTGCGTCTGCCTCGTCGGCCGCGTCAAGCCCTCGGCGATCAAGTGGGTTGCGATCGGGGCTATGGTCGTCAGTTACGGGATCTTGCTGTCGGCATCCCTCCCGAAATTGATCGAGTTCTCGAAGTTGCGGAGCGAATTTCCCTTGCAATCGGTGTCGGACCGGCTGGCGTACGAAGCCAAAGCAACTGAAAAACTCGCTGGGGCCGCATCGCGTTCCGAACCGGCTGTTCTACGCTCGGAGGTGGCGCAACGGCTGGAAATAGCCGAGCAACGGGTGGCCGGTATGTCTGACCACCCCTGGAGAGGCAATCGTCGGTCGATGCTGGCCTCGTTGCACAATCGGAAGAGCGACGAATTCGCCGTGGCGCAGGGCTTCGGCCCGACCCGCATGATGCCGGGTTTTGTTTCCACCGAAGACGTTGAGCTTCCCGAAGTCGAACCGGTTCCAATGCCGACGGAACTGGACAGGCCCTACGAACCCGATCAGGGATCGTCGGATGCTCTGGCTGACATAGACAGACCAACGCATCAACAGCCCCCCACAAAGGACTTGCTCTCGTTGCACGAGTCGGGAGTCTTCGATTTTGTAGACCCCAACCGTATCGGCTACGTGAGAGACCGCGACCACGTGGCGGGATTCCAGTCGCATCAGTTCACGAAAATGCCGGAGCTGGCCGTCGAGAAGGACCAGCCGTCGGCCTCGTGGCAGGTCGCCCGCCTCGAACTGGTCAGCCTGCTGAAGCACGAAGTGCCCGTGGCTTACGTGTCGAAGAATCTGCCTCAAATGGACGAACTGCGGGAGGCACCCACCCGTCCCCTCGAAGCCTTCGAGCGGCAATCGCTCGACCGTCTTCGTTCAGACGAAGATGTTGTGATCGATGAGACGCCTGATCGAATTCGAATGATCGGCTCGCTGCGTGCCGCCAGGAATTGTCTGGAGTGTCACTCGGTTCGGCGTGGCGAACTTCTCGGAGCCCTCACCTACGAGCTGGTGCCGGTGCGGCCCAGCCGGAAGCAGCAGTCGCCGGAAGCGGCAATCAACTGAAAGGCAATCGTCGGGCGAACATCGACGGCAGAGCTTCGTCACCGATGCGGCTTTACGCGACTGCGCGAAATGACGGACGACGCGCTCGTCGCCAGCGATTGACTGGGATTTACCAGGCAGTCGACGTAAAATCGGGTGACACCGTGCCACCTGGCCGAAACCCTCAAACCTGTTGTCAACGAAATCAAGTGAACAGCCATGCGCTCAATCTTGTGTGCGAGTCTGCTGCTTCTTGTGATGTCGGCACCTGAAGTTCGTGCCGACGGGCTGATTTATCAATTGCCGGCCAACGGCTCTTCGGTGAGGTATGACATCGAAAACAAGGCGTCCATGAACGGTCAGGAGCAGACGATCATGGGGTCGCTGACGGTGAGTTCCGTTGGCGAAGCGACGGTCGATGGGGAGAAGTGCCGGTGGATCGAGTTCCGACTGATGATCAAGCGTGAAAACATCGAGCGGGTCACCCTCGCCAAGTGCCTCATTCCCGAAAAGCACCTGGGTCGGGGAAAATCTCCAGGGGAGCATTTGATTCGGGGCTGGATCAAAACGGGCGACGGCGAGCCGCAGGCGTTCACGGACCTCAAATCGCCCCAGGCGGGGGGCCGGGTGATCGGGTATCTGGCAGGTCCGCCTCCGAATGCCGGTGAGCTCGAAAAGGTCGACGTCGAAAGCCCGCTGGGAAAACTGGCGTGCGAAGGAGTCACCGGAACTCACGAATTCGAGCAGGGAAACGGGACGACCTGAATCACGTTCGAGAATCGGCTTCACGAGAAAGCTCCCTTCGGCGTGGTGAGCACCGTCTGGAAGGTCGAACGCATCGTCAACGGCCAGGTCACGGGATCAAGCACGAACAGGATGACGCTGACTGACACCAGCACCACAGCGCTCAGCGAACTTTCGGACAAAAACTGAGACTTCCCGGCGAGTGGTGTCGCCGTAGCTGACATTCACCTGCCGAGTTGCCGGCGGTAACCTGACCGTATGTCGCAGGCTTTCCGCTCAAGTTCAGGCTGTTCGGCCCCGATCGCGACGAGGATTTCGCGATCAAATTCAACTCCATCGGCAACGTGGAGCGGATTGTGATTCCGACAATGTCGCAATGAGGCGGCCTGACTTCGCGCGGCCGTTCGGGGACCAAGGGACATTCTACTTCACCTGTTCAAGTAGAATGTCCCCTTTGTTTCCCACACTGCGGGGCCGGCAAGCAACTCTCGGGCCGAACGATATTGAGAATGTCCCATGTGTTTCTCCCTTTCGTGCGGTCGAGGACTTGGGCCGGACCTGGTTGAAGAACTCGCTTACGGTGATCTCATGGGCATCTGTCCCGCGGGACCGCGACTGAAATCGGGACCCTGATGGTAGATCTTCCGGATGGCGGACGAATCAGCGATTTCCGCGCGAAAGCCGAACGGCCGATACGCTTCGGGGTACTCTTGCCGGCAAATCAACATGCCCAGGATCATGGTCCGGATACCCTCCGAGACGCGACCGGCGGGCGGCGGCAACAGGCCAGAGGGACGAGATTGCGGAGCTTTCATGTGCGGCAGCATGGCACCGAACAGAATGATATAGGCGGTCAACCATCCGAACCTCGCTAAATGAGTCGGAGGGGAAGGACCGATCTGTGACTCCCGGTTCCTGAGCCTGGCAATCCCGTCGCACAGGCGGTCGATCAGGGGGACCATCAGGTTGACAACGGGAACGATCAACAGTTTATCGAAAATGGCGGGCTCATGCGCAAGTCGAAGCAGGATGAAGCTGACCATCACTCCCGTACCATATGACAGCCCGAACAGGAAACGACCGAAATGAGATCGAGGGGACGTCGCAGGATCAGTCACCAGAAAGGTCATTCCGAGAAACACCGCGGATTGAATCGGCGTGGGGCTGAGTCGTTCCCCGAGGATTGCCGGCGTCACGACGTAAAACAGGCACAACGCCAAGGCAGCGCCGAACGTCACCGGCGTCACGATAAACAGTGATTGGACCACGAGCCCCAGCAGGAAGATCACCTCGAAGAAATTGGGCGGAGCGTCGAACGCGATGGCAATATCGACGGCATGCGTCCAATCGACAGTACCGGTCGCCAGCAGCAGGACGGAGGCGATCGACAGAGAAAACGCCGACGGATTGAAAATATGCCTCGCGCGACCACCGTAGTTCCAGGTGACGAACTCCTTGCCTAGAAATGTCAGCACCATCAGGGCCAATTGCAGATAATAGACCGGTTCGCGAAACCAAAGGAAGAGGTTTGTGCTGAGCACGATCGGCACGACGCCGAAACCAGCACGCCAGACGCGGCCGCGGCTCCAGGCGATCAACATATCGCACAGATAACCAAAGATGATCTGCGTGAGAATAAGCGGCGCATATCGGGGGACGCCTTCCCAATAGAGTCCCAGATAGGTGAACATACTGGTATGCAGCATGGCCTGCACATAGTGCGTCGGCCGAAAGAAGGATTCCCACCGATAGGTGCGGGCGAACGAGTGACTGACGGATGCCAGCACGATTTGCCAGACAACCAGCACACCGAAAGCGCCGAAGATCGACAGGGCCGGGATCGTTCGATCCTGGTATGCCATCAAACTTCCGAAAACCAGCAAAAGCCCGTCAAACAGCACGACGAGATGAATGCTTGTCAGAATGATACTTCTTGCGCTTGAGAACCTGCACGGTGTCTTCTGGAGACTCAATCACCGATTGCGTTTCGTCATCCCGCGAGATGGCTCTTGTCCGACATTTCCCATTTGGTCGAGCCTGGAGCCGATACAGGCTCGTAATTGCCGCGATTGTAACGAACGCCACCCACCGCGTCTAGACTTTGAATAGGCGTTGAATAGGCGTGCCGCGATTGCCATGAGGCGTCGATTGTGTGGCGACGAGCCGCGCGGATCGAAAGCGGATGGCCTTGGTGGCTGCGGTGGCGTGATACAAATTTTTGGAAAGGCAAAGTCGAAAAGACCTTCGCGACGTTGCGAACTTCTGCCGTGTTGCTGTCGGTGCGCATCGCGACACGGTGCACAGGCGGGCAAACCCTTGGGGTGCCCGATCGCTGTCGGCGAGAATCCCCGCGCCACGGACCAACAGCCTGTTGAAAAACGGGGCCAGGCACCTCGCACACATCGAATTCCTGCGGTTTCTCGCGGTCGTCCGGAGCCAGTCCCCGTTTTTCAACAGGCTGCTAAGTAGGCCTCACGGGCGCAGGAGCATTACGCGGCGGCTTTGCGCTTGTCGCAATTGATGCGGCCGTGCAGGTCGTCGAGTACGTAATGAAAGGCGATCTGGTGCAGCGATTCGACCATGCCCATGTCGTCCAGTCGGCAATGCAATGATTGGTCGGCCCGTTGTAAAAGTTTGCCGCCGTCAAAGCCGGTGATGCCGAACGTTTCGATCCCGTGGTCGTTGGCCCAATCGACGGCGGCGAGAATATTGGGGCTGTTTCCCGACCCGCTGATGGCAATCAACAGGTCGCCCGGCTCGCCGAAATTCTTGAGCTGCTCGACAAAAATGCGGTCGTAGCTGGTGTCGTTGGCCCAGGCGAGAATATAGGGCGTGTTGTCGGTCAGACTCAAGACTTTGAGCCGCTTCTGCTTTTCGAAATCGACGATCGAGCTTTTGCCGAGGTCTTCACACAGGTGCGAGGCGTTGGCCGCGCTGCCGCCGTTGCCGATGATGTAGACGAAGCGGCCCGACAGGTAGCGTTTGTAAATCGAGTCGGCGAGGGCTTCGATGGCCGCGGTGTCGAGGCGCGCGACTTCCGCCTGTTGACGGACCAGATACGCGTGAACATCCATGTGCGCGCCGAGCATTTCCAAATCTCCCTGGGCTTGTGAAGGACACTGCTTGACCGAATCGGACAGCCTGAATCGGGGTATCGGGTTCAACGCTAGTCCGCGTTGGGCGACCGCCCCAGTTGTCGGTTGGCGGCGTCAACCGTGCCCGCGCTGCTGCGGCTCTCGGCGAATTGCCGGGATGACGACCCTTCCCCCGTCAGCGTCGAACGGATTTCATTCGCGACATGCCGCCCGACTAACTCGTATCCTCGCGGCGTGGGATGCATGTCAAACTTATGGTACAGCACCTCATGCCGATGGGCGCGCAGGGTTTGGGTGGCATCGATAAATGCCACGCCATAATCTGCACACACTTCGCGCACGAAATTGCGAATCGACACGTTGCCGGCGACCTGAGGGATGGATGCGGTGAATTCTTCACGCATCACCCCCCAGCTTCCGGGACTGACCAACGGTCCCAGCGGAAAGTAGAGCAACCACGGCCGGATGCCGCGTGCGCGGCAAGTGTCGGCGAACCAATTGAGCCAGTGTCTGGTTCCCGCGACGATCTGGGCCTTCTGGTCCAGCATATCGTCGAGTTCGGCCACGCAATGAATATCGGGGCGCACGAGTTCACCGCCGAGAAATCCCGGATTGAATTCACCCCTCTGAGCGGCGGCAAGCAGCTCGGGGTACAAATGAGAGATGCGTTCGGCGATCAGCCGGTGCGCTTCGTCGCGGGAAACCCCCGACATCGCCATCAGCTTTTCGATCGCCTGTTCGGCGTCACGGGTCGACCAGCAATGCCAGTAATTCCCGTTCCTGCAAGGCCAGCGACCCTGCACGCGATCGACCAGATAGGTCCAACCGGGGGCAAGCCTGGCAACACGGCGCCCGACGGGCGGACGCTCGTCGAAGAATTCGTCGGGAAACCGCTCTCTCACCGGCAGGCGCTCCGGAACCTCCGGGGTATACAACAGATCGCTGGGAATCAGACAAACGATGAGATCGGTCGGCTGCAGCGCGAGGGCCACCGCGGCGATGATTTCGGCATAGAGTTTCGGGTCGGCCCCGGCCCGGCCAAGGTTGAGGACCTCGACGTCGATTCCATCCAGATGGTTTTTCGCCGCGGCGGGCCAGGCTTGATCTTCCTCGGCTCCGATGCCCTCGGTGAACGAGTCGCCCACGCAGACGACCCGCAGGTCTCCCTGGCGCTCGATCGGGAAGTCGCCGCCGCGGAATCCAAAGCGATTATAGCGATGGGTCGTGGAAAATCGGTCCGGCGCGCTGATCAATGTCTGCCGGCTGCCGGGGGTGCCCGCCCACGTGCCGTAGCCTTGTTGAGGAAGGGGACACAAGGCCCGCAACGGAAACTCGATTGCCGCAACCGCCAGCGTCGTGGTCGTCAGCATCAGTGCCGCGATTAGAATTCGCCGCTGCAAGCGCTTGAACATCGGATCTCATCGATCGCAGGCGCGAGGCTTGGAATGGCGCACGATCCCATCATCGGTCGCCCCGGCCTCGGGTGAGGAACACAGCTTCTCGCAAAAGTCCTGAAATGTGTCAATAGGTTCGCGCTGTCGGGTGGCGCTTGAACCGGTCTTGACCCCCCGGCGACGCCGGGCGTATGAAGTGCATCAGGGAAGTGGTCGGGGTCGTTCCCCGGCGAACACCCCGTCGACCTGGCAAATCTCAGGGGATGGCGATCGGGCATGGAGGCCATCGACTGCAGACTCGGCCCGCCTTTTCGAACCGATGCCGGCCGCATGAAGTCGCGGCACTGGCGTCGGCTTGAGCGTTTCGTCATTGTTTCGTGGGCGATCGCCAACGCGTGGGGAGTCTCGCGGGCCGGGGCGGCAGCTCCGCCAGTCCGCTTCAATCGAGACATCCGCCCGATTCTGTCCGAACAGTGTCTGGCCTGCCACGGCCCGGATGCCCGCTCGCGTCAGGCATCGCTGCGACTCGACGTCGAGCACAACGCCAAGGCCGAGCTCGCCTCGGGTGCGCGGCCGATCGTCGCGGGCCGCATCGATCAGTCCGAGCTGATCGCCCGCATCACGGCCCACGATCCGACCGAGCGGATGCCGCCGCCGGAAGCTGGCCCAGCGCTGTCGGCAAACCAGGTCGAACGATTGAAACAATGGATCGCCGAAGGCGCTGTCTGGGAGAATCACTGGTCGCTCGAGCCGATCGGCAGACCGATTCCTCCGGCGGCCGGCGACGGCGAACCACTTCGAAATCCGATTGATGCGTTTGTGCAGGCCAAGCGGCGTGAACACGCGCTGTCACCGGCCTTCGAAGCCGATCGCGCGACCCTGCTGCGCCGCGCGTCGCTCGATCTGGTCGGTCTCCCCCCCAGTTGGTCGCAGATCGCCGACTTTCTCGATGATCCGGCCCCCGATGCCTACGAGCGGGCCGTCGATCGGCTACTGGCGTCGCCGCACTTTGGCGAGCGGATGGCGATCGGCTGGCTCGATGCCGTGCGTTATGCCGACAGTTGCGGGTACTTCGCCGACCGGCCCGTTCCGGTGTCGCCGTACCGCGACTATGTGATCGGCGCCTTCAATACCAATCTGCCGTTCAACCGCTTCACGACTGAACAACTCGCGGGAGATTTGTTGCCCGATGCGACGGATGACCAGCACGTCGCTGCGGCTTACAACCGGCTGGGGCGGATGAGCAACGAGGGGGGAGTCCAGGAGCAGGAGTATCTGTCCCGATCGCTTGCCGAGCGCGTACGCAATGTGGGGTCGACCTGGCTGGGCCTGACGCTGGGCTGCTGCGAGTGCCACGATCACAAGTACGACCCGTTGCCGGCGCGCGATTTCTATCGCCTGGGGGCGTTTTTCGCCGACATCAAAGAACGCGGCGTCTACGACAAAATGACCAATGCGGGGGTCGATTGGGGACCGGTGCTGCGCAGGGGGACGCCCGCGCAACTCGCCGAGTTCACCCGCCTCGATTCTGAAATTGACGGACTCAAACGAGAACTGGAACAGCTCCAGGCGCGTTACCGCGAGCCGACCGGCGATCTCGCGCAGCAGCTTTCTGCGTGGGAAGCCGGGCTGAAAAACTCGTACAAATGGGCGCGGCTGGATCGGCCATCGGTCGTGTCCCGCGAGGGGGGAGTGTGCAAAGTGCTGCCCGACGCCTCGGTGCTCGTCGCCGGACCTCGCGCCAAAGCCGATCGGTATGTCCTGCGCGCGAAGGCGCCACTCAAGCGATTCACCGCCGTGCGGCTGGAAGTGCTGCCCGATCCGTCGCTCCCCGGTTTGGGGCCCGGACGCGCCGACGATGGGAACTTTGTGCTGACCGGTTTCAAAGTGCGCGTGGGCGGGTCGGGCGATTCGTCCTCACGTCCGGTTCGATTTCGCGGTGCGACGGCGACCTTCGAACAGACCGATGCTCCGGGCGACATTGTGTCGCGCGTGTGGAGCGCGGCTGCGGCGATCGAACCCGATCGTCGACTTCCCGAGTCGGGCTGGGCGGTCACCGACCAGACCGGAATCGCGCAGGAAGCGATTTTCGAGACGGCGACCGACGTCGTTTGCAATGCCGGCGACGAATTGACGATCGAACTCGATCACGGTCATGGGCGGGGTCACACCCTCGGTCGATTTCGGTTGTCGGTTGCCGATACCCCTCGTCCGATCGAGGTGTACCGCCAACGACTGCCGGCGCAACTGTGCCGTATCGTGAATCTGCCGACGGAGCGGCAGTCGAACGACGATCGCCGCGATTTGGCCGATTACTACGCGGTCCATCAAACGCCGGCCGGTCGCGAACTGCAGGAGCAAATCGACACTCGATCCGCTGCGCTGCGACGACTCAACGAGCAACTGGAAGTCGTGCTCGCGGTCGAAACGATTGAGCCCCGCCCGATCCGCGTGTTGAACCGAGGCAATTGGCAGGACGAACGCGGCGAACTGGTCGAGCCGGGAGTACCCGAATCGCTGCCGGCGCTTGAGGCCCTCAGCGGTCGACCGACGCGACTCGACCTGGCGCGGTGGCTGGTGTCGCGCGGGAATCCGCTGACGGCGCGGGTCCTGGTCAATCGGTTGTGGAAGCTGTACTTCGGGGCGGCCCTGTCGCGCAACGTCGACGACCTGGGTTCCCAGGGAGCGTGGCCCACACATCCCGAACTGCTGGATTGGCTGGCGGGCCGCCTGATCGATTCCGGCTGGGACGTCAAGCACGTCATCCGGCTGATCGTCACTTCAGCGACGTATCGTCAGTCATCGATCGCCTCGGCCGAGGCCCGCGAGCGCGATCCCGAAAACCGCTGGTTGTCGCACCAGTCGCAGTTCCGACTCGAAGCCGAACTGATTCGCGACAACGCGCTGGCGGTCAGCGGCTTGTTGGCGGCCCGCATCGGCGGCAAAAGCGTCAGGCCCTACCAGCCGGACAACTACTGGATGCATATGAAAGAGGTCGACCGGCTGCCGCGCGTCTGGATCGAGAGCCGCGACGAAAATTTGTACCGCCGCGGGCTGTACACCCACTGGCAGCGGCAGTTTCTGCACCCCATGCTGCTGGCCTTCGACGCTCCCAGCCGCGACGAGTGCGCGGCCGACCGCCCTCGCTCGAACACCCCGATGCAGGCCCTGACGTTGCTCAACGATCCGACATTCGTCGAGGCGGCCCGCGCTTTGGCGCAGCGCGCGCTGCAGCAAAGCGGTGTCACGGCCGACGAGCGTCTGGGCTGGTTGTATCGCGAAGTCCTGTCGCGCCCGCCGCAACCTGCCGAACAGGCCGTCCTGGAAAACCTGCTCGAGCGGCATGCCGCGATTTATCAGGCCGATCCACACGCCGCGTTGGAATTGCTGTCCATCGGGCGGCACCCGTTGCCTGCCGCGACCAGCGTCGTCGAATTGGCCGTCTGGATCAGCGTGGCCCGCGTCGTGCTCAATCTGCACGACGTCGTCGTCAGGAAATGATCAGGCAGGGCCCCAGATGTGAAGGCAGAAGTGCCCCTCGTTCCGAAGCTCCGCTTGGGGACGCCGTTTTCGAAACTCTGCTTCGCATCGACACTCGGCACAGCGATCGGTTACACCCGGCAGACGGACACGCTGTCGCTCGCGTGAAGCGGAGCTTCACATGCGGCGTTCCCAAGCTCCGCTCTCATCCTTATACACAAGAAAATTCGCCGGAACGGGAAATTCCGCAACCGACGGCACGGCATTTGCGCCAGCCTCTTGACCCTCAGCGTCTAATCACCGAGGTCTCACGGAGGGGTATCATGCAGGAATGGC